>JBIOWO010000112.1:0-59260 GCA_044868555.1 Lacipirellulaceae bacterium | reverse complement strand
CCTACCGATTCGGACGAGGGCGGCTCGATTCCCATCGAGAGGATCCTCGCCAATTCCGAGCTGGAACGCGGTTCCGAGGTCGGCCGCCCGGTCCGCCTGGTTTCGCTCGCGGATGAGAACCAGGGCGACTCGGCCGCTACCGCCAATCTGGCCGCCGCTCGCGCCGCCAACGCGGGAATCACCGGTGAATGGGCGCGGGCGATGGTGTTTGAGTTGGCGGGAGGTGAACCGGAGCGCGACGGGCGGTTGCTGCTCGACGATCGAAACGACCGGAGCTCGTCGACGAAAGTCGATCTCAAGCTGCAGGATGATCGGCCGCTGTCGTCCACACGAACACATGGCGCCGCGGGGCAATTGCAAATACCTGACGCGACCATCCAGACAGTTTCGGCCACCATGCCGGCGACTCGCGCGGGCGCGTGGGTCGACACGCTGCTTGGTGAACTCAATTCGCTGATCGGCGATGGACATAGCGCCGACGAATCCGATTCGGCGCCGCTCGCCGCCAACTCGCATTCAGCCAGTGACGTCGGCAGCGGGGCAGGGCAGGGCGCTGGCGCGGCCAGCCTGACTGGATCGGTCATCGAAACCGCGTTCGAGCAAATCGGCAGCAGCACCCAATCGGTGCTTCAGTCGCTGGCCGGAGAATCGTGGCATCGCACGTTCGGCGCTGCGCCGCTATTGATGGTGTTGGCCTTGGAGCGGATCGCGGCCGGCAATTCGCGGCGGGCCAATCGGGATGTCGCTTCCATCGCCGTCCGCCGGCCCAAGTTCAATCACCTGGCCGACGACAGCGAGCGGACCTGAAACCCCGCATCTTGTTTCCCTGACGGCGTTTGTCCGCCAATTTCCCGGCGAACGAAGAAGATTTCGTTAACTGCGTGACATATCTGGTTGCCAATCGGCCCACGGAATAGGCCCACATCGGGATCCGGCGGGTCGCGTCGAAGCATGGCCGCTTCGGCGTCCGTCCGCCGGCTCCTGACTTTCTCCCCTCGCAAGCAGGTGGCAGCTATGCGCACGGTGAACTGGACGCTATTCGCGACACGAGGCGCTCGATTCCGATCGAAATCCGGCACGCAGTTGTCGCGTTCGGTGCGGCTCCACGCCGAGCGGCTCGAAGACCGCCTGATGATGAGCGGCAACGACCCGGACGACGGCACGGCGGTTGCGGTCGCCGAAGTTGTCGTTCCGGCTCCAACGATCGACGTCGTTTCATTCGACGCCCCGTTGCCCGCATCGACTGCGTCGGATACGTCGTGGGCGCGATTCGCATCGACCGCTGAATTTGAGAACTGGCTGATTGAAGCGGCAGTGGCGGAGTGGGGGCATCTGTTTGGCAAAACGACATCCTATCCGGGCCCCTACCCCTATTGGCCGACCTATGTGCTTCGCGACACGTTGCTGCCGGGCGGCGCAGTTACTCTGGCGTCTGGCACCGATAACGACGCCGCATTGAAGACGAACGTGCAGGTGGAGGGCGTCGACGAAGCGGACCTGGTTGAGACCGACGGCGAGTATCTGTACATCATTTCGGGAAAGAACCTGGTGATCGTCGAGGCCGGCGAGGGAGAGAACTTGCGCGTCGTGTCGCGGCTCGCGCTCGAGGGGCGGCCGGTCGGCATGTACCTGTCCGGCGATCGGCTGGCGATCGTATCGTCGAAGGGAGGCTGGTGGTGGAACGGCGAGGAATCCCTTCGCATGTTCGCCGTCGATTTCGCATGGCGCGAGCCCGCGCCGGAAATGACGACGGTGACGGTGCTCGATATTTCCGATCGGGCCGCACCGTCGTTGGTGCAAAAGACGGAGATGGATGGGCGACTGGTTTCGTCGCGGGCCGTCGACGGCCAGTTGCGATTGGTGCTGAACAATCAGTTTCAGTTGCCGGCTCCGATCCAGCGGCGGGTGGAACGTGAATTAAGCGCCAAGCCGGTGGATGGTTTTGAGACCTATCCACCGTCAACAGTCGTCGGCGACGCCATGATGTTGAGGGGATGGTACCCCGTCGAATGGGATGCCACGTACGTGTACGAGACGGAGGAAGAATATATTGCCCGCGTGAAGGACGAGATACTTGGCTCGATTCGCCCACAAATCCGGAGTTTGGGCGTGGACGGCGCCGTGAACGACGAAACGCCGCTGATCGACGCCGCCAAGCTCTATCACTCAGGCTCGCGACACGATCGTAACGTGACGACCGTTGCCACGTTTGATCTGACGAGCGATGTGGCCGGACCGGTGGACAAGGCCAGCGTGCTGGGCAACGGTGGAGAGCAGGTGTATTCGACCGCGGACAACATTTATTTGTTTTCCCAGCGAACTTGGGAATCGGACAACTGGCTTTCTGTCGGCGACTTCAACTGGCGTCTGCGCACGAACGTGTGGAAATTCTCGATCGACAACGAGACCCACGCCGTTGACGTGGCAGCGAAAGGTTCCTTCGACGGAACAGTGTTGAACCAATTCACGGTCGACGAAAAGGACGGTTATTTGCGGATTGTGACGACGCCGAATACCTGGAGCCTGGCCTCGGCGGGGCAGAGCGTGCTGGTGCTTGCCCAGGATGGGCGGAAGCTGGATATCGTCGGCCGCGTGGATGATATCGCGGGAAACGAAGTGTTGTATTCGGTGCGGTTCGCGGGCGACATGGCGTATTTTGTCACGTTCCGCACGGTGGACCCGCTGTTTGTGGTCGATCTGAGCGAGCCGACGAATCCCCAACTGGTGGGCGAGCTCCACATTCCGGGTTATTCCGACTATCTCCAGCCGATCGACGAGAATCATTTATTGGCGATTGGCCGCGGCGCGGACGAGGTCACCGGGCTGTTTCAGGAATTGCAGGTGTCGATCTTCGACGTGTCGGACCTGAGCAATCCGCAGTTGGTCGACCGATATTCGTTCGACGGCGGCCGTACGACTGCCACGCCGGCCACAGGCGACCGCTGGTTGCGTGGCGACGGCGATCACCATGCGGTGAGTTATTTTGCCGACGAGCAGATTCTGGCGCTTCCGATCTACACGGCGGATGACTGGTCGGCGTGGTGGCAGCCAGAAGGCGAGACCGAGCCGATCTTCGACGTGGGGCAGGGCGGCCTGCAAGTGTTCCAGATCGACGTCGCGGGCGGGTTCACGCCGCTCGGTATTATTGAGCACGGCACGTTGGTGGAGCGGTCGGTGCAGATCGGCGACCGCCTGTTCGCCATTTCGAGCGGAATGGTGTCGGTCCACGAGCTGACCGATCCCGCGAACCGGCTCGGCGAAGTCGAAATCGGTGGTGACGCGAGCGCGGAACTCGTGGAGCTGACGATGTATGAATCGCCGGTAAGATTGGCGACATTCATGTCGCTCGCGACTAGCGAACCCACCACGCCAGTCGTCGATCCACAGGTCGGCTGGGCGGTGCCCCCCCTGGAACGTTCCAGGCGCGCCCAGCCGGCCCGCGTGGCCGCGTTCGCCAGTCCGATCGGCACGCCACGCCTCGACGCCGAGCTCGTTCAGCTTCTGGCGATTGAGAGCGCGGGCCGTGAATCGTCAACCAATGCCGACGACCGAGACCGACGATGGGCCGACAATGGGGACGCGGATGACGCGATTCGTGCCGCGCAGCAGCACCAGGTTCTGCCAGCGGCCGTCGACTCGTGCGTCCTGGAACAGGTTTTCGACAACGCCTAGACTCACTTCTTCGGAAACAACGGCCCGCCGTACTGGGCCGCGTCGCCGAGCTGCTCCTCGATCCGCAAGAGCTGGTTGTACTTGGCCATGCGATCGCTGCGCGAGGCGCTGCCCGTCTTGATCTGGCCGCTCCCCACGGCGACGGCCAGGTCGGCGATCGTCGCGTCCTCGGTCTCGCCGCTGCGGTGGCTCATGACGTTGGTGTAGCCGTGCCGCGTGGCCAGGCGCACGGCCTCGATCGTCTCGGTGAGCGTGCCAATCTGGTTCACCTTGATGAGAATGCTGTTGGCGATACCCTCGTTGATGCCGCGCTCGAGCCGCTCGGTGTTGGTGACAAACAGGTCATCTCCCACGAGCTGCACCCTGTCGCCGAGCCGCTTGGTCAATAGCTTCCAGCCCTCCCAATCGTCTTCGCTGCAGCCGTCTTCGATCGAACAGATGGGATACTTCTTCACCCAGCTTTCCAAGAGGTCGACCATCGCGGCCGATTCCAGCTCCTTGCCGTCGATCGTGTACCGTTTCTTTTTGTCGTCGTACAGCTCGGTGGCGGCAACGTCCATGGCGATCCACACTTGCTTACCGGGCTGATAGCCGGCCTTGTCACACGCTTCCAGGATGAGGTCGATCGCGGAGGCGTTATTGGGCAGATCGGGCGCGAAGCCGCCTTCGTCGCCCACGGCCGTGCTCAGCTTCTTGTCGTGCAGCACCTTCTTGAGGTGATGAAAGATCTCGCAGCCGCAGCGCAGCGCGTCGCTGAAGGTATCGAATCCCAGCGGCATGACCATGAACTCCTGCACGTCGACCGAGTTGTCGGCGTGCTGGCCGCCGTTGACGATGTTCATCATCGGCGCGGGCAACAGGCGGGCATTCGATCCGCCCAGGTAACGGTAGAGGGCCAGCCCGCAATACCGGGCAGCCGCATGGGCATTCGCCAGCGACACGCCGAGAATCGCGTTCGCGCCCAGCTCCTTCTTATTCGGCGTGCCGTCAAGTGCGATCATCGACTGGTCGAGCCCGACCTGGTCCAGCGCGTCCATGCCGATCAACTCGGCGGCGATGCGGTCGTTCACGTTGTCGACGGCCTTTTGCACGCCCTTGCCGAGGAAATACGATTTGTCCCCGTCGCGCAGCTCCCACGCCTCGTGCACGCCCGTGCTGGCGCCGCTGGGCACCGCGGCCGTGCCCACCGTGCCATCGTCCAGGGTCACGTCGACTTCGACGGTCGGGTTGCCGCGGCTGTCGAGAATCTGCCGCGCGTGGATGTCAACAATCGTGCTCATGGCAATCATCTACCTTTCCCCGGAATGTGTGATCAGCGTTTTTCGCAGCGGTCATTCTAGGTTTTTTGGCGGCCGATTGTCGAGCGGCCGGCGTGTACTCCTCTCGCTCCGCGAGAGGAATTTCATCTCGCGGAGCGAGAGGAGTACGCTAAAACGTGTCGCCCCGGCCGCGTTCGCTGGCCGGTATGCGCGTTTGCTGGTAAAGTGGGATACAGGGCCTTTCGGGACCTAGTGGATCACGGACGCTGACGATGCGTGGGCATTGCAAATTGCGGATCGAAGTGCTGCTGGCGTCCGCAATCTTGGTGGCGGCACCAGCCGCGGCGGTGACCGTCAAAATCGAGTATGACGCCGCAAACTTACACGGTCTTTCGTCACCGTTCTTTAACTCCGGCACGCCGCAAGCTGTTCAGGCCAAGGCCGCGCTCAACGCGGCCGCCGCTTACTACTCGACGATTCTCAATGACACGCTCGCCGCGATTTTGCCGCCGACGTATTCGAGCCCGCGCGTGACTGTCACCTGGGGCTGGACTCTCGGTTTCAGCAATACGGTCGGGTCCGGCTCAAGAACACTTTCGAATGAGGCAATTCCGGCCGACGAGATTCGCGTGTACGCCGGGGCACAAACTTTCTCCGGCAACACATTAGCGCAAGGCGGGTTCGGGAGTCATTCCACAACGCCGTCCCGGACGGTTATCGGTAATCCAAACTCCACCGACATCACCCAAATGAACGCCATTGAGGCCCAATTCATTTCTGCCTATCAAAGGCGCAACGAGCCCACGAATGATTTTGCCCGCTGGGGAGGTGCCCTTTCGTTCGACAACGATACGAACTGGCACTTCTCTCACACAACACCGCCGCCTGCGGGGACGACCGATTTCTACTCGGTCTCCGTGCATGAACTAGGCCACGTCCTCGGCTTTGGCGGCGCGCCCGAGTTTGACAGTTTGATCAAGCCGGCGGGCTTCGACGGCGCATTGGCAAAGGCCGCGTACGGTGGACCGGTACCGCTGACGGGCGACGGCGGCCACTGGGGCGACGGCGTGACAAGCACCGTGTACGGCGCCGGCACGTCGCAGACTGCAATCATGGTCTCCACGTTTCCTCCCACCACGCGCCGTCAATTAACAACTCTCGATGCGGCTGCGCTCTCGGACATCGGTTGGAGCGTGGTCCCGCCGCCGACGCCGCCGGGCGACTATAATCGGAACGGGGTGGTCGACGCGGCCGACTATGCCCTTTGGCGGAACACGCTCAATCAAAGCGTAACGCCCGGCACCGGGGCCGACGGCAGCGGCAACGGCACGATCGGAAATGAAGACTATACATTCTGGCGGGCAAGATTCGGCAACACGCTCGGCAGCGCAAGTGGATCATCGCTCGGCGACGTGACTGCATTCGTGCCGGAGCCGGCCGGCGTGGTGCTCCTGATCGGGGCCAGCTTGATCATGGCGATTTTTCCGCCCACAATACGGATTCGCCGTTGATGTCCGCTGGACGCATTCCATCGCAGGCACGCACCATGACGAATTGGCAAGGTTGGAGGATTGTTGCGCTGTGGACCGTGCTGGCCATCGTGGCGGCGCCGGCAAGTGCGATCAACATTGTGCTCGATTATACCTACGACACGAACAATTTTTTCGGCTCCGGTAACCCGGGCGGCCTGACATCCGGGTTGCAGGCGAAGGCCGCGCTCGAATCGGCCGCCAGCTTCTTCACGAGCATCCTGAACGACTCTCTGTCGTCGATCCAGACGCCGCCGCAATACTACAGCGACTTTTTTGACGGGCAAGTGACGTGGGAGTGGACGATGGATTTCGACCATCCCGCGACGGGTGGTTCCGTGGAGATCACCAATCCGACGGTCGCGGCTGACCAATACATTGTCTACGCCGGCGCACAGAGCTTGGCGGGAGACACCGCTGGAGTTGGCGGGCCCGGCGGCTATGGATGGAGCAGTACGCCGTCCGGCGGATTCACGACGGAGGAAATTGACGAGATCGACGCCATTACGGCGCAATTCGAAAATGCCGTTGAGCGACGCGGCGAGCCAACCGGTTTTTCCGCCTGGGGTGGCGCCATCACGTTCGACCGCGATGCTTCCACGACCTGGCACTATAATCACGCGACTCCGCCATCAGGAAACGTGGTCGACTTCTACTCCGTGGCGATCCACGAGCTAGGGCACGCCGTTGGGTTTGGCGCATCGATGGAATTTCAAGATCTGATCGATTTTTCGAGCTTCAGTTTTTTCGGCGAGAATGCCAAGACATTGCATGGTGGCACGAACGTCCCGTTGGCAGACACGGGGCATTGGGACAATGGCACGATGAGCGTCGTATATGGCACATCAACGTCTCAAGAGGTCGCCATGGACCCCGACATACTCAATGGCACACGCAAGCTATTCACCGAACTTGACGCGGCCGCGCTCCAAGACATCGGTTGGGAGGTCATCCCGTTGCCGGGCAACAATGGCGACTACAACGGCAACGGTTTCGTCGACGCCGCCGACTATGTCGTGTGGCGAAATACGCAAGGACAGAACGTGACGCCCGGGACCGGCGCCGATGGCAGCGGCAACGGCAATGTCGGCAGCGAGGACTACACTCACTGGCGGAGCCGATTTGGCATGGCGGCCGCAAGTGGCGGGGGAACATCGCTCGATGGCATCAGTGCGGCAGTGCCAGAACCGGCCGGAATTCTGCTGGTAGTCGTTGCTAGTGTCGTCGCGCTCTACACACGCCGCAAGCCACGCGGGTAGAATACTCAGTACTTGGTACTCAGTACGGATTACTTCCTGCTCCGTGCTCCCCGCTCCCCGCTCCATGCCTGCCGTTGATGCTTGCCCGCGCTCAAACCTGGTGGACTATCCTCCGCATCTGCCTTGAAGAGCGGCTTGTCTATCGCGGCGACTTCTGGCTCGGCACGTTGATGCGATTTTTGCCGATTGTCACGCAGATTTTTCTGTGGGGGGCCGTGTTCGCCGGCATGAGCGCCGCCTCGGGCAAGCCCATCGACACGAAGCAGATCGCCGGCTACAGCTATCACGACTTCGTCGCCTACTACCTGCTGACGATGATCAGCCGCTCGTTTTCCAGCATGCCCGGCCTGGCCGGCGGCATCGCCGTTCAAATCCGTAACGGCGAGATCAAGAAGTATCTCATCCAGCCGGTCGATCTCATTGGCTTTCTGCTGTTGATGCGGGTGGCCCACAAGGTGGTTTATTACGCGGTCGCGTTTCTGCCGTTTGCGTTCGTGTTCTACCTGTGCCGCGATTATTTCCCCGGCTGGCCGTCGCCGAGCGTGATGTTCGCCTACATCACATCGCTGATCTTTTCCTTCCTGCTGGGATTCTTCCTGGAAGCTACGATTGGCATGATCGGCTTCTGGTTCCTGGAAGTCAGCTCGCTGCTGTTCGTGTACATGTTGTTCAATTTCTTTTTCTCGGGCCACATGTTTCCGCTCGATATGCTGCCAGCGCCGTGGAACACGATCGTGATGATCATTCCGCTGCAATACCTCGCCTACTTTCCGGCGGCCGTGTTCCTGGGAAAAATTGAAGGCCCCGCGCTGTGGAACGGCCTCGCAATCCAGGCCGCCTGGGTGCTGTTTTTCATCGTCGCCTGCCGCGTCAACTACTGGCGCGGCATCAAACACTACAGCGGCTTTGGCGGTTGATTCCCCAATCTGCAATTTTCATTTTGCATTTTGCATTTTGCAATTCCATGTCTCAACGCCCCTCCTATTTCCGCGTCTTCCTCACCTTCGCCCGCAACAGCGTAATTCGGGACATGATGTTCCCGGCCAACTTCATCATCGAGACGATCTCGTCGTTCGGCTGGGTGATGATGAACATCGGCTTCTATCTGCTGATTTTCAATTACACGAGCCAGATCGGCGCCGGCGGCCCCGAGGGCGCCGCCTGGGACAAGTTCCAGTTCTTCGTGTTCATCGCCACGAGCATGTTGATCAACAGCATCGTGCAGTTGCTATTCATGACCAACGCCGATGAGTTCAGCGAGTTGATCCGCACCGGCGGGCTCGACTTCGCCCTGCTCAAGCCGATCGACACGCAGTTCTTGATTTCGCTGCGGCGGATTGAGTGGGCATCGCTGGCGAACGTGGCCGTGGCCGTGGCGCTCATGTCGTACGCCCTGCCGCGGGTCGAGGGCTTCACGCTCACCGTGTGGCAGGTCGTTCTCTACCCGGTTTACGTCGTGGCGGGCATCGGCATCCTGTACAGCCTGACGATCGTGCTCGCGGCAGCGAGCGTGTGGCTCGGCCGCAACACGTCGATCTACGACTTCTGGTTTTACATCACCACGTTTTCGCGCTACCCGATGGAGATTTACAGCGGCCCCATCGGCGGTTGGCTGCGACTTGTCTTTACCTTCGTGCTGCCGATTCTCATCGTGGTAAACGTCCCGGCCCGAATGCTGGCCAAGCCGCTGGAGCGCGAGTATGCATGGCTGGCCGCATTCGCGATCCTGGCGACCGTCATCAGCCTCGCCGCCAGCCGCTGGGTATTCCAGCGCGCGCTGCTGAGCTATCGCAGCGCGAGCAGCTAACATTCGGCTTCCTGCGCGCCGCCCCTTTGCGCTTGCGGCAGCCAGACGTTATCATCGGGTCATGCCGCCGAAGCCCGCCATTGCCGCCACGCCCGGTCCACCGATCCAGGCGCTCATCGTCGACAACGACGTCGCCCACGCCGAGGCGATGGCCGACAGTCTGCGAAGCATCGGCTTTGCCTGCACGATTGCCGGCGGCGGACGCGAGGCCGTCTCGCTCCTCGAGCACACGCCGTTCGAAATCGTGGTCACCGATTTGAAGATGCCGGACATCGGCGGCCTCGAAGTGCTCGCCAGGTGCAAGGAATTGCAGCCCGACGCCGAAATCGTCCTGGTCACCGGGCACGGCACGATCGAGTCGGCCGTCGAGGCGATGCAGCGCGGCGCGTTCAACTACCTGCTCAAGCCGCTCGACTTGAAGCAATTGCGGGCGGTCGTCGAAAACGCGGCCCGCAGCCAGTACCTGCGGCGGGCCAACGCCGAGCTGCACCGCCGGCTCGACGAGCGGTTCGGCTTCGAGGGCGTCATCGGCAACAGCCCGCAGATGCACGACATCATCACCCGGCTGCAGCGGATTGCCCCCACCGACGCGACCGTGCTCATTCAGGGCGACACCGGCACGGGCAAGGAGCTGGTCGCCAAAGCGATCCACCAGAACAGCCCGCGCAAAAAACGGCCGTTCGTGCCGCTCAATTGTGCGGCCCTCAGCGAGCACATTCTGGAAAGCGAGCTGTTCGGCCACATCCGCGGAGCGTTCACCGACGCCTCCAGCGATCGCCAGGGCAAGTTCGAATATGCCGACGGCGGCACGTTGTTTCTCGATGAAGTGGGCGACATGCCCATTCCCACGCAGATCAAGCTCCTGCGCGTGCTCGAAAGTGGCGAGATCACCCGCGTCGGCTCCAACGAGCCCGTGAAGGTAAATGTCCGCATCCTCTCGGCCACCAACCGCGACCTGGAAAAAGCGATCGCCGCCGGCACATTTCGCGAGGACCTGTACCATCGCTTGAAGGTGGTCACGATCAAGCTGCCGCGGCTGGTCGACCGCCGCGAGGACATCCCGCTCCTCATCGACTACTTCACGAAAGAGCACGCCAGACGACATCAGAAAACAATTCGCGGCATCTCGACGGCCGCCCGGCGTCGACTGCTTGCGTACGACTGGCCCGGCAACGTGCGGCAGCTCCGCAACGTGATCGAAAGCATGGTGGTGGTGGACATCGACGAAGTGCTCGACCTGGACGACCTGCCCGACGAGCTCGCCCCTGCCGCCGGCGCCGGCGAGGCCGCTTCAGCGGCCGGAACCGACGGCCTCCACGAACTGATCGGCAAATCGCTGAACGACCTCGAGTCGCTATTCATCGCCGAAACGCTCAAGGTCACCGGCGGCAACCGCGAGGAGGCTGCCGCCATGCTCGGAATCGGCGAGCGAACGTTGTATCGGAAGATTAAAGAATACGGACTGACGCAGTAGCAAGGATGCGGGCTGCAGGGAAGGAACCTGATCGCAATTATGCCTACCATCCGCCAACTATCGCCGAGCGTTGTGAACAAGATCGCCGCCGGCGAGGTGATCGAGCGGCCGGCCAGCGTCGTGAAGGAGCTGCTCGAAAACTCGGTCGACGCCGGCGCGACGCGGATCGACGTGTCGCTGGACAAAGGCGGCAGCGAGGCGATCCGCGTGGCCGACAACGGCTGCGGCATCGCGGCCGACGAGCTGCCGCTCGCCGCGGCCAGCCACGCCACGAGCAAGATCGAGTCGGCCGACGACCTGTTCTCGGTCGGCACGCTCGGCTTCCGCGGCGAGGCGCTGGCCTCGATAGCCGAAGTGAGCCGGCTCGTGATTCGCAGCCGCACTGCCGAAGCCGAAAGCGGCGCCGAACTGGAAGTTGTCGGCGGCGCAGCCCAGCCCGTCGCGCCGGTGGGCTGCCCGGTTGGCACGACGATTGAGGTCCGCAACCTGTTCTTCAACACGCCGGTGCGGCACAAGTTCCTGCGCTCAGCCCAAACCGAAATGAGCCACGCGATCGAAGCGGTCACGCGCGTCGCTCTCGCCCACCCGCGCATTCATTTCACGCTCTCGCACAACGGCCGGCTGATGCACGACTTGCCGCCGGTGGACAACATCCGCCAACGGATTGCCGCCCTCTTCGGCGACGACATGGCCGGCGATCTTATCGACGTTCACAGTGAAAACGAAGGCGTCACGCTCGCCGGCCACGTCGCCAACCCGATGCACAGCCGGGCCACCGGCCGGCAGCAATATCTGTTCCTCAACGGCCGGGCCATCCGCGACCGGGCCCTGCAGCACGCGCTCGGCGAGGCCTACCGCGGCCTGCTGCTCACCGGTCGCCAGCCGATCTGCTTCCTGCGCCTCGAAATGCCGCCGGAAATGGTCGACGTCAACGTCCATCCCACGAAGCAGGAAGTCCGCTTCCAGGATTCCGGCCGATTGTACAGCCAGCTCCTCGGCACGCTGCGGACAAAGTTCCTCACTACCGATCTGAAAGCGCGGGGCGCCGCACCTCTTGGAGAGACTGGCGGGCAATCGGTCAGCGAACTTGAAACTGCGACGTCCTCCAGCAGCGAACTAGTCCGCTGGGCCAAGGAAGCGCTCGGCAAGCAACTGGGCGAGCAACCGGACCCATGGACCACGGATGATGCGGCAGGAAGCACTTCGCCGACACAACCGTCGGTCGAGCCGCTGCGACTCCATCGCTTTGACGCCCCGGAGTTCAAGCCGTTCGACATCGGCCGACAAGAACCCGTGGCTCCGCCGGCGGTTTTCCGCGCGGCAAACGCCGCAAGCAACGCGCTACAAGTACACAACCGCTACCTGGTCGTCGAAACGGACGCCGGCATCGAGGTCATCGACCAGCACGCGCTCCACGAACGCATCCTCTACGAGCAGATTCGCGACAAGGTGCTCGGCGGCGCGCTCGAGTCGCAAAAGCTGCTCGTGCCGGAGCCGGTCGACCTCGCGGCTACCGAGGCGGCGGCCGTGCTCGAACATTCCGAGCTGCTCGCTCAACTGGGTGTCGAGGTGCAACCGTTCGGCGGCGAAACGGTCCTGGTGGCCAGCTACCCGGCGATGCTCGCCAATCTCAGCCCTGCCGAGGTGCTCCGCGAGCTGGTCGAAAAGCTGCTCTCCGGCGGAAAACGGCCCGAACCGCGCGACCTGTTGGACGATCTATTGCACATGATCGCCTGCAAAGCGGCCGTAAAATTCGGCGACCGCCTGACCCCCGAAGAGATCGATGCCCTCCTCGCCCAGCGCCACCTGGTCCAGGACCAGCATCACTGCCCCCACGGCCGCCCTACGGCCCTGGTCTTCACCCGCGAAGACCTGGATCGCCAATTCAAGCGCATTTGATCCGGCCGCCCTCTTTGGCGACAATAAAGGTTTCAGGGCAAAACGCCCTGACCTCCGACCTCCGACCCCCGACCTCTCCCCAATGATTTGCGTCAGCATCGGCCGCAGCCGCCACAAACACATGCTCGCCGAGCACAAGCACCTGGTCGAACAGGGAGCCCAATTGGTCGAGCTGCGCCTCGATTACATTAGCACTCGCGTGAACATCCAGCGGCTGCTGAAAGACCGGCCGTGCCCGACGATCATCACGGTCCGCCGCGAGCAGGACGGCGGCAAATACACGGGCAGCGAAGACGCACGGATGATCATGATCCGCGAGGCGATCGCCAACGGCGTCGAGTACATCGACCTGGAGGACGACATCGCGGGCAAGATTCCCCGCTTCGGCAAGACGAAGCGGATTGTCAGCTACCACAGCTTCCGCAACACGCCAGACAACCTCCGCGAGCTGCACGCCAAGCTCAAGTCGCTCGACGCCGACATCGTGAAAATTGCCGGCATGGCCAACCAGCCGCACGACAATCTCCGCGTGCTCGAAATGATGCAGGAGAGCGATTCGCCGACCATCGGCATGTGCATGGGCGACATTGGCACGCCGTCGCGGATCCTGGGCCCCAAGTTCGGCGCGCCGTTCACCTACGCCACGTTCCACCACGAACGGGCCCTCGCGCCCGGTCAGCTCAGCTACGAGCACATGGTGAACATCTACCGCCACAACAATATCGGGCCCGAGACGGCCGTGTACGGCGTGATCGCCGACCCGATCGGCCACAGCCTCAGCCCGCAGATTCACAACGCGGCCTTCGGCGCGGCGGGAATCGACGCGGTCTACGTGCCGTTCCGCGTGCCGTTCGATACGCTCGGGCAATTTGTCGAGGACGTTCCGCGACTGGGCATCCGCGGTCTGAGCGTGACGATTCCCCACAAGGAAGCCATCGCCAAATTCCTCACCAAGGTCGACCCGGCCGTCAAAGGCATCGGCGCCGTGAACACCGTGCTCTTCAAAGGTGAGGAGGTGCTGGGCTACAACACCGACTACAAGGCGGCGATGGACTGCCTGGAAATCGCCCTGGGCAGCCCGGCCGGGGCGAACGGCCCCAGTCCGCTCAAAGATAAGAAAGTGGTGGTGCTAGGCGCCGGCGGCGTCGCCCGGGCCGTGATGTACGGCCTGCAGCGCCGCGGTGCGAAAACGACCATCGCCAGCCGCACTCGCTCCCGGGCCCAATTTCTGGCCGAGCAGTTCGGCGGCCGCTGCGTCGAATGGCCGGCCCGGCACATCGCCGACGTCGAGATCGTCGTCAACTGCACGCCGGTCGGCATGCATCCCAATGTCGACGAATCGCCGTTCAACAAGTCGCACCTCAAGCCGTCGATGGTCGTGTTCGACACGGTGTACAATCCGGAGTCGACTTTGCTGCTGAAGGAAGCGCGGGCCCACGGCTGCCGGATCGCCACGGGTGTCGAGATGTTCATCCGCCAGGCGGCCCTGCAATTCCTGCTGTTCACCGGCAAGGAAGCGCCCGAACAGTTAATGCGCGAGACGCTCAAGCGGGCGATCGGACCGGTGAAGTATTGATTAGCGAGCGGCGAGGCCGCTTCAGCGGCCGGGATGAAGGAATCGCATGACGGATCACCGCGACAAACCCATCTTCCTGATCGGCTATCGCGGCACGGGCAAATCGACCGTCGCCCGCGAGTTGGCCGAACTACTTGCTTACGACTGGGTCGACGCCGACGAGATCATCGAGCGTCAGGCCGGCAAATCGATCGCGGCCATCTTCGCCGACGAAGGCGAACCGGCATTTCGCGACTTGGAAGCCGCCGTCGTCGGCGAGCTCGCCCGTCGACGAAGAACTGTCGCCGCGCTCGGCGGCGGGGCCGTATTGCGGGACGCCAATCGGGCTGCCATCCGTGCTGCCGGCCCTGTCGTCTGGCTCACCGCATCGGTCGACACAATCCTCACGCGAATTGCCGCCGACGAGGCCACGGCCAGCCGCCGGCCGCAGCTCACGGCCGCCGGCGGCCGGGCCGAAGTTGAAGCCCTGCTCGCCGTCCGCACGCCGCTGTACCGCG
This sequence comes from Lacipirellulaceae bacterium, assembly GCA_044868555.1. Classification (GTDB taxonomy): domain Bacteria; phylum Planctomycetota; class Planctomycetia; order Pirellulales; family Lacipirellulaceae; genus JABDGM01. Next base: position 44,288 of record JBIOWO010000112.1, on the reverse strand, counting down.
AGTGTGCTACCTTTGTCGTGGATACCGAAGGCAAATCGGCCCCCGAATTGGCGGATGAAATCGTAGCACAGCTGGACGAACTTTAGAGCGGGGACGGCCGCGTCATGGATGGACCAATGCTCCCCCTCGCAGTGCAACTCGCCGCGATCTTTCTGCTGGGCATCTGCCTCGGCTCGCTCGTGAATTGGGCCATCTACTCGCTCGCCTGGTTCCGGCGGCCGATTTCGCCCTGGTCTCGCGTGCCGCCCGATGCTCCACCGCGCAGCTGGTCCGATTGCCTACCGGTGATCGGCTGGCTCAGCCTGCGCCACGAAGCCGAAATGCACGGCCGCGGATTCTGGATTCGGCCGCTGCTCTTGGAGCTGGGATTGGGCGTCACGCTCGCCGCTCTCTATTGGTGGGAGATTGTGCGATTCGAGCTGGTGCAGGGTCAAGTCCCAACAACTGTTGTGCTGCCGCTGTGGCCGTGGCCGCTGTATCTGCAATTTGCCAGTCACGTGGTCTTGCTGTGCTTGATGCTGGCGGCCAGCTTCATCGACATCGATGAGAAAATTGTCCCGGACGAGATCACCGTCGTTGGCGCGCTGTTAGGACTGGTGCTGGCCACCGCGATGCCGATGTCGCTGCTGCCGCACGTCGCCGAGCGGCAGGCGCAGCCGGCGATCGGCGCGGAGCTCGATAGCCCGGCCGGCGGGCCGGCATGGGGGCCGAACGGCGGCCGATATTGGCTTGAGCCCGTGACCGCCGCCGCTCCGCACGATTGGCCGCCAAGTTGGGCACAGGCCCGTCGCTGGCCATCGCTCGCCGTCGCGCTCGGCTGCTACTGGCTGTGGTGCTTCGCGCTCGTGCCGCGCATTTGGCGCGGACGGCGCGGCGCCTGGGCGGCGTTACGCGTCATCCTCCGCCGCATCGGCCGCGAATTCGGCCGGCCACCGGTGCGCTGGCTACTCCTGGTTGGCACGGCCGCGATCATTCCGTTCTGGGTCATCGGCGACCCGTGCTGGGCCGGCCTGCTCACGGCGCTCATCGGCCTCGTAGGCAGCGGCGGAATCGTGTGGGCCGTGCGGCTGATGGGCACGCTCGCACTCCGCCGCGAAGCGATGGGCTTCGGCGACGTCACGCTGATGATGATGGTCGGCACGTTCCTCGGCTGGCAGGCGTGTCTCATCGCGTTCTTCCTCGCACCGTTCGCGGGGCTGTTGGTCGGAATCCTGCAACTCATTTTCCGCCGCGACGACGTCATCCCCTACGTGCCATACCTGTGCCTGGCCTCCGCGACGGTGGTCGTCGCCTGGGCGCCGATTTGGAATTGGGCCCAGCCCATGTTCGCCTACCCACTCCTCGTAATCGCCGTGCTCGCCGTCTGCCTGGTACTACTCGGCATCCTGCTCTACCTGTGGCGAATGGTGAAAACGCTGGTCTTCGGCATCGAGGCCTGAAACGATTTGACGACGTATATTTCACCACAGAGAGCACAGAGGGCACAGAGAAGACTTTTGATTGCCGCGCGTATTCTCTTCTCTGTGAACTCTGTGTCCTCTGTGGTGAACCAAATGTTGATTGAAACAGTCACCAATTTCGACGCCGGCCGCGAGCGGATCCGCGCGCGCCGCTGGGGTGTCATTGAGACCGTCGGCGGCGAGTTGCGGGCCGTGCATTTGCGGCCGTGGCCGAAGCTGGTGTCGCTACCCGAATTTCTGCCGCTGGGACCGCGGTATCATGCCCGCGGTACGGCCGATCGCTGCCGGTTGTACTACAACCAACCGCGGCAGATGCCCAATTTCCTCGCGCTCAAATACATCGTCTCCACCGCGGGTACCAGCTACCGCACGTTCCGCGCGGCGCTCCTGGTTCTCGACGCGATCGCCGAGTTGAAGCAGATCGACGCGATCGTCTGTGACGCGGCCAACTTCCGCCTCTCCGATCGGCTGATGGCCCGGCTGGGTTGGGAGCCGCACAAGCCGCAGCGCTGGCACCGAAATTACATCCGCCGCTTCTACGGCATTTATCCGACATGGGGTGGCATGCCTTCGCCGCGCAGCGGCGTAGGCATGTAGTTGCCTGTCCAAACATGCTTACGTGGCTGCGCCGCGAAAGCATGGCACCGACACCGCAAGCGTTGCTGGCAGCCGGTAATGTCGCCGGCCGTCAGCGACCTTGTCGCGGTAGCATCCGCCCGCTACCATTCGCCCGCTCCTCACCCGGCTGGGCGATGCCAATCGCCTGGCTGACCGATGTTCGTTGCGTCGACCAACTGGCCGCGACAGGGATTCGTCGCCGTGTCACACATTTACCTTTGCCGGTTCGCCACCGCGCTCGCGCTGTTTTCCCTGGCGGGCTGTGGACGGTATGTGTACGCGCCCCAGGGACAGCAAGCTGCCGTCACGCTTTCGCCCGAGCAGCAAACGGCGTTGGCTCAGCAGACCCAGCAGTATCAAACGCGGGCCGCTTCGCTCGACCGCGACAACCAGGAGCTCCAGTCGCTGCTGGCTCAGGCGCGGCAACAGAACCAACTGCTCGAAGACCAGGTCCGCGCCACGCAGGTCCAACTTCGCGACACATCCGATCGCCTCGTCGCCGTGCAAACCGACAACGATCAGCTTCGCAACCGCACGTCCGCCCTGGCCGCCAGCGTGCAGACCCGCAGCCAGGGCGAGATTCGCGCCAACAACAGTCTGCTCCGCAATCTCACCATTGCGAACATGCCCGGCATCCTGGTCCGCCAGGACGGCGACGTGATCCGCATCGAGCTGCCCGGCGATCAACTTTTTAACCCGGGCACGGCACAATTCAAATACGGCTCCGACGCCGTCTTGCGGAGCGTCGCCGCCGACTTGGCGCAGAACTATCCGCAGCAATTGATCGGCATCGAGGGCCACACCGACGGCGGCCCGATGTCCTCGCCCCAATATCCGACCGATCAACATCTGGCCGTCGCCCAGGCAATGGCTGTCTACGATGCGCTCAGCCGCAGCGGCATGCAGCCGCGGCAGTTGTTCGTCGTCGGTCACGGCGGCGCCCATCCGGTCGTTTCCAACGCGACCGATGCCGGCCGCGCCCGCAACCGACGCATCGAAGTGGTCATCTATCCGGAATTGATGCAGCGCTGAGGCTCTGGTTGTGTGGCACGCCCAGAGCTCCCAGCGATGGGCGTGGTGAGCACGATCCGCGATGGCCACGCCCTTCGCCCTGGGCTCAGGGACGTGCCACCCCCACCGCGGCCTGTTAGAATGAAGTTGCTGCGCGAACATCACTCCCGCCTACCGGTCTTACTTCCGGCCCTGAACCCTGATCCCTCCCCCCATGCTCGCCATCGTCGACTACGAAATGGGCAACCTTCGCTCCGTGCAGAAGGGATTCGAGCGCGTCGGGCACCAGGCGGTGATCACCAGCGACCCCGCCGTGCTGGCCGACGCCCGCAAGATCGTGCTGCCCGGCGTGGGCGCTTTCCGCGACGCGATCGGCGCCCTGCGCGAGCGCGGCCTGGTCGAGCCGATCCGCAATGCGATTAATTCCGGCAAGCCGTTCCTGGGCATCTGCCTCGGGCTGCAGTTGTTGTTCGACAAAAGTTTTGAGGACGGCGAGTACGAAGGGCTGGGCGTCGTGCCGGGCGACGTTGTGAAGTTTCAGTTGCCGCACGAGTTCAAAGTGCCTCACATGGGCTGGAACCAGATCGCCTTCCGCCGTCGCCCACCAATCTTTGCCGGCATCGACGACGACGAGTACTTCTACTTCGTGCACTCCTACTACGTTGTGCCGCAGGATGCATCGGTCATCGCGATCGAAACGAACTACCCGCAGCCCTTCTGTGCGGGCATCTGGCGCGACAATCTGTACGCCGTGCAGTTCCATCCCGAGAAGAGTCAAAGCGCCGGCCTGCAACTTCTGAAGAACTTCGCCGAGTTGGCCTGAACGGCCGAGTGTATTCATCTCGCTCCGCGAAATGATTTCCTCTCGCGGCTTCGGCCGTAAGCTCAGCCGAACGGAGCGAGAGGAGTACACCCTCCGGCCCCTTGCCACGCGCCGGCCGGTATGGCATATTTTGGGTTTCTCTACTTATCGACTGGGCGCTTCGCGGACGGCTCAACGATACGGAACGATAGTCCATGGAAATCTGGCCGGCGATTGATCTGCGGGGCGGAAAATGCGTTCGCCTGCGGCAGGGCGACTACCAGCAGGAGACGGTCTTCGCCGACAGCCCGGCCGAAGTCGCCCGCCAATTCGCCGGACAAGGGGCCCGCCATCTGCACATCGTCGACCTGGAAGGGGCCCGCGAGGGACTGCCCGTCAACCTGCCCAGTGTGCAGGACATCCTGGCTGCGACCCATATCGAATGCGAGCTGGGCGGCGGCATCCGCGACGAGCAATCCGTCTGCGAGCTGTTCAATTTCGGACTGGCGCGGCTTGTGATCGGCACCTCTGCGCTTAAGGACCCGGAGTGGTTTCGCGCCGCCTGCCGCCGGTATCCGCACAAGCTCGTGCTGGGAATCGACGCCCGCGACGGCCGGGCCGCCACCGACGGCTGGACCAACACCAGCGAGGTGGCGGCCGTCGACCTGGCTCGCCAATTCGCCGACGAACCGCTGGCCGCCATCATATACACCGACATCGCCACCGACGGCATGATGACCGGGCCCAACGTCAAGGCGATGGCCGAAATGCAAACCGCGGTCGACGTGCCGGTCATCGCCTCCGGCGGCGTCACCACGGTAAAGGACATCGCCAGATTAGCCGCCGCCGGACTCGCCGGCTGCATCATCGGTCGCGCACTGTACGAAGGCACTTTGACCCTGACCGAGGCCCTTCACGCCGCCGGATAATCGCTCGCATCGACAGGAGGAATCATGGCTCGTAACGTCGAAGACACTCGCAACATCGCCGTGTGTGGGCACGGATCGGCGGGCAAGACCACGCTTATCGATCAACTACTTCTCAAGACCGGAGCGGTCACCGGCCAGCCCAGCGTCGATGCCGGCACCAGCATCTGCGACTTCGACGAGGAAGAGAAGCACCACAAACATTCGATCGAGGCCGCGATCGTGCACTTCGATCATGGCGGCAAGCGATTCAACCTGATCGACACGCCCGGCTACCCGGACCTCATCGGCCAGACGATCGGCGCCCTGCGCGCGGTGGAGACCGCGTTGATCGCGATCGACGCCCATGCCGGCATCAAGGTCAACACCCGCCGCGTGTGGCAAGAGGCCGGTGACGCCGGGCTCGGACGCATCCTGTGCATTACCAAGCTCGACGCCGACAACATCGACTTTCCGAAGTTGATCGACACGATCAAAGAAGTATTCGGCACGCAGTGCGCGCTGTTCAACGTGCCCATCGGCCAGGGGCATGAGCTGAAAGGCGTGGTCAGCACGCTCGATCCGCCCAAAGATGCCAAGGGCGCGCTCATCGATCCGGCCGAGGTCAGCGAATCGGTGCTGGAATCGATCATCGAGGCGGACGAGGCAGTGATGGAGAAATACTTCGAAGGTCAGATGCCGTCGAAGGAAGAGCTGGCCCGCCTGACTGTGGAAGCCGTGCGGCAGGGCACGCTCACGCCGATCGTGTGCATCTCGACGAAGATGGGCATCGGAGTGGACGAGCTCCTGACCGTGCTGTTGCAAGCCTCGCTGCCGCCGACGGCCACCACGCGGACCGGAAAAAAGGACGGCGACGACGTGACGCTCAAGCCCGATCCGGCCGCCCCGCTGGCCGCCCAGGTATTCAAGACGCGCATCGATTCGTTCGTCCAGCGGCTCAGCTTCATCCGTGTCTTCTCCGGCACACTGAAGAAGGACGCCACGGTGCAGTCGCCCGGCTCGCGCAAAGGCATCAAGATCGGTCCGCTGCTGTCGATGCAAGCCGAAAAGTCGACGCCCATCGACCAGGCCATCCCCGGCGACATCGTGGCCGTCGCCAAAACGGAAGACTTGCACACCGGCACGTCGCTGGGCGAGGTCGAGCTGCCGCCGATCAAGTTCCCGACGCCGATGGTCGGCCTGGCCGTCGCGCCCAAGGCCCGCGGCGACGAAACGAAGCTCTCCGGCGCGCTCCACAAGATCACCGAGGAAGAAAAGACGATCCACCTCGAGCACGATCGGGAGACCAAGGAGATGGTGCTCACCGGCATGAGCGAGCTGCACCTGCTCTTGATGCGCGAGCGGCTCAAACGACGCGACAAGGTCGAGGTCGAAACCCGCGAGCCCAAAATCCCTTATCGCGAAACGATCCAGGCCAACGCCGAGGGCAGCTATCGGCACAAGAAGCAATCGGGCGGCTCCGGCCAGTTCGGCGAAGTGCACATCCGCATGTATCCGTTCCCCGAAGGAACGAACCCCGAGGAGTGGGCTTCGAAAGATCGCTTCCCACACCTCAAGGCGATCCATTTTCACGAAAAGAATAATTTTCTGTGGGTCGACACCGTGGTCGGCGGAACGATTCCGGGCAACTTCCTGCCGGCGATTGAAAAAGGCTTTCTTGAGAAAATCGCGTCCGGCGTCGTGGCTGGCTACCCGGTGCAGAACATCTGCGTCGAGGTCCACTTCGGCAAAGATCATCCGGTCGACTCGAACGAAACCGCCTTCCGCATCGCCGGTCGCCAGGCGTTTGCCAAGGTGTTCAAAGAGGCCCGGCCAAGCTTGCTGGAGCCGATCGTGAAGCTGGCGATCACCGTTCCGGTGTCGAACGTGGGCGACGTGTCGAGCGACTTATCCGGCCGGCGCGGCCAGATGGTAGGCATGGACTCCGCCGGTGGCGGCCTCACAACCGTCGAGGCCACGGCGCCGCTCGCAGAGGTCATGACCTACGCCCGCACGCTCTCCTCAATGACCGGGGGCCAGGGCAGCTACACCATGGAGTTCTCACGCTACGACGTGGTGCCGGGCAACGTCCAGCAGCAGATCATCGCCAAGGCAACGCTCAAGGAAGAGGAAGAGTAGTTCGCGGCCAGCAGCTAACGCTAAGTCGTTAAGAATACGGCAGTTATGTGGCCGATTGCCTCGTCCTACAAGCACCGCACGATCGCCGGCTGGCAGCTCCAATCCGGAAATCCCTCAACTGTGCGGCTGATCCCTGCCGAGACAAACGATACCGGTTTGTATCGCTGAACCACCAGGCGTAGAATTGCGTCCAGTACTTCCATGAGGCACGCGATGCGATCCCATCTTCCGCTCTGCTGCATCTGTACGTGTCCGGCCTAAGCCGGACGTCCCGCCCGCGTTGCGCCCCGCCTCGGGGCCATCTTTCCTCCGCCTCGCACCGCCTCGCTCGCATTGAACTACTATCGATCCGCGTCCACAAAATCAAATCGGTCGCGCGATCCATTTGCCGGGCGACCATCCCACCAGAGGCCCATCGACCATGGCCACCGACTTTCGACTCAAAGACCAGTTACCGAAACTCACCGAGCGGATCGTCCGCACCTACGACGAGGTCGGCAAGATTCATCACCTCGGCCACTGCCCGCTGCCCAACTACGACGAGATCATCGCCGCCACCGATGAGCTTAAGGAGATTCTCTACCCCGGCTATCGCCGCCGCGAGCGGTTGCACCGCGGCAACGTCACGTACCACGTGGGCGATCTGATTGACCGGCTGCACGACCGTTTCACCACGCAGATCGGCCGCGCGCTCCGCCACGAAGCCGGCGCCACCGACGATTGCGAGACCGACCAGGACTACGAAGCGCTCGGCCAGGCCAAGACAATGCAGTTCCTGGATCAGATTCCCGAAGTCCGTCGCACGCTCGCCACCGACGTGCAGGCCGCCTACGACGGCGACCCGGCCTGCAAGTCGCTCGACGAAGTGATTTTCTGCTATCCGGGCCTGGAAGCGATCACGGTCTACCGGTTGGCGCACGTGCTGTACGATATGAACATCCCGTTCATCCCGCGAATGATGACCGAATGGGCTCACAGCCACACCGGCATCGACATCCATCCGGGCGCGAAAATCGGCAAGCACTTCTTCATCGACCACGGCACGGGCGTCGTGGTCGGCGAAACGACCGAAATCGGCGAACACGTCAAGCTGTACCAGGGCGTGACGCTCGGCGCGCTGAGCTTCAAGACCGACGGCGAAGGCCAGCTCGTCCGCGGAACCAAGCGACACCCAACGCTCGAAGACCGCGTCGTCGTCTACGCCAACGCCACGATCCTCGGCGGCGCCACCGTGATCGGGCACGACGCGGTGGTCGGCTCCAGCGTCTGGCTCACACAGAGCATCGCCCCCAACACGACCGTCGTGCTCGAAAAGCCGAAGCTCAAGATGCGCAGCGATATGGATGCCGCCGTCGACTCCAAGGCGAGCTTTCAGATTTGAGCCGTGGCATGGGCGGTACTGCCGGTGAATTATGTGCAAATCGCTCGACGCCGCACGACCTCGAGCTAGTTCCGCCATCGATCATTTCCGCCTACGCGTCGAACAAATACATCGACGTGCCCGTGAAATTGGAATCGCCGTGTGGCGCCATTGGACGTTTTCGGCGGAGTTACACCGATCCGACGAAAACGTCATCGCTCGTAACAGAGTAGGACGCACCGCTTTCGAGAAGTGCATATAGCGCATGCGCGGGTTGTGGTCGAGCGAAGAAGAACCCTTGACCGAGTCTGCAGTCGAGGCTTCGCAAAACGGCAACTTGCTCATAAGTCTCGATGCCTTCAGCGATCAGTTCGATATTTCGGTTCTCCGCGATCATCACCATGGCCCGAATGGTCGTTTCGCATTCCACATCCGTCTCAAAGTTGCTGACGAAGCTCCTATCGAGCTTGATGGCGGCAAACGGAAGCGTATGCAGCGTGCTGAGGGATGAGTAACCGGTTCCAAAATCATCGAGGTAGACCTCGATACCGCGCGACACAAGCGCGCCAACGATGCTTCGCGACAGCTCCAGATTCCGCATCGTTGTCGTCTCCGTCAGCTCAATCTTAAGTGCGCTTGGCTCAAGACGATGTAGTTCAATGCATCGATCGATCTGTTCGAGGAGTCGGTTGCCAACGAGCTGACCGGCGGACAGATTCACGCTGACCGAAAGACTGCCGATTTGCGGAAATCGAGCGTGCCAGTCAGCGATTTGACAGGCAACCTCTTCCAAGACCAGTTCGCCGATGGCCTCAATCATGCCGGTATGCTCGGCGACCGGTAGAAAGGCGTCGGGCGGCAGTAGGCCACGCGTCGGGTGCTGCCACCTCACAAGGGCTTCCAAGCAACTGATCTTCCCCGAAATTAGTGAAACAATCGGCTGATAGTAAACGGCAAACTCGTGATTCGAAATGGCCAATCGCAGGTCGTTCTCGATATCAGCCCGTTCCAGCACGCGGGATCGCATTGCTTGATCAAACATCGCAATCCGGCCCTTGCCCTCTCCCTTCGCATGGTACAAGGCTGTGTCGGCGTCCCGCATGATGTCAACCGCATCGTCATATTCGTTCTGGCTGACGGCAGCGCCAATGCTGATACTCGGCACGAGCTGACGCTGGCCAACCTCGAGCGGCATGCACACTGCCTGCTGAATCCGCTGAGCCACCCGTAACACATTGTCGATGACTCCAATATCGTCGAGCAAGACAACAAACTCATCCCCTCCCAGGCGAGCGACCGTGTCGTGTGAAGGGCGTATTGATGCTTGCATTGTCCGCATGGCGTTCATCATCGCCGCGGCGATTTGCGACAGTAGTTGATCGCCCGCACGGTGCCCGAGGCTATCATTCACGAGCTTGAAATTGTCGACGTCGGCGAAGAGTACCGCAAACCGATAGTTGCTTTGCCGCTTGCTGCGAGCGATACAGTCGTGCAGACGCTCCATAAGAAAGGCGCGATTAGGCAAGTCGGTTAGCGTGTCGTGGAATGCGATGTGGCGAATGCGCTCGTCGGCAATCTGCCGGGCACGAACCTCCTGCGCAAGGCGCTCGTTCATTGCCGTCAGGGAAGCATTGCGTTCGGCGAGTTCCGTGTTCGCGCCCTGAAATTGTTCGGCGTATTGTTTGACCATTTCCTCCAGTGCTTCCGTATTCAGCGCTGCCTGAATACTGAGGCTCCATTTTTCGGTCATGGCGCTGGCCAGTTGCTGGATCTCCGCGTGCTCGAAGGGCTTCCTGAGAATCAGCAGCCAGTCGCTCGCCCCCAGTCGTTCGTGGATTGCTTTCCATGAGTAATCGGAGTAAGCCGAACAGATCACGATTTGAATTCGAGGATCGACCGCGCGCAGTCGCTCGATGGTTTCGATTCCATCCCATCCCGGTGGCATACGGATGTCGACAAATGCCATGCTGAAGCGCCGGCCGTCCCGCACAGCCTCCTCCACCATGGCCAGCGCTTGTCGTCCCTGAAACGCCGATTCCAACTCATATTGGACCGCGGCCGGTTGGCTGCTCCCAGAATTCACCGATTCGCCGAACAGATCGGCCTCGATGTTCGCCAACGAATCGTCGCGCTGCGGCTGCAGAATCTTCGTAATATCTTCGTGGATCGACGGATTGTCATCGACCAGCAGGATGCGACGACTCGGAGTCGACATGAGCGTGTTTTTTGTGGGAGGCATCGTCGCGAAATGTAGCGCCTGGTTCAATGGTGATTGGGGTTTGCCGAATGCCAATTGAGGTCAGCCTGCGTCGCAGCAAGTGTTAAGTCGTGGCCATGGCCATGGGCATCACCCGGGCCAGTCGGACACGAAACGTGGCCCCTTGTCCTGGCCCCGGACTTTCGGCCGTGATTTGCCCACCCGCTCCCTGGATCGCGTTGGCGCAAAAATGCAATCCAAAGCCGTTCCCTTCCGACTTGGTCGTAAACCCATGCGTGAACAGTTTGGCCCGCACTTCTTCGTCGAATCCGCATCCTGTATCACGAATTTCAATCTCAATTCCGCTCTCGTCAACTTTGCGCGCCGATATTGTCAGTCGACGCGCGCCGGATGCCTGATCGTGCATCGCCTGGATGGCGTTGCGGACCAGATTCACCAACACCTGGGTCATTTTGCTTTTGTTAAGCTGGAGGTCCGGTAGCGGAGGCAGATCCACTTCGATATCGATCTGGTACGCCGCGAGTTGTTCCTGGTTGAGCATCAGAACTTCGTCCACCAGGACCGACAGGTCGACCTCTTGCCGAAACTCGGATTGTCCGGTGTATGTCTGTTGCGCCGCAATGACATCCCGAATGTGGCGAATGGTATCGAAGAGCCGAGCCAACTCCGACTGGTGGTCAATTTGCTCCTGCTGCAAGATTTCGTTCAGGCCCACCAGATAGTCGACCAACTTTGGTCCACGCGGATCCGTCCCAAAAAATTCGGCAGCGCGCGGCGCTTGTTCACGAAGCAGCGCTGCGGCTCGATCAAACCCAGCGACTTTCGACTCGTCGAGCCGCTCTCGCAGCAACTCGACCGAACAGCTGGCGGAGTTCACGGCATTGCCGACGTTGTGCAATACCTCGGACGCCACCTCGGCCATCCCGGATCGATGCGCGGAGTCGAGAACCTTCTTGCGAGACTCGGCGAGGTTTCCCACCATGCGATCAAATTCGTTGGCCAGTGTGCCGATTTCGTCCTTTCTGGTGAGGTTGAGGCGGGCTTTGAGATCACTACTTTGTCCCACCTGCACCGCGTGTGCGACCAGGTGATGGAGCGGATTGACGATCCTCTGCTGCAGAACTATCCACATCACCGCCAGCGTCAGCCCACCGCCGACCAGGCTGAAGCCGGCCGCCACTTGCGTTGACACCCTGCCTTGCGCAGTAACTTCTCGGGGTATCTGCACCCGCAATAACAATGCGGGTCTGCCGTATACGTCGTCCGCCACTCGGTATGCGCGAAGTGTATTTGCATCAACTGTCTCGATGTGCGTTTGGTGCGACGACGAGCCCGCTTCGATGATACGACGCGCGTCCACCGGCATGTCAGGTTGACCAACCGTCCAGGTATTGAGTTTGACGTGAGTTCGCTCCGCAAGATTGTCGATCTCGCTTTGGTTTAGGAAGCGCCCCATCAGCAGCGAGCCCCGAATCGGGCCCTTGCGCTTCGTTGTGATAACTGGTCGCGAAGCCAGGAGCATCGGTCCCTTGCTCGTCAAAATAATTCCCGACTTGACGTCGTCGACGGAATCGTGACGCGTGAGCGGGCTCGACTCCTGTCGAATCGCGGCGAACAGGTCGGGGACTTCGACCTTCGCCAGATTCTCGATGTCACGCACCTCTCCCCATACAATGCGCCGCTCAAGATCAACGAAGCAGATTAGGTTGAGACGCGCGTTGGAGAACGACTCATCGACCAAATTCGCCGTTTCATATTTGGCGTTGTGGTCTTGAATGTATTGGTAGCTGTCGTCCCAGGACGCCCAGTCGTTGGTCGAGTTAGATAGGCTCTGTAGATCGCGCTCCAAAGCATCGAGGCAACGATTGACGTCGCGAACCGCTCCTGTCCGCTCCAGGTCGACATAGGTCGGCATGACGACCAGCACCTGGACGGCATACATGGTCACCACGAGAACGATCGATAGCCCCACCAACAGGCTGGCTATCTGGCTGCGCAAAGACATGATGCTTTTCGGATCAGATAGGATTTAGAACTGCCCCGGCCCTGGTCTCGAAGCTGCCTACCAGGAGAAGCCCCAGAAATCGTAGGTCGCTCGACGATTAGTCCGTTTTCACGAGCCGCGGAAAGCCGCAATTTGTTCCCGAGTTTCACCGCAGAATCGTCCCAACTCCGACAACCGGCGATTATTGCCGACGCACGCTGCCATCGCACCGAACCATCCGATACGAGTACGGGCAGCCGTCGTGCGCGAGCATGGCGCGGTCCATCTATGGACTTTAAGCCGCTAAATATGGGGCAGGCGGTGGGAGTATTACTACTTTCCGCGCTCCCGATACGGGCCGACGATTCGCAGCCTGTATTACCCGCGGCTACGCCGGATGCCCAGCGAGCTTCTCTACTTTCGGTGGCAAGCCAACTCCCCTTACCCGCCGATGGGGGGCCGGTGCCGGCGAGGCCTGCACGACCTGAAGACGAGGCGTCCGAGCTTCTGCCCCGACGCGATGGCGTAGCAGAGGATGCCGCACCGGCCGACGACGAAGATGACGACGACGGAGAAGACGATGAGGAAGCCGAAGAGGAAGAAGCGGATGAGCTGGAAACGCTATTTGGGGAACGATGGCACCAGATTGGATCGATCTCCGCTGAGTACTTCTACACCGGCGAAGTGTTCAACAATACTCGCGGCGGAATCAGCACCAAAGGGGCCACACGCTATCGGGGAAATCTGGACCTCGTGCTTCAGCTCGACACCGAGGCGGCCAATTGGTGGGAGGGCGGCGCAGTCTACGTCTACATGCAGCAGAGCCAGGGGACGACGCTCACGCCCGATTTCGTCGGCGATGGGCAGTTCTACAGCAACATCGACACCAGCCCCAAGCCTCAATTTCTAACGCAATTGGGCGAGTACTGGTATCAGCACTCCTTTGGCGAAGACATGCTCTCCGTCCGCATCGGCCGGCAGGACCCGAACACGGATTTCGCCTACGCCGACCTGGGCGCCGACTTCATCAACTCGTCGTTCGTCACGCTGCCCAATATCCCGATGCCATACTGGCCGTTTCAGACACTCGGCGTCTCGTCGCTTTATCAGCCACACAAAAAGTTGCGACTCGGCGGAGGCGTCTACGACCAGGGCCGCGACGTCGGGCAATGGTGGGTCACCACGACGAGCCGAGGCATGTTTTTCATCGCACAAGCCGACTACTTGCCATTCGCCGACTGCGATAACGCGCCACTAACCATCTTTCGCGGCGGTGCCTGGTATTCCAGTAGCGATACTGAGGCGGTCGATGCCGGCCGTGTCTTCCCCGATAACTTCGGATTCTACGCTACCGTCGACCGCATGCTGTTCCCCGAATCGAAATCGACCGACCAAGGGCTGGGAGCCTTTTTTCAATTTAGTTGGGCCCCGTCCGATCGGAACATGGTCGACCAGGGCATCGGCGCCGGGCTCGTGTACACCGGCCTGCTGCCGGGGCGGGACGAAGACACCTGCGGCGGAGGCTTCACACTTATTGAGTTCAGTCCGGACCTACACGCCACAACAGGACAAACGTCCGAGAACGCGATTGAAGTCTTCTACAAGGCCCGCATTCGCGATTGGCTTGCGATTGTGCCCGACCTGCAATACATCGCCCGGCCGAGCGGCATCGAAAGCGACGCGATGGTCGTCGGCCTCCGATTCGAAATGAGCCTGTAGAAAACGGCGACATATTTCACTGTCGTCACCCAATCGCTTCCCCGAACGGCGTCGTTCGCCGCGGCATCAATTTGCACAGCCAGATGCCCAGGAAGTACAAGAGCACGAGCGGCGCGGCCATCAGCATCATGCTGTACGGGTCGCTCGGCGTCAGTACCATCGCGATGAAGCAGATCACCAGCACCGAAATCCGCCAACTTGCCGTGTACGTGCCGATCGTAAAGATGCCGATCCGCTCCAGGAACAGCATCACCAGCGGCAATTGGAAGCTGATGCCGAAGCCAATCGGCATGATCAGCACAAACGTGAGCCAGTCGCTGATCCGCGGATCGGGATCGATGCCCATCCAGTCGTAGAACGTGAACAGAAACGCCAGCACGAAGCGGAACACGACGAAGAACGCCAGTGCCGCCCCGGCCAGAAAAAGGCCCAGGCTGAACGGCAGGAACACATGCACGTACTTCTTCTCGTGCGGATACAACCCGGCCGCCACAAATTGCCAGATAAAGTAAAAGATGAATGGGCTGGCCAGGATCGTCCCCAGCACGAGCGCCGCCTTCATGTACACGACGAACGGTTCCTCGACTTTCAAGCCGATGATTCGCACCCGCGGATCGTCCTCGACGTGATGATACGTCCGCAGCTTGACTAGCCGTTTCGGATCGAGACCCTCGTCCGGCTGTTGTGGCGGCCGTTTTATCCCCTCGAAAAGCTGCGGCGCGCCGGCGGCCAACTGCTCCAGCACTTCGCCCGGATCGATCCACCGCTCCTCGGTGATCAGCCCTTGGTCGGCAAACAACTGGGCGGCCGCCTCAATATCTTCCGGCGCCGGCCCCCCCGCCGCCTTCTGATCGATGAGACGTTGTCGATATTCGTTCGTGGCCAGGCGAATGTAATAATCCTTGAGCGCCTGCTTCAGCGGAGTCTGCACATATTCGACTAGGTTGCCGGCAAACCACAGCCCCACCATAAATCCGACCACGAGCGCAATCACCGACTTCAAGAGCGACCGGCGCAGCTCGTCGAGGTGCTCGCCGAACGTCATCTTCGTGTTTTCGAAGAGATCTTCGTCGTACTTGCGGTGCACGGAAATAGTGGGGAAGGAGGAGTGCGGAGTGGGGAATGGGGAGGGGGAGGAAAACGCGTGCTATGGCGAAGTGACGCCCCAATTTCGATGATAACCACGCTCGCCCGCGGCCACAACGCGACCGCAGCGTGCCCCTGCATTGTCACGGTATCAGCGTGGTAGAATGTTCGCCTATGCCCAATCTGCCGCCATTGCGATTCCAGCCGATCCTCCGCGAATACCTGTGGGGCGGGCGCCGGCTCGGCACCGAATTGGGCAAACCGATTGGCGACGGCGATCACTACGCCGAAAGTTGGGAGGTCGTCGATCACGGCGCCGACCAGAGCGTCGTCGCTGATGGTCCGCTCGCCGGTACGACCCTGCACGAGATCGGAACGCGACACGGATACAAACTTTTCGGTCGGCATTATCCGCAGCCTCAGTTCCCGCTCTTGTTCAAGTACCTCGACGCGAACCAGACGCTCTCGGTGCAGGTGCATCCCAACGACGAGCAGGCCGCTCGACTTGATCCGCCCGATCTGGGCAAGACCGAAGCCTGGGTCGTACTGGCCGCCGAACCAGGCAGCAAAATCTACGCCGGACTCAAGCCGGGCGTCGATCGCGACAAGCTCGCCCGCGAGTTGGCCGCCGGCACTTGCGAAACGTGCCTCCACTCGTTTGAACCCAAGGTCGGCGACTGCATTCTCATCGAGGCCGGCACCGTGCACGCCATCGGCTCCGGGCTACTCATCGCCGAGATTCAGCAGGCCAGCGACACGACGTTTCGACTGTTCGATTGGAACCGCGTCGACCGCGACGGCCGCCCGCGCGAGCTACACATCGAACAAGCTCTTTCCGTGATCGACTTTACACGCGGTCCCGTGACTCCTAGCTTACCGACACCAACTCGCCGACCAAATGTTGAACGTCTGGTGAAATGCGATAAGTTTGTCCTCGACCGCTGGCAACTCGATGAGCCAGCGTATCCTAAATGGCGAGCGAAATTTCACGTTCTTGACATGCTTGAGGGATTCGCCACATTGAAGTCGACGTCTGATAAAGAACAATCGCTGCGACGCGGTAACTCGATTCTCATTCCTGCCGCCTGCGGTGTTCCGCTGATTTACCCGCAGGGCAGGGCAGTGCTGCTCGACATGTATCTGCCGTAACGTAGTAGGCACACTCCGTGTGCCGTAACTGACACGGTATTCGCTGGGTCGAACGTGTGAGTTTCCTCGGCGCTGAAAGATGGCGCTGTTACGGCACACGGAGTGTGCCTACTACATTCACCTCATTTTCCGGCCTCGGCTCGCCTTGGCCGAGGCGGCGGTTTCTCCTACAATCCGCCACCTTTTCCAACTCCATCTCTCGCCGGCCATCGTGCGGACAACGCCGTGCCAATTCACACGCAACTCCGCCTGACGCTCATCATCAGCCTGGGCGCATTCGCCACGGCCGGTTGCACTCCCGAAATCCACCGCTACGTCCGCTTTCCCGACCTGTTCCACCCCGGCACAGCCGCGAGCCAGCGCGCCGAGGCGATCGAACACGATCCATTTCCGCAGAACGATATTGGGCCGGAAATTGTTGGCGGCCGGCCGCTCGGCGACCAGGCGGGAGTGCTGGAGGTCGATCGGATGACGATGAACGCCACGCCGCCGCCCGGCGTCGCGCCCACGGTCGTGCCGGGCGCACCACTGCGACCGCTCGTCGGGCCGATCTATTCCCCCACACCCACATTTCCGGCACCTGCCGCCGCGCCACCCTTCGCCACGCCGCCGCCGGTCATCACGACGCCCTACCCGCCGGCCATGCCAACTCAATCGGCGCCATTCGTCCAGCAACAGCGCAGCCCCTACTAGCTGGCCTAATATAGCCCGGCCATCCTGGCCGGTTCTGAGTCGCTTCTGCCGTCGCCGCTAAGTTGATGCGGAGCGGAAACGACCCAAGATGGGTCGGCTATATTTTCAGACCCCTCGCGCCAGGCCTGGGATTCGACGACCACACGGCCTATCATGAATTGCGCAGTCTTCGGCTCCCCGCAATTCACT
This sequence comes from Lacipirellulaceae bacterium, assembly GCA_044868555.1. Classification (GTDB taxonomy): domain Bacteria; phylum Planctomycetota; class Planctomycetia; order Pirellulales; family Lacipirellulaceae; genus JABDGM01. Next base: position 26,955 of record JBIOWO010000112.1, on the reverse strand, counting down.
ATCTGGTCGTCGTCCCATGCCCGCCCGCACCCATCATCCCCGCAAAGTCCGACGACGCCGACCGCCTCATCAACAGCAACGCACCCGCGGCCCCGCGTCGGCTCCCGGTGCCGCGACGAACGACGACGCAACGCATTTGCCCGACGCACCGGACCGCTTGCAAAAGGTTCTGGCCGCGGCCGGCGTCGCCAGCCGCCGCGAATGCGAGCAAATCATTCTCGCCGGCCGCGTCGAAGTCGACCATGAGGTCGTCACGGCGCTGGGCACGCGCGTCGATCCGACCCGCCAGGAAATCCGCGTCGATGGCGAACTATTGCACAAGCCCAAGCTCGTCTACTTCGCGGTCCACAAGCCGGTCGGCGTCGTCAGCACGTCGCGCGATCCAGCCGGCCGGCCACGCGTCACCGACATGCTGCCGCCCAACACGCCGCGGGTCTTCTGCGTTGGTCGGCTCGATATATCGAGCGAAGGATTGATCCTGATGACGAACGACGGCGAGCTGGCCAATCGGCTCACTCATCCGCGTCACGGCGTGGAAAAGATCTATCACGTCCAGGTGGCCGGCCAGGTCGAGCGCGACGTGCTCGCCAAATTGCACCAGGGCGTCCACCTGGCCGAAGGCGTCGCCCACGCCAAGCACGTGCAGATCAAGAGCCGGCGGACGAAATCGACGCTGCTCGAAATGGTGCTCGACGAAGGCCGCAACCGAGAAATCCGCCGGTTGCTGGCCCGGCTCGGTCACAAGGTGCAGCGCCTCAAACGCATCGCCGTCGGCCCGGTCCGCCTCGGCGACCTGCCATCCGGCGCCGTCCGCCAGCTCGACCACAAAGAAATCGCGGCCCTCCAGCGAGCTACAGAAGCACAAGCCAAGTCAATTCCCAATGCTCCAAATCAAACTCCCACCCGGCACAAAAAAAAGAAATCTGAAAGCCACAGAGAACACAGAGGACACAGAGCGAGAAGAAAAGTAATTACATAGCTGCTATTCAACCATTTGACCGCAGCAATTGCTTAATTCTTCTTTCTCTGTGTCCTCTGTGGCAAATTCTTGAGATCGCAATGCCACGGAGGCACGCCGCATTGTCGGAAATCACTGCACACCTTGGCAACCCGCTCCACGCCGCGTTCTACGCGGATCAGGCCTGCCAAGCGCGGGTGCGCGTGCTGGAGAATGTCCGCCTGGCGCGTGACACGTACCGGGTGCGGCTCGCGTGCCCGGAAATTGCGGCGCGGATCGTGCCGGGCCAGTTCGTGATGCTGCGGTTGGCGGACATGAACGATCCGCTGTTGGGCCGGCCGCTCGCGCTCTACGACACGGTGCTCGACGATGCCGGCACGCCCGCCGCCATCGACATCGTCTACCTGGCCATGGGCAAGATGACACGCCGCCTGGCCGCCTATCAACCGGGCGACGTGCTCGACATTTGGGGCCCGCTCGGCAACGGCTTCCCGCCCCGGCCAACCGAGCACCTGATCATGGTCGCCGGGGGCATCGGCCAGACTCCGTTTTTGGCTCTCGGCCGGGAATACCGGGGCCACCGCCAATACGGCGCGCCGCCGCGCTGTGTGCCGCCCGCCGCGCGCGTCACCCTTTGTTACGGAGTTCGCAACGCCCAATTCGTGGCCGGCGTCGGAGATTTTCAATCCGCCGGCTTCGACGTCCGCCTCAGCAGCGACGACGGCACTATCGGCCATCACGGATTGGTGACCGATCTTGTGCGTCACGTCCTCGACGAAACGGCCGGCGACGACCGGCTCGTCGTCTGCTGCGGCCCCGAGCCGATGATGGAGGCCGTGGCGGATATCTGTCACGCGGAGGGCGCCCCGTGCCTGGTGTCGTTGGAAACACCGATGGCCTGCGGCATCGGCATCTGCTTCAGCTGCGTCACAAAAGTCCGCCAACCGGACGGCACGTGGGACTACAAGCGGACGTGCGTCGAAGGACCGATTTTCGACGCCGACCAGATCGAGTGGTGAGCCCGACCGCAAGTTCGTTCGAATTGTCAATGAGCAAGTTATTGCGCGGAGTCTGTGCGCAGCTCAGCATTTGGCTGAGTTCGTCGCCTCTTACCTATTTTCACATTCCTGCCGACCGTTGGCGATTTTTGGTGACGCCTTCGAAGGGGACAGGCTGTTTTGGGGTGTTGGGTGTTCGATTTCGTTACATCGCGCTCGGTTGCGTTACGGTCCTGTTGATAGTTGGCGTTTGCGGGCACGACGTATCGGGGCGGGGAACTCGCCGGTTCCAACCGCTGCCACGGGGGACGTGGATTCAGCGTTTCACCCTAGCAGAGAGCGCGGGGTGATTTCTACAAGAATTTTTGGCCGGACGGGTGGCTGGGGTCGAGGCCCGGCCGAGCCCCCAGCATGCTAGTTGAATCTGGGGGCTCGCTGACGCTCGACCCCAGGCACCCGCGGCGCGCTGGACTAAGCCTTCGAGGCCATCATGCCTTTGACGATCGCGGCGACCACCAGCAGCACGGCGCCGCCGATGCCGCCACTGGCGACGCTGCTCACGACGGCTCCCATGTCGAGCCCGCCCGCCTGGGCCATGCCCAACAGCTGCATGACGAATCCGCCCAGCCCGCCGCCGAGGATTCCGGCAATGGAATTTCCGACCACACCGAGGCTCTTGTCCTTCATCACGGCGCCGGCCACGTTGCCGCCGACCGCGCCACTCACCAACTTGATAATCCACTCAATTAATACCGGGTCCATAGAGATTCTCCGCCTGTACCTTGCCGAACCTATAGAAAAGCTGACCGGGCCCGCGCTCGGCCAGAAACACACGCACACATCAGGCGTCCATCGTCGAAGAGTCCTGCCACTTCCATACTAACATGCGGCGGAAGCGGCGTGGAACAGCGACCAGACCGAGAAAAATGGCCGGAATACCGCGGAGGTAGTTCCAAGGCCGTGGCCAAGAATAGCCGGAGAGCCGGGCTCCCCGGAGGACCAGTTAAGCCTTGAGCGCCTTGATGGCGTGCGCGAGGCGCGACTTGGTCCGCGCCGCCGCGTTGGCATGGATCACTTTTCGCGAAGCGGCCCGGTCGAGCTTTTGCACCAGGACGGCGAATTCCTTCTTGGCATCATCCACCTTCTTCGCCGTGATCGCTTCGCGGACCTTGCGGACCTGAGTGCGGAGGCTCGACTTGACCGCGCGATTGCGAGTGCGGCGGACGACGTCCTGCCGCATACGTTTCTTGGCACTGACTGAATTGGGCATCGAATTGTCCGTGGTCCGTGGTCCGTGGTCCGTTGATTCAATGTCGTAGGCCAACCTCAACCGCCACGGACAACTGACAACGGACAAATTCCGAATCACGTACTATCGCGTAATGCGGCCAGTTTGTCCAGCCGGTCCGCCACGTCCCGATAGCCGAAGTCCAGCCCGGCCAGTTCCGTGAGGAATTTCTCGGCCCGCTCGACTTCTTTGAGCTCCGTGGCCAGGACGCCGGCCCGGTAGAGGGCCAGTTTTCGCGTGTCGAGCTGCATGTTATCCGCCGCCGCGATCGCCGCCTCGTACGCGCCCAGGGCCAGCTTGAACTGGCGGATGTGCTGGAACGATTCGCCCAAATGCAATTGCACCATGGCCTTGTGCCGGGCATCTTCCCGCGCCGCCTGAAACGCCTGAATCGCCTCTTTGAACTTGCCTGCCCGTTTGCATCGCAGCCCCAATTCGTACTGCAGCAGCAGGTTGCCCGGATTCCGCGACGCCCGGGCCGCATACACCTCCAGCTCGGCCTGGTTGGCCTGCGCCGCCATCCGGCGGGCCAGCTCTGTCGCCGACTCGCTCTTTTCCACCTCCGCTTTGCGCTTGGCAACATCGACTTGTTGCTGGGCGCGCCGCAGATGGGCGTCCTCGAGCCGCTCTCGAATGGCCAGGTCGCCGCCCGACGCCGCCAGCGCCCGCGACAGAATTTCTTCCGCCTCGCGCAATCGGTTCTGGGATGCAAACAGTTCGGCTAACTTCACGTAGTTGTCGACCTCGGCCGGCTGCGCCTCGATCGCATCCAACAGCGCCCGCTCCTTACCGTTATCCGGTTTCTCTTTACCGGCTGAAGCCGTCGTAGCCGAAGTCCCCTCGGGCCTATTTTGCGCGGCCTTGGCACGCATCTGCGATTCGAGCTCGTTCGGACCGGCCGCGGCGCCGTGCAGCAGCTCTTGATTGTACCCGCCCTTCTGGATGGTCTTTTCCACGCTCAGTTGCGAGATACTCTTGGCAGCCTCCTCGTCTCCCGGCTTGGCCTGCTCCACGCGTCGCCAGCAACTGATCGCCTGGTCAAACTGCCCGAGCCGCGCAAGCGCCACGGCTGCCCGCCGGTTGACCGCCAGGTCCTTGGGCGCCGCATCGAGCGCCCACCGCAAAACGTACAATTGGCACTCGTCGCTGCCGATCTCCTCATACGCGCTTGCCACGTCCAGCAGCGTCGACACCTCCCACGGATTCTGCTTCAGCGCATCGCACGCCGCCTGAAACGCTTCCCGCCATAGGCCCTTGCCGGCCGCCTTGTTGAGCGCCATCCGCGTCGTCTTGGACCTCAATGCGGCGAAGCGGGCCCCTTTCTTGTCGTTGCCATACTTTTGCGCCAGGTTGTTGAGAAAGTGCTGCAAGTAAATGAGATTGGCCGGATCGTCCACCAGGCATTGCGTGAATAAGTCGTGCGCGTAGTCGCGCTCGCCTTTCTCGGCCGACCGCTGGCCGTGCTCGAATACCTGCTGTAATCGCTGCCGCACGGCCCCCGTCACGGGCGGCAAACCGGAGCGATTCGCACTGGATGGCTGCTGCGCCGACATGAAACGCCTGCTTGCCCCTGATACGATAAAACCTGGCCGCGTCGTTCTGTCTTCATTCTAGCAACTGCCTTCCGCCACACAATCTGATGAGTTACCGTAAGTTATGGCGAGGTTAGCACTTGGGCTGAGATGGCAAGCGCCCGGGTGGCACGTCCCTGAGCCTTCGGCGAAGGGAGTGGTTGCCTGAGCTCGCACTAGCCACGCCCATCGCTTGAGGCTCTGGGCGTGCCACTCCATCACGCTTTACATTCCACTACCTGAAATCCGTGTCCCCACCTCTCGGCAAAGTGGTTCTCGTCGGCGCCGGCCCAGGCGACCCCGGCCTGATCACGCTGCGCGGCGCCGAGTGCCTCCGCAAAGCCGATGTCGTGCTGTACGACTACCTCGCCAGTCCGGAGCTGCTGCCGATCGCCCGTCCCGAGGCCGAGCTCGTCTGTCTCGGCCGCCACGGCCACGGCCGACTCTGGTCGCAAGAAGAAATAAACGACGCACTCGTGCGTCACGCCCGCGCCGGCCGCATGGTCGTGCGACTTAAAGGGGGCGACCCGCTCATTTTTGCCCGCGCAGCCGAAGAGTTGGCCGCGTTGGAAGCGGCCGGCGTGCCCTATGAGATCGTGCCCGGCGTCACGGCAGCCCAGGCCGCTGGCACCCACGCGGGCATCCCGCTTACTCACCGGGATGATGCGTCGTGCGTCGCGTTCATCACCGGCCAGGAGTGCGGCGATAAACATCCGGCCGACGAACTCGATTACGCGGCCCTGGCCCGCTTCCCCGGCACGCTGGTGTTCTACATGGGCGTCACGACGGCCGCCAAGTGGAGCCACGCCCTGATCGCGAATGGCAAATCGCCAGCGACACCAGCCGCCATCGTGCGCCGCTGCTCCTTCCCCGACCAGCAAACATATTATGCCACGCTGGGCGAACTCGGCACCGTCGTCGAGTCGGAAAAAATTCGGCCACCGGCCGTCGTCATCGTCGGCGACGTGGTCCGCGAACGCGATGTTGCCAATTGGTTCACGTCTCGCCCGCTGTTCGGTCAAACGGTGCTCGTCACGCGGCCCGAGCATCAGGCCGACGATTTGGCGAGCAAGCTGCGCGAGCTGGGTGCCAACGTCGTTTATCAACCCGCCATTGAAATTGCCGAGCCGTCCGATTGGGCACCCGTCGATGCGGCAATCCGCCGACTTCATGAGTTCGATTGGCTCGTATTCTCGAGCGCGAACGGTGTTCGCTATTTTCTGGATCGGCTGCCCAAACTGGGTTTCGATCTACGCCAGTTGAGCCGCGCAAAGCTGGCCGCCATCGGTCCCGCCACCGCCGACGCACTCGCCCAATACCATTTGATAGCCGACCTGCAGCCGGCCGAATACCGGGCCGAAGCGCTGGCCGCATCTCTTGCGCCGCTGGTTCGTGGCCGGCGCGTGTTCCTGGCCCGCGCCAGCCGCGGCCGCGAAGTGCTGGCCGAAATGCTCACCGCCGCTGGTGCTCAAGTCGAACAAGCCGTGGTTTATGAGAGCCGCGACATCATGACGCCTGACGCCGACGTGCTGGAAGCACTCACCTCGGGTCGCGTCGACTGGACCACCGTCACCAGCCCCGCGATCGCCCGCAGTCTCATCGCGATGTTTGGCGAAAGCTTGCGGAAGACGCGGCTCGTGGCGATTAGCCCCCTGACAGCCGAAGCGCTCACGGAATTGAACCATTCGCCAGCGGCCGTCGCCGATATCTACACGTCCGACGGCATCATCTTCACCATTCTGTCGGCCGGGCCGGGCAAACTTTGACGCCTGCCCAAACTCTTCGCCCATTGCGTTCGGGTCCGATCGCAACGGATTTGTGCCGAAACGTCTGACGTTTGATGATTCACCCGCCAACGTCCGATGCAATCTGTAGCCGAGTTTCTCCGAAACTCGGACGTGTCAGTTTCGGAGAAACTGACCTATTGAGCGCGACTTGGTCTGCGAGCACGTCACGCTCACCGTCGGCACGATGCCCCCCACCGAGTGCCCCGCTTTGATCCCGCCCGCTCACCCCCAAGATTCGGAGAATGCCATGACCATTCCCTTTCGGCCGAAGTCGCCCAAGGTCCGCGCCACACTGTACCTGCCACAAGATTTGCTGGACGAAGCTCGCGATGCGACCGTCCACCTGGCCGGCTTTCCGCTCCGGCTGACGCTCACGAAATTCGTCGAGCAGGCGTTTCGTGCCGAGCTCGGGCGGCTCAAGGAGGTCCATAACGGCGGCTGCGATTTCCCACCCCGCGACGAGGACCTCAAAGGCGGCCGGCCCATTGCCGCCTGACACGCAGGAGTCCCACCACCATGAATCGCCACGATTCCAACAAGTTGGCCCGCTCCGTCCGATTGTTCCCCCGCCTGGCCACGTCCAATGCACCAGGCCAGATGTCACGCCGACGCGGCACGCTTTCCGGCCACCGCACCAACGGAACGCCCGACACCGATGCAACCGACAGCACCAGCGCCCAAGTGCGGGCCCGGCTGTTGAAGATGATCCTCGACAACGAACAGGTTCGGCGCAATGAACGACGACCGAACCAGGGCTAAGCCGCGACGCCGCGTGTGCCACTGGCTCCGCTCGACGGGGCTCGCCGCAGGCCGCCAGTGCCTGTTCGCGACGCTACTGCTAACGCCGACTTTCCACATCGCTCACGCCGACGCGCCGGACCTTCGCACCGCGTTGTGGCCGTTCTCGCCGCCGCGAAGCCGCGCGATCTACGACTCTGGCGGCGGACCGGTGACGCCTCATCCGGCGGTCGCCCGGATCATCGTGCCGGAAGGCAGCGCCACCGCCTACGGCACCGGCACGCTGGTCGGCGTTCGCGACGAGCACGGCCTGGTGGTCACCAACTGGCACGTCGTGCACGATTCGCAGGGCATCGTCGAAGTCGTTTTCCCGAACGGATTCCGTTCGCACGCCCGGCCGCTGAAAGTCGACTCCGATTGGGACCTCGCGGCGCTGGTTATCTGGCGGCCGCCGATTGAGCCGGTGACGCTGGCCACGCAGCCGCCGCGGCCGGGCGACCCGCTCACCATTCACGGATACGGCCAGGGCCAATACCGCATTGCTACCGGCCGCTGCACGAGCTATTACGCCCCGCACGCCCATTTTCCGCTGGAGATGGTTGAATTGGACGTTGAAGCGCGGCAAGGCGACTCGGGCGGACCGATCTTCAACCAGCGCGGCGAGTTGGCCGGAGTGCTATTTGGGGCAGGGGAGGGCACGACGCTGGGCAGTTTCGGCCCGCGGGTGAGTGCATTTCTGGCGTCCGTCGCGCCCGACATCAGCCAGTCGCCCGACCAGCAGCAAATCGCCGTCGCCGACCGTCCCGCGCCAATCGTGCGTCCGGCATTCGATCGGGGCTGGTCTGCCGCGAGGCCCGATTACCCCAGCTCGCCCTGGTCGCCGCCGAAAAACGCGAACAAGAATCAGCGAACCAATGCCGGCGCCGGCGCGGCGAACGAGGCCCTGGCCTGGAGCGACGTCACCGGCAGCGGCTGGTACGACCCGCTCAAATCGGCCCTCGCCGTCGTGGGCCTCGTCGTCGTCGCGCTGCAACTGGTGAAGATGGTGCGCTAAGCCGACAGCTTTGCGCGGATATCCGGGATAATCTCCCGCGGCACGAAGCGGGCCAATTCTTCGTCGCCCGCCAGCGGCGTGATCTGCTTGATCAGCGAACTGGAGACATGCGAGAACTCCTCGTCGGCCATCAGGAACACCGTCTCGACGCTCGGATCCAGCTTGCGATTGGCCAGCGTCATCGTGAACTCGGTGTCCATATCCGACAGCGACCGCACGCCGCGGATTATCACGCGGGCCCCGCAGTCGCGCACGAACTGCACCGCCAAGCCTGAAAACGGCCGCACCTGCACGTTGCCCAGCGGCTTGGTTACCCGCTCGATCAATTCCACGCGTTCTTCGGCCGAAAACAGCGATTCCTTGTCGATGTTCATGCCCACTCCGACGATCAGCTCGTCCACGAGCCGGCTGCTCCGCTCGATCACGTTGAGATGCCCGAGCGTAATCGGGTCGAACGAACCAGTGTAGACGGCGCGGCGGGACATGGGCGGAAAAGTGAGTAGGTGAGTAGGTGAGTAGGTGAGTAGGTGAGTAGGTGAGTAGGTGAGTAGGTGAGTAGGTGAGTAGGTGAACAAATGAATGCGAGAGTCGGTGCGCTATTCTCCGGCACTTACTCACCTACTCACTTACTCACCTACTCACCAAAAGATTTCAGTGCATCCACCAGCCGATCCAGATCCTCCTCATTGTTGTACGCATGGGGGCTGATTCGCAACCGGCCGGCACGGCAGCCGAAGACCACGTTCTGCCGCACCGCGTGCCGCTTGACCGCCATCGGGTCGTGGCCCGGCAGCTCGAACGACACGATGCCCGACCGCTGCTGGCCGCCGCGATGGTCGGGCCGGCGGTCCGAGACGATCTTCGCCCCGATCGCCGTCAGCCGCTCGCACGCCCGGTCCGTGAAATCCAAAATCGAGGCGGTGACCGATTCGATCCCAAGCTCCATGAGCAACTTCAGGCTGGCGCCCAGCGCGATCAATCCAGCGCTGTTTTGGGTGCCGCCTTCGAAGCGGGCGGCCGCCGGCTTGAGGTTCAGTTCAATCTGCGTGAAGTCGTTCTGCACGACGCTGTGCCAGCCGACGCCCGTCGGTCGCAGCAGATCCAAATGCTCGCGCCGAATGTAAGCGATCCCCGCTCCTTCCGGCCCCAGCATCCACTTGTGCCCATCCGCCGCGAGAAAATCGATCCCCATTTCATTCACGTCGAGCGGAAAAGCGCCCAAGCCTTGAATTGCATCGACAAACAGAAGTGCTCCGCACTTGTGCGCGATCTCAGAAATCCGCTGCACATCGTGCCGATAGCCGGTCGCGTAGCCGATCCAACTGATCGAGACGATGCGGGTTCGTTCGTCGCACGCGTCGGCCAGCCGGTCCAAATCGAGCCGGCCGCTCACATCGGTCGGCACACGGCGGGTTTCCACGCCGCGGCTCTGCAGGTTGAACCATGGGTAAACATTCGAAGGAAACTCATCGGCCAATGTCACCACGTTGTCGCCCGACCGCCAATCGATTCCCTCGGCGACCAATCCGATGCCGACCGTCGTATTGCTGACAAGCGCGACTTCTTCCAGCGACGACCCGATCAACTGGGCCGAAGTCTGCCGCAGGGCCTCAATCTGCTTGACCCATTCCAGCCACACCGGGTTGCCGATCTCCACGGCCTCGGTCAGCCACGCTTGAAAAGCCTCAGCCGTGGGGCGGGGCAGGGCGGACATCGCCGCATGGTCAAAATAAGCCCACCGTTCAGCCGCCGGCATCGCCGCCCGCAGCCGCCGGCGAGTTTCTTCGATTGTTTTCGAGTAATTCGTCATACACCGACAGCGTAAGCGACTTTTGAGCGAAGAATGAGAGAGAGGGGCACGTGCATAAACCAGTTTATTGGTGAGACGTACGCGGCGGAATGGCAACTAACCACCCATGTCAAGCTCGCCGCGGCGGACCAACTCCTGCCGAAGCTCAATACGTTCAAGCGAATTCATCCTTAATAGTCGTACGGTGGCGCGGCCGGTCGGCGTGAGTCCGTCAATTCGAAGATCCGTCAACGCAAAGTGTTCGTGCCAGGTGTCGGTGCGCGGGTTGTATATCGGGACGACCGTGCCGGATATCGGATCGACGGCAGAGATGTTCGGTCCTTTGTTCCAATTGCAATTCGGACAGGCCAGCGCAAGATTATTCGGATGATCGCCGCCACCATGTTGTCGAGCGCGGATGTGCTCGACATGAAACCGAATCGACGCCCCCACCTGTTGCGGCAACCGGCAGTATTCGCATCTATGTCCGGCCCGCGCGGCAACGAGTTGGCGGACCGAATCATCCATGTGACTCAACGGCCGTTGGCTACATCAATAACGGAACGCGCTCGGGCCTGGAGCACGGACAGAATATTGAACAGGGAAACGAACTCCTGGTACTCGGAGCGCTCCTCGGCGGTGAGAGTTCCCTCGTTGCATTTGTCCGCCAATTCGTCGATACGCCGCTGCGTTTCATCATCGGCGCGGACGCCGAGGATTTCCCTGGCTGCGTCGGGCGTGAGCACCCGGCCAATTGGATCAACCATTCGTTCTAAGAGCGTCGAAGATGCCATCGCTGATATTGTAAGCCACGAGCGCCGGGCGGGCAAAGGTCGTTCGGATATGCCATAATGAAGCAGGGAATCACAGTTGCATAATCGGCAGACTATCCCGGAATAGGTTCCGTGACAAAACCGCTTTTCATAACGGCTATCGTGGCGTGCTTCGGCACGACTGCCGCCGCCCAATCGGCTCGCGACTGGCGGGAGCGGGCCGGCGAAATGGTGGACAAGGAGATCGCCGCCGCGGGAGTGACCAACGAGCGGGTGATCGGGGCAATGCGCGACACGCCCCGGCACGAATTTGTCCCCAAAAACCAGCAGCAGTTCGCCTATCTCGACATGGCCTTGCCGATCGGCGCAGGACAAACCATCTCGCCGCCGTTCATCGTCGCCTACATGACGCAGGAGATCGATCCGCAGCCGACCGACCGCGTGCTCGAGATCGGCACCGGCAGCGGATTTCAGGCGGCCGTTCTCAGCCCGCTGGTTAAGGACGTGTACACGATTGAAATCGTCGAATCGCTCAGCAAGCGCGCCACGCGCGACTTGAAACGGCTCGGCTACAAAAACGTGTTCACTCGCGCCGGCGATGGATACAAGGGCTGGCCCGAGGCCGCGCCGTTCGACAAGATCATCGTCACCTGCTCGCCCGAGAAAGTCCCGCAGCCGTTGGTGGATCAACTCCGCGAAGGCGGACTGATGATTGTTCCCGTCGGCGAGCGCTATCAACAATACCTGTATTTGATGCGCAAGGTGGACGGCAAGTTGAAGTCCGAAGCGCTCCGCGCCACGCTGTTCGTGCCCATGACCGGCGAAGCCGAAACACAGCGCGCGGTAAAGCCCGACCCCAAGAATCCGCAAATCGCCAACGGCAGCTTCGAAGAGCTTCTCGCCGCCGATGCGAGCGAGCCAGGAGATAACCAAAAGCCGAAGGAACCGGCCGGCTGGCACTACCAACGGCAGCTTACCTTGAAACAATCTGCGCCTGGCACGCCCGACGGCAAAGCGTACGTGACGTTTCACAACACAGAGCCCGATCGCGGCAGCCACGCGTTGCAGGGCTTCGCGGTCGACGGCCGGGCAGTCTCTACGCTACGGCTGTCCTTTTCGGTCCGCGGCGACAACATCGGTCCCGGAGCCAAGCCGGACCAATGGCCACAGGTTGTCGTCACGTTCTACGACGATCGCCGACAGTCGGTCGGCGAGGAATCGGTCGGCCCTTTCACCGGCACGTTCCCCTGGCGACGGGAAGACAAAGTGCTCCGCGTGCCGCTCCGCGCCCGCGAAGCGATTCTCCGCATCGGCCTGCTGGGCGCGGTGGGCGAATTGTCGCTCGACAACCTGCGCCTGCAGGTCAATCCGTCAGCCGATCGCAGCTCGCCGACAAACTAGCGCGCGTTTGGATGTCCTCGATGTCGCCAAGTTTCCACTGGCGTTCCAACGCTGCCGGCACTTTGCGACCACACTTTTCCACAGTCCGGGATTTGCTAGCATCGCTCGCGTCAGCCCGAATTTGCCGTTAATTCCGCCTCACTAGCCCTCACCTCTTGCGAAATCGGGCAATTTTTCCCAGATTACTTGAATTCCAAGCCCATGCTGGTATCCTAGTCGGGGTATCTGCCAGGGGAGCAGAAAGCCATACACAGGTGTGTTTTCGAGGTAATTCAAGGAATTTTGGGAGGATGAAGATGTCGATCAGAAGCACTTTGTTTGCCGCTTTCGTCGCTGTCAGCGCTGTCGCGCTCTCGGCCGAAAACTCCATGGCCTTCTGGGGTCGTGGCAGCTGCGGTAGCCATGGCGGCTGGGCCCGCGGCAGCAGCGGTTCCTGGGGAAGCGGCGGCTCGTGGGGTAGCGGCGGCTCATGGGGCGGCCGTGGCTCGTGGGGTAGCGGTGGCTCGTGGGGTAGTAGTGGCTCGTGGGGAAGTGGCGGCTCGTGGGGAAGCCACGGCAGCAACGGCTCCTACGGCGGCTACACCACGTACAGCTACGGCGGCTACGCCCGCAACTACGTTGTGACCGGTGAGCGGTACGTCTCGTCGAGCCCGGCTCGCGCCAACACGGTCGCGCAGTCGACCGCCAAGACCCGTTTGACCCTCCGCGTCCCGGCCGACGCCAAGGTCACGCTGGCTGGCGTCGAAACGAAGCAGACCGGCGAAGTCCGCAGCTACTCGACCAATCGCTTGGCCAACGGCCAGATTTGGGACGACTACAAGGTGGTCGTCGAAACCGAGCGCAATGGCCAGCCGGTGCGGGAAGAGCGGATCATCAAGCTGACCGGCGGACAGACCCAAGAGCTGTCGATCAGCTTCGATGACAGCACGCAGGTCGCTCAGGTGACGCGTTAGTCGCTCAGCACCGCTGGCACCGGCCGGCGACTGTTGATCCACTTGACAAACATGCCCCCGCATCGGCTTACCGGTGCGGGGGTTTTTCATTTGCTCTGGTCCGCTATCGAGGTGTCCCGCTAGTATTTGGCGGAATCGGTCGAAAATTGAAATAGCCCGGCCATCTTGGCCGGGACGGCCCGCGCGACAGTGCCGCGCGCTAGCGGAGCAGCCATTCTGTTTCGCGCCGTATCGACCCAGGATGGGTCGGCTATGTTGGTCTCATCGCCCGAGTTTTCGCACGCATCGATATGGCCGCCCAAGTCCCGACGATGAATAAGCTCCGCCCGAATCCGCAGCCCCAGCGGGAAGGGTCGCCGGCGCCGGTGCGCCGCACGAACGGCCGACCATCGGCCCCGGTGCGCGTCGTCGTCAGCGTGTTGTTGGTTTGGCACCTGTTTGCCGTGTTCGTGGCACCCCTCTCGGTGCCGCCGACGTCCTGGCTGGTCATGACCATCGCCCAGGAGCCGCCCGTGCAGTGGTATCTCGACGCGCTCTACATCAACCACGGCTACCAGTTCTTCGCGCCCGACCCCGGTGCCGGGCGGCTGGTGCGGTGGGAAGTGCTCGACGGCCAGGGCCGGGTGATCGAGCAGCAACGAGGCGAGTTCCCCAACAAAAAGGAGCACTGGCCGCGGTTGTGGTACCACCGCTACTTCATGCTCGCCGATCAAGCCGGTGCGGGCATCGAAGAAGAGCGTGACCCCGACCTGTGGAAGCGCAAATACTTGGAAGCCTACGCTCGTCATATCCTGCGCGAATCGGACGGCGCGGCGGTCCGCCTGCGTTGGATCGAACATCGGCCGCTCGACCCGAAGGCGGCCTTCGACGGAGCCAAGCTCGACGATCCGTCCACCTATCGACAGGTCCTGCAGGACATCATCGTGCGTCGCAGCGATTTGGGGCCCGACAATTCCAATCAATCCAACATCTGGCAGAGCGGCCGGCAGAACGTGGCCGGCCCGCCGAACGTGGGCAGTCCCTGGACGAGAGGCACGCGATGATCGCAGCCGCGCGCAACTACATCGGCGAAGTCTGGGACGCTTGGAACCAATTCTGGTTCACGCCCACAAGCCCCTCGACGCTTTCGGCCATTCGCGTGCTCGCGGGCGCAATGCTGCTCTACACGCACCTCGTATGGTCGCTCGACCTCGACTCGTTCTTCGGCCCCGACGGTTGGCTGTCGGAGCAGCTGATGCAGGAGGTTCACCAGTCGGCCAACGATCCGGACGGGCCCGGCCCCGAGGTGGCGAAAGAGCGGCTAATCTGGTCCCATTTTGATTACATCGACTCATCGAAGGTCCGTTGGGCCGCCCACCTGGGAGCGCTGACGGTCTTCTTCTTGCTGACCATCGGCCTCTTCAGCCGCACCATGGCCTTGCTCGCCTACTTGCTGGCCGTGTCGTACGCTAATCGCGTTACGCCGGGCGCGTACTTCGGCCTCGACAAGATCAACTGCATGCTGGCGATGTATTTGATGCTCGGCCCGTGCGGGGCCCGCTATTCGATTGACCGCCTCTGGCGGCTCCGCCGCGGCGCGCCCAGCGAGGTGCCGCCCAGCACCTGGGCCAATGTCGCCATCCGGCTGATCCAGCTCCACATGTGCGTCATTTACTTTTTCTCGGGGCTCGGAAAGCTTCAGGGCCCCACGTGGTGGTCGGGCGACGCCATTTGGTACTCAGTTGCCAACCTGGAATACCAGTCGTGGGACATGACCTGGATTGTCCGCCATCAATGGCTCGTCAATCTGATGACACACGTCACGGTCTTCTGGGAGCTGACGTACTGCGCACTGGTCTGGCCGCGGCTTACCCGGCCCTGGGTGCTGGCGATGGCCGTCATTCTGCACGGCGGCATCATTTTTGCCCTGGGCATGCCCACGTTCGGCCTGGTGATGCTGATCGGCAACCTGGCCTTCGTTTCGCCGCAAACGGTCCGCAAGATCTTCGACCCGCTCGCGCGGCGGATTGCGCTGGCCACCCTCGGCACGGCGCGGCAAGGCCCAAAGCCAGCCGCGGCGACGTCATAGTGCGTGGCACGCCCTAAGCCTCCGGCGCAGGGCGTGGTTCAGCGCTCGTTGCCGGAAGACCACGCCCTTCGCTGGGAGCTCAGGACGTGCCACACGCGCCGCATTTGCCGCACGCGCCGATACGACCTATACTTGACAGCGGTTCAAAAAGTTGGTCCGTCGAGCCGAGACGGACGTAAGGTTGGTTTCAAATGCCGCTCGGCTCGCGGCATCTACGTGGAGACACCTCCGTGTTCGATTCGATTGCGATTGTCGGCGCCACCGGCGCCGTGGGCGGCCTGATTCGTTCGATGCTCGAGGAGCGCGATTTCCCGCACCGAAAGATTACGTTTCTTGCCTCGGCCCGCTCGGCCGGCGGCACGATCGAGTTCGCAGGTGAGAAGCACCAGGTTGAGGAACTGAAGCCCGAGTCGTTCGACGGCATCGACCTGGCCATCGGCAGCACGCCCGACCCGGTCGCCAAGGACTTCGTCCCCTGGGCCGTCGAGCGGGGCTGCGTCGTGGTCGACGAGAGCGGTTACTGGCGGATGGACCCCAAGGTGCCGCTCGTGATTCCCGAAGTGAATCCCGAGGCCGTGCAGAATCACCAGGGCATCATCGCCAGCCCCAACTGCTCGACCACGCAAATGGTCGTGGCGATGAAGCCGATTTACGACGCAAGCCGCATCCGCCGCGTGGTAGTCAGCACCTACCAGGCCACGAGCGGCGCGGGCGTCGCCGGCCAGCGCGACCTCCTCAACGGTAGCCGGGCCGCACTCGACAACAAGGACCACAAATACGAAACGTTCGCCCATCCGATCGCGTTCAATCTCATCCCGCAGATCGGCTCGCCGAAGCACAAGGGCTACACGTCGGAAGAGATGAAGATGGTCCACGAGACGCACAAAATCCTGGGCGATGATGAAATCCGCATCTGCCCGACCTGCGTCCGCGTGCCGGTGTCGAACTGCCACAGCGAGAGCATTCTGGTTGAGACCGAGCGCAAGATCACGGTCGAAGAAGCGCGCGAGCTGTTCTCCGAATTCCCCGGCATCAAGGTCATCGACGACCTGCCGAACGGCAAGTACCCGAAGCCGAGCGACTGCGACGGCGACGACGCCGTGTTCATCGGCCGCATCCGCGAGGACCTGTCGTGCGATAACGGCCTGGCGTTCTGGTGCGTCAGCGACAACCTCCGCAAAGGCGCCGCCACGAATGCGGTCCAAATCGCGGAACTGCTCGTTCGCACGCAAGCGGCGGTTTAGCAATCACGAAAAACGTATTTCACCACGGAGGCACGGAGGACACGGAGAAGGCAGGATAAGTGATCAAGGATGAAGGATAAGGGATTAGTGATTTGGGAGACGCTCATACCGCAATCCATGATCTCTCATCCTTTATCCTTCTTCTCTTCTCCGTGTCCTCTGTGCCTCCGTGGTGATTCTCCTGAATTGAATCGCCCATGAGCACGCGGTGGCTCAAGTTGACCGTGGCTTATGACGGCACGGCGTACGCCGGTTGGCAAATTCAACCCGACCGGCCCACGGTGCAGGGCACCCTCGAGCGCGCCTGGCAGGAACTCACGCAGGAGTCAGTGCGGATCACGGCCGCCGGCCGCACCGACGCCGGCGTTCACGCGCTCGGGCAAGTCGTCGGTTTGTCGACCGACACGCGCCTGACGAATGACGACCTGCATCGCGGGCTGAACGCCGTGCTGCCCGAGGACGTGGCGGTGCTTGCGGTCGAACCGGCCTGCGAGGGCTTCCACGCCACGCACGACGCCGTCGGCAAGCGCTACCGCTATCAGATAAACAACGGCCGGACGCCGCCCGTATTCGATCGCCGCTACACGTGGCACTACCCACATGCACTCAATACGGACGCCATGCATCGAGCAGGGCAGGCGCTCGTCGGCCGCCACGACTTCGCCAGCTTTGAATCGGCCGGCTCGGAACGCCCGGACACCGTTCGCACGATCCATGAGTTGACCGTGACGCAAGGGGTCGGCCACGTAGCCGAGTCTCTCCGAGACTCGGAATCGACGGTTTCGGAGAAACTGCCCTACACTGGCCGCGTCACGATCGAAGTCGCCGGCGACGGCTTCCTCTACAACATGGTGCGAGCGATCGTCGGCACGCTCCTCGAAGTCGGCCGCGGCACGCGCGACGAAAGCTGGCCCGCCGAAGTCCTCGCCGCCCACGACCGCCGCCAGGCCGGCCAAACCGCGCCGCCCCTCGGCCTGTTTCTCGTCAGCGTCGAATACAACGCCACATAGCCCGGCCATCCTGGCCGGACACAGCACGATCGGACCAAGATGGTCCGGCTGTGTACGAGCCCCGCATCCAGCTTTCCCCATCCCGCGCAACCGGATAAACTGAGAATACGCGTGCATCGCACTCCGTTTCTTAACCCTGAACCCTGAACCGTCAGTCCGCCCTTGGCCGCCACCCAACAATTCGTCGGCAATTTCCGCATGTATCACCTGATACGTGCCGGCGCGATCTACGAGATTTGGGCCGTGCGGCCCATGTCCGAGACGACGGTCTACGCCATCAAGTGGCTGCCGCCTGGGGCCAAGTATTCGCGCACCACGGTGGCCGAGCTAAAGCACGAATACCAGGTCGGCGTAGCCCTTGAGCATCCCAACGTCATCAAGACGTACGAATTCGGCAACACCTCGAACGGCGCCTACATGTTGCTGGAATTGTTCAAGGTGCCGAACCTCAAGCAGCAGATCATTTCCGGCGGCTATAAGAAACTGCTTCCTCGGGCCAAGGAGATCCTGACGGCTTGTGCTGCGGGCCTTTCTCACCTGAATGAGAAAGGCTGGGTCCATCGCGACATCAAGCCCGACAATTTTCTGCTCCGCGAAGACAATGCTGTGAAGCTCATCGACTTCAACCTGGCCCGCAAGCCGTCCGGCGCCCTTAGCAAACTATTCGGCGGCAAGACGGCCATCGCCGGCACGCATAGCTACATGTCGCCCGAGCAAATCCGCGGCCAGGCGCTCGATGCCCGCGCCGACGTGTACAGCTTCGGCTGCATGATGCACGAATTCTTCTCCGGCAAACCGCCGTTCACGGCGTCGTCGCCCAACGAACTGCTGCAGCGGCATTTGAGCTCCAAGCCACAGCCGCTCACCGTCTTCGACAAAAACATCACGCCGGAGTTTGCCGCCTACGTCCAACGGCTCATGGCCAAAGACCCCAAAGGCCGCCCCGACAACATGAAGGACGTCATGATGGAGATCAAAACGCAAAGAGTCTTCTACAATCCCCCGCAGCCGCCGTCGCTTGCGGACGAAGCCAAGGCGAAGGCAGAGAAGGATTAGAGGGGGAGACAAGGAGAGGGGGAGAGGGGGAGAGGGGGAGAGGGGGAGACACGAAGTAGCCTCTGCGGGTGTGTCTCCCCCTCTCCTTGTCTCCCTCTCTCCCCCTCTTGCATCCATTCCAGTAAGCTTCCAGCTACTACTAGTCCCGCAACCTGCAACATGTCCAGCGCCATCTACCGTCTGGCCTTCGAGCAGCCGATGCATCGGCTCGAGGAGCAGATCGCCGAACTCGAAGCGACCGAGCCGAAAACGCCTGAGTTGCTCGATCAAATTCGTTCGCTCCGCCGCGAGCTGGCCGACACCACGCGCCGCATCTACAGCCAGCTCGATCCTTGGGAGACGGTCCAGGTTGCCCGGCATCCCGATCGGCCGATGCTCACCGACTATCTTCACCTGTTGTTCGACGAATTCGTCGAGTTGCACGGCGACCGGTTCTTTGGCGACGACCGCGCGCTGCGCACCGGCTTCGCCAAGCTCGACCGCTACAAGGTGTTGGTCGTCGGCCATTACAAGGGCAAGACGCTCAAAGAGCGTAACGAGTGTTTCTTCGGCTGCGCCCATCCCGAGGGCTATCGCAAGGCGATGGTCAAGATGCGGCTGGCGGCCAAGTATCGGCTGCCGATTATCTGCCTGATCGACACGCCGGGCGCGTACCCCGGCATCGGCGCCGAAGAGCGCGGCCAGGCCCAGGTCATCGCCGAAAGCATGATGGCCATGTCGCGATTGCCCACGCCGATCATTTGCGTGGTGATCGGGGAAGGGGGGTCGGGCGGGGCGCTCGGCATTGGCGTCGGCGACCGTATCGCCGTGCTGCAATTCGCCTACTACTCGGTGATCAGCCCCGAAGGCTGCGCCGGCATCCTGTGGAAGAGTCACGAGTTTGCGCCCGACGCCGCCCGCGCGCTCAAGCTCACGTCAGGCCACCTCCGCGAGCTCGGTGTCGTGGACGATGTGATCGAAGAGCCGCTTGGCGCCGCCCACCGCGACCATCACCAGATGGCAGCCCGGCTCAAGATGTTCCTCGTCAAAACGCTTCGCGAGCTGGTCGACCAGCCGATCGACAAACTGCTCGCTGCCCGCTACGAAAAATTCCGCCGCATGGGCCAGTTCTTCGAAGGCGGCGACGCCGGGCCGGAACCGAACAACGGCCATTCGAAATGACGAACGATCTCTTGCCCGAATCGACGCCGCAAACTCGCTGGCGATTCCGTTTTGGTCTCAAGGCATTGTTTGTCGTAATGACGATTCTCTGTGTTTGGCTTGGTTTCAAAGTAGCACGGGAACGTCGCGCGATGGCATTAGTAGCGCGTCATCGAGCGGTGTTAAATACGATAGTCGCGAATGTGTTGCCCGCACCGGCCGAGACTCTCTATCGCCTGAATCCTGGAAGCCGAGATAAATTACTGTACGAGCTCAGTTCTCCGGGTGATCAATTCGACGGTATGCAGTTTCGTCGCTTCGGCTCCACGGCACGTATAACTAGCCAGGCACTGACCATCGACGTGTCACAGCTTCTGCAAAAGTTATCGCCCACCGAAGTGAGCAAGGCGCTGGCCCGACACTATGCGCAGGGACTGCAACAGCAGGGGATGGAGGAGCGTCATGCGAACGACAGCATCCGACCCGCTGAAGCGAGACGGCGTGAAGTGTGGGCGACAGGACACAATGAACTTTCCTTAATTATTGACGTCGAGGTGGCCGCCCGAGAGTCGACCGCGGAGGTCCGTATCCTCCTAATCGACGCTCAGCAGTTGCACCTTTGGTGAGCGCGTTTCGGCTGAACCCCGATCTGAACCCTCCGCACAAGCGACTCCGAAAACCGACTCCCAGAATGCCCCCAGAAGAGCGCCGATCATCGG
Source organism: Lacipirellulaceae bacterium (assembly GCA_044868555.1). Classification (GTDB taxonomy): domain Bacteria; phylum Planctomycetota; class Planctomycetia; order Pirellulales; family Lacipirellulaceae; genus JABDGM01. Next base: position 6,408 of record JBIOWO010000112.1, on the reverse strand, counting down.
CCTCGACTCAGATGACCTCGGCCAAACGACGAAGCGAGCAGGGCGGCTACTGCGTTCTCCCCGCAGCCTGTGCCCAACGTCCGATAATCGCTGTTATGTTCGTTTCGGGCACGGTTTTCCCCGAATAATGACGCACAATCCGTCCTGCCGTCGTGGCGAGCGCTCCCACGACGGACTAGTCCCTTCAGTGGCCAGTCGCGACCCGTGTACGAACCTCGCCATGCCACACGACGACGAAGAAGTCTGGTCCTACGACGACGAGGATTGGACCGACGAAGAATGCGAACTGGACGACTCGGAATCCGCCCCCTGCCCGGAGTGCGGCGCCACAATCCACAGCGTTCTGGATAGGTGCCCGAAATGCGGCCACTGGCTCACCGCTGAAGACCTTCAAAACATGTGGTCCGGCCCCGGAAAGCCGACTTGGCTGATAGTCACCGCTTGGGTCGCCCTGGCCTTGTTCGTGATACCGATTATCGCGCTTGTCCTGGCGCTCCTTAAACACACCCAAACGCGATAGCAAGGCAGCAATCTTGGCGCGCTCGCGGCCGACAACTATTCTTCCGGCTTCACATACTGATCCGTGGTGGTTGGGTCAATGCGCAATGCGTTGGTGCTGCTGTTCATCGTCACCGGTAGCTGTGGTCTAACCGGTTGCCAGAGCGTATACGACATCCTCGCACCAACATTTACGGTCATCGATGCCTTTACCGGAGGCTACGACGATCAGTGTTCGAGCGATGACTACGGCCCGTCGTCGGACGACATCAGAAATCACCGCCGGGAATTGTCTGATCCGTAACATGGATCAATAATCGCGCCCGCCCGGCGCTTCTGCCGAATACGACCCGCCCGGGAACGGATTCGGCTCTCGCGGCACGGCGTACGGATTCACCTGCATCGGCGTCGACGACTGCGGCGCCGACTGTTGTTGCACCGGCGGCCAGGCCGTGGGGATCGACGTCGGCCACGCTGATTGCGGCTGCTGAGGTTGCTGAGGTTGCGCCGTCGGCTGACTTTGCGACTGCGGCCAACTGAACTGCGGCAACGGCGGCCAGTTGATTGGCTGCGCCGGCGTCTGCGTCGGTGTTTGCGACTGAGCCTGGCCCGGCCACAAGCCTTGCAGATCATTTCCGTGCGGTTGGAAATTCGGGTTCAGGCGCTGCTCGACCTTGTTTACGTACGGATCGATGATCTGGTGAATCTCGGGCGGGAAGACCGAGTGCGACTTGTCCAGGATGGCGACGATATACCGGCCGCTCTGCGAATTGACGATCGCCTCGCCCTGGGCCGGCGGCAGCAGCGTCACGGCGAAGAACGTGATTGCGATGCACAAGAGCACACCCTTGGCCGCGCCGACCAGCGCGCCCATCTGCGAGTCGAACGTCTCGAGCTTCACCTTGTCGATCGCGCCCGACACCAACCGGAACAGCGTCCAGATGACAAACGACGTCACGACATAGATCGCCAGCATTGCCACGAACCGATTGAGCGGCGCGGTGTCGCCGAACGTCGGCGCGAGCTGCGCGCTAAATCGCAGCGCGGCAAAGTAGCTCACCACGAGCGATGCCAGCGACGCGATCTGCCACGCCATGCCCTTCCAATACCCGAACAGCGTCGCGGCCACGAGGACCAGCAGCATCATGAGGTCGTAGGTTTGCATGATTGTAGCAGGCACACTCCGTGTGCCGTCCGCTCGAAGGAATTGGGTCGCGGAACAGTTTCCCGCATGCGGGGGCGGAAAGTATAGCGGCGTGCAAGCAACCGGCGAAGATCATTCGAGGCCTGACGCCACGACGCTAGCATTATACCCGCGGCTGGCCTTGGGGTTGTCCGTGGATTCACCTACAGTTTTGCACGCCGATTCGCACATTTCCCGCGGACTGGGCGCTTAGCTGCGCCAATCCGCAATCCAAAATCCGCAATCCGAAATCGCCATGGCCGGCTTTCGCATGCACGTCTCGACCAGCGCTGTGTTCGGCGTCGGCTACGCGGGCGTCGGCCACGTCGTTTACGGCCTGCCGCTGGACACGTCGCTGGTGGCCGGCGCGATGTGTGGCTTCTCCGGCATGTTGCCCGACCTCGATAGCGACTACGGCGTGCCCTTGCGCGAAGCGATGGCCTTCACCGCCGCGGTCCTGCCGATGCTGCTCGTCGGCCACTTCCAGCAGCTTCATCTCAGTCACGACTCGATGGTGCTCTTGGCCGTGTCGGTGTATCTCTTCGTGCGCTTCGTCCTCACCAACATGATCCGCAAGTTCACCGTCCACCGCGGCATGTTTCACAGCGTCCCTACGCTCCTCATCTTCGCCGGCCTGGCATTTCTCGCCACCGGCACGTCTCCGCTCGATGTCCGCTGTTACAAGGCGGGCGGTGTCGCGCTTGGCTTCTTGTCACACCTGGTACTCGACGAGATCTATGCCGTCGAATGGAAAACCGGCCGCTGGCGGCTCAAGAAATCGTTCGGCACCGCCATGAAATTCTGGGGCGACGATCCCTGGTCTAATTTCTCGACCTACGCCAAGCTGGTGATCGTCGCGATGATGATCCTCGCTCAGCCCAGCGTGTTCGAACAGCTCGAAGCCCGCAACCCGCAGCTCGCCGAGCAGTATCAGCAACTGCAGCAGCGATTCGAAAACTCCGTCGGGCCCCTGCCCGGCAAAGCGCAAAACGCGTTCGTCGAAGCCCGCACCGCCGCCGGCCAATTCATCGGCTCACCATTTCCGCCGCCAGCCGCGAGCGGTGTTCCTCCGCAACAACCGACCGACACCACGCCGCCATTTTTCTTCACGCCGAATCAGGCGCCGCCAACCAATAGCTTCGATACGGCGCAGCGCCCGGTGTCGCCGCTTGCGCAGTAAGGAACTGTGGACGGTGGTCCGTAGACTGTGGACTAAGGTCGACGGACCACAGACCACGGACCACGGACCCTCTTCATCTCTCCGCCGTATCAATCCACAGCGTCACCGGCCCATCGTTCACGAGCGACACCAGCATGTGCTCGCGAAACACGCCCGTGGCCACTTCGACGCCCGCCTCCCGCACCCGCGCGACAAACGCTTCATACAACCGCTCGGCCAACTCGGGCGGCGCCGCCGCGGTGAAGCTGGGCCGCCGTCCGCGCCGGCAATCACCGTACAGCGTGAACTGACTCACCACGAGCATCGCCCCGCCCACCTCGGCGAGCGACCGATTCATTTTCCCTTCCTCGTCCTCAAACACTCGCAACCCAACCACCTTCTCCGCTAGCCAATTCACGTCGGCCTCGCCATCACCGCCGCCGACTCCCAATAGGACGACGACGCCCCGCCCAATCCGACCGGTCACCGCACCGTCCACGGTCACGCTCGCCTCACTCACCCGCTGCACACACGCACGCATACCACGATCTCCAGTTGACAACGGACAACTGACAACTGACAACTAACTTCTCCCCCATGTCCACCGTCCTGCTCGCCTATTATTGCGCCCTCGTCCTCGTGGCGTCGATCGTCGGCGGCATGATTCCGCTGTGGGTTACGCTCACCCACCGCCGTATGGAGTTGGCCGTCAGCTTTGTGGCCGGCGTGATGCTGGGCGTGGGCGTGATGATCATGCTGCCCCACGCGATCGTCGACGCCGCGGCCGCCAGCGGCACGGTCAGCCACACCAACATTCTCGGCACGATGACTTCGCTGCTGGCCGGCATGCTCGTGATGTTCCTGATCGAGCGCTTCTTCTGCTTCCACCACCACGACGTGCCCGACGACCTGCAGCACAAACACGACCACCACGCCGGCTGCGATCACGACCACGACCACGGCGACGACACCCACCACGACATCACCTGGGGCGGCGCCGCGGTGGGCATGACGCTGCACAGCATCGTCGACGGCATCGCCCTGGCCGCCAGCGTGCAGCACGGCGATGACACTTCCTGGCTGGCCGGCTTCGGCACGTTCCTGGTGATCCTGCTCCACAAGCCGTTCGATTCATTGACCATCGGCATGCTGATGGCCCGCGGCAACCGGAGCACCGTCTGGCGCCACATGGTAAACGGCTTGTTCGCGCTGGCGATTCCGGTGGGCGTCCTGCTGTTCTACTTCCTCAAGGACCGCACGACGGGCGGTGCCGCCGGCAATGCCGATCTGTTCATCGCTCACGCGCTGGCCTTTTCCGCCGGCACGTTCCTCTGCATCTCGCTCAGCGACTTGTTGCCGGAGCTGCAATTCCACCATCACGACCGCGTCAAACTCACGATCGCGCTCGTTCTCGGCCTGGCAGTCGCCTACGCCGCCGCCCACCTCGAAGCCGCCACCCACGCGAACCATGAGCACTCGAAAGTAGTAGGCACACTCCGTGTGCCGTAACTGCATCGCCAATAACCATCGTGTCGCTGCTTCGCATGGTGGAGCAAACATCGTTTCTGTTACGGCACACGGAGTGTGCCTACTACATTTTTGCTCGTCGCTCCTTCCACCCACTCCACCACGCGCCAATCCAGCCACCGCCGATCCGGATCGCCGCCACGCCGGCCGACGTATCCCAAATGCCCGCCGTGCTGGGTGACGACCACCTCCACCGCGCTTCCGTGCTGCGCCCGTTCCAGCGGCTCCGTCGGCACGACCGGATCGTCCGCCGCAGCCACAATCGTCGTCGGCAGTCGAATCGCGCTTAGCCGCGGCGCGGGACTGGTCCGCGTGTAGTAATCATCGACCGACGCAAACCCGCCCAGCGGTGCCGTGATGAGGGCGTCGAATTCCCGCAGCCGATGCGGACGGCGCGACCAATCTACCGTTCGAAATTCGTCCCGCCCGCGCATCCGCCGCAACGTCTTTTGCCACAACATGCCGACGAAGAACCGATCGTACGGCCGCCCGCCTCGCGTTTCAAACTTCAGTTTTACGGAATGCAATTCAATGGGCGCACAAACGGCCATCACGCCGACCAGATTGCCGCACGACGCTGCCCCCAGCTCGCCCGCCAGGTTGAGCACTATCGTGCCCCCCAAGGAAAACCCGACGAGCGCCGTGGGCGACGCCGGCGCCTGCCGGGCCACAAACTCGATCGCCGCTGCCCCATCCGCCCACCGGCCACAGTGCGTCGTCCCGCGCGCCAGTCCCTCCCCTGCCCCGCAGCCGCGCATGTCCATCCGGAACACGCGGATGCCGCGCTCAGTGAGCTTCGCCGCAATCCGCCGCATGTAGCCGCTCTCGTGACAACCGGCCAGGCCGTGAATGAGCACGCACGTCGGGTCGCCGTCCTGCCAACACGCCGGTCGGTCGTCGTGCAGCACCAATTGATCGCCATCCTCCAACTTGACACGGTGCCGCACGGCCCGATACGGCGGATGCGGCCACGGCAGATAAGCCCCAACCAATGTCTGCGCGTGCCCGCCGACTACAAGCGGATGGGGCCGAAACGATACCAACGGATTACCCGACATAATGTTGAGGTTTTACCCCGCTTGCCCGACCGTTGCCAACCGCCTTTCCGTCCAGTCGCGACCACGCATGTTCCGAATAGTAGGGTGGGTCGAATTCCACGCGACCCACGCTACGGCTGACCGACGAAGGGCCCCGCATGTCCACGCACCATCGCACCTGGCAAACGCATCATGTCGCGAACGTGCTCGTGACCGTCGAGCTCGACCCGATCGCCGACTCCCACAGCATGGAGCGTCACCGCGGACTGGCCGAAGTCACAAAGCGCCTGGTCGAATGTTTCGATACCCACCGGTTACCGGTAACCTGGGCGGTGAACGACCCGGCCCATTCGGCCGCCACGTCGCTGGTGATCCGCTCGGCTGTCCCTCACGAGTTGGCCATTCTCGGCGACCCAAATTGGCTTGGCCCCACGGCCGGCCGGACCCGCTTCGCCCGCGAATTGGCCCGCCGTGTGTCGCAAGGCCGCGCCGCAGGAATCAACATCCGCTCGCTGGTGCCGCGCGTGGAATCGGTCAAGCGTCACATCGACCTGGTGATCAAGCAGCAGATTACCGCGATCGTCGGTGTCGACCCGCCGCCGCAAGTCGCCTGCCCCTGGCCGACGCCGCGGGCACTGCACTACGGCGTGTGGGAGATCCCGGTCACCGACCGGCTGCCGCGTCGCGCAATGTGGTTCTTTGAAGGCGGATGGTCGGTGCTCCGCAAGATCGGCCAAGCCGCCCGCGACACCGCGACATTCCATCTGTCGATCGATGCGCCAACCCTCGAACACGAAGGCCGCCGCGCCCAACGATCCGTCCTGTGGCTAGCGGGGCGAATCGCGAAGCTGCGCGACCGCGGCCTGATCCACGTCGAGACCCTCGGCACCGCCGCCGCCCGCCTCGCCGACATGCCCGCCGCCACGCCGCAGCGCTCCATCCTCCACCGCGCGGCATAGTAAGGTGTCGGGTGTCAGGTGTCAGGTGTCAGAGCGGATTTCTCT
>JBIOWO010000111.1:0-28802 GCA_044868555.1 Lacipirellulaceae bacterium | reverse complement strand
GGAACAGTCAATTGCCGCGAAAAAACCTCGATGGCATCCCGCGCCACATGCACATCCGTGTCATCCAGCGGGCGCGCGCAGCCATGCGCGACGCGTCCTGCCTCCATTCCATAGTTGGTGTAATCGGGCGGCCAGAAGGCGGCCAGCGAGCTGAGCATCACGAATACGCAAATGAATACGTATCCAGTGGGATTGGAAAAATAGCTGACAAAGTCACGCTTGAAAATCGCCTTGAGGACGGTCCAGTTCATAGGATGAGGCTGGGGGCTGGGGATTGGGGTCCGAAATGCCTTTTGATGGTTAGTCGTCGACGCCGGTGAGCTGATGGAATCGCTCGTCGAGGTTTCGTTCGGCGGCGGTCAGTTCGGCGGGCGTGCCGTCGAATACCAGACGGCCTTCGTTGATGAAGACCACGCGGTTGCACATCGCTTCGACTTCCTGCAGGATGTGCGTGGATAGCAGAATCGTCTTGGTCTGGCCGATGCGGCGGATTGTTTCGCGGACTTCGCGGATCTGGTTCGGATCGAGCCCGGCCGTGGGCTCGTCGAGGATCAACACGTCCGGCTCGTGCAACAGCACCTGGGCCATGCCGACGCGCTGGCGGAATCCCTTCGACAATTTGCCGATCGGTTTGCCGATCACCGTGCCGAGCTGACATAGTTCAACCACTTCGGCGAGTCGCTGTTCGATTTGCGGATGCGTCATGCCGCGGGCCGAACCGAAGAAACGCAACAGGCTGCGCGGCGACATGTCGGGGTAGAGCGGGCCGTTCTCCGGCAAATAACCGAGGTGCTTAGCGCCTTCCAGCCGGTGGGTGGCCATGTTGAAACCGGCGATGCGGGCGGTGCCGGCCGAGGGGGCCAGGTAGCCGGTCAAGAGCTTCATCGTGGTGCTTTTGCCAGCCCCGTTGGGGCCGAGGAACGCGGCGACCTCACCTTGATTGATCGTGAACGTCACGTCGCGACACGCGGCGAAGTCGCCGTAAAACTTCGTCAGGTTGTCGGCCACGATCATGGCCGTGCGATCGTTCGTCGCGCGCGGCTTGGCCTGGGGGGCCGTTGCGCTAGTTGCCACGGGGGTCATCGGATTGGGGCGCTCCGCTATTTGAAATGGGATGTACTGGGGAGTTGGTGTCGGATGCAATCGCGTTAAGTTGGCATGGGCCACAGCCGGCTGTAGGTGGGCAAGTGGCCGGGGGCCGACCGGGGCAGAAAGCCCGAAGTGGAGCCGGCGACACCCCGCCACGCCGTCCCCCGCTGGTAGAAGGGTAATCGGTCCGGCAGGCGGATGTCTATACCCGCCTTACGCGGCCGGTCGGGGGCCGGTTCGACGGAGAATCCAGCATTTTTCGGGGAAAACCGGCATTACGCGCCGTGCTTCACCGTGATATGCCGCCGCCAGTTGGCGTCATTGGACTCTGGGAAGTCGATCCGCATGTGGACGCCGCGCGTTTCCTCGCGTTCCAGAGCGGCGCTCGTGATGAGGCTGGCCACGGTCAGCATGTTCTGTAATTCCCATCCGTCGGGGTCGGCGAGCTGCCGCCATAGCACGTAGCGGCACCAGCGGCGGATCGTCTCGGCCGCCTCCGCCAGTTGCGGCCCACTGCGGCGGACACCCACCGATCGCCACATCAGGCTCTTGAGCGAGTTGCGGATGTCGACCAGGTCGAGCGGCTCCTGGGGGGGCTCGACGGCCGGGTTCTCCAGCGGGATCGCGCGATACGAATCGGTTTCCGCCAGTGCCGCGGCCGACGCGCCGCGGCCCGCATGCGTGCCGAATACGAGCCCTTCGAGCAGGCTGTTCGATGCCAGGCGATTTGCGCCGTGCAGGCCGCTGCTGGTCACTTCGCCGGCGGCCCATAGATTCGGCAGGGTGGTGCGACCCTCGTGATCGACCGAGACGCCGCCCACCATGTAGTGCGCACCGGGTCGCACCGGGATCGGATCCTTGGTGATGTCGATGCCAAACTCGGCGCAGGTCCGCGCGATGCCCGGAAACCGCTTGCGGACGCGGTCGGCGTCCAAATGGCTGAGGTCCAGAAAGACGCACGGGGCCCGCGTCTTCTCCATCTGGGCGACGATTGCCAGGCTCACCACGTCGCGCGGCGCCAGCTCGGCCCGCTCGTCGTATTCGGGCATGAAGCGTTGGCCGGTCGAGTCGATGAGTCGGGCCCCTTCGCCGCGCATCGCTTCGGTGATGAGACTGCGGCTGCCGCCCGCGATGTACAGCACGGTGGGATGGAACTGCATGAACTCCATGTCGCGCAGCTCGGCGCCGGCCCGATAGGCGATCGCGTGGCCGTCGCCGGTGGCCACTTCTGGGTTGGTTGTTTCCCGATAAATTTGCCCGGCCCCGCCTGTGCAGAGAATCGTCTGCTTGGCCCAGACAAACGTGCGGCCATGCTCGGCGTGCCACACCAGGGCGCCCCGGCAGCGGCCTTCGTGCGTCAACAGATCGATCGTGAATGTGTTGGGCCAGATTTGCGCGTCGTGTTTCGAGCGGGCCAACTGGATCATGGCTCGCATCACTTCAAAACCGGTTGCATCACCGAGCGCGTGAACGATGCGGCGATGGCTGTGCCCGCCCTCGCGGCCCAACAGCAGCTCGCCGTTTTCCGTGTCAAACCTGGTGCCCCACGCGAGGAGCTGGCGGATGTGCTCGGGCGCCTCGCGGACGACCATTTCGACCACCTCGCGGTCGCACAGATTGGCGCCGGCGGCCATCGTGTCGTCGACGTGATTGTCGAATTTGTCGTCGGGGTCGAGGACACTGGCGATGCCGCCTTGGGCGTAGGCGCTATTGGATTGCTCCATCGCGTCCTTGGTGATCACCAGCAGCGACAGTTGCGGATCGATCTCCATCGCGGCCCGCAGGCCGGCGATCCCGCCGCCGATGATCAACACGTCGGCGAAGTGGTGCGGAATCCGCTTGGGATGAAACGGCACCAGGTAGCGGGGAGACTCGCACGGCATGTCGGCGCTCGGCAAGTGTGAATGACGAATGATGAATTTCGAATGACGAATGGAAAAACTCGAATTCCCCATTCGTCATTCGTCATTTATTCATTCGTCATTCTACTCCCCTTCCTGCCGGGCACGCGAGATGCCCTGGTTGTAGGCTCGCAGCCGCTCCTGATACTCCAGCGGCACGGGGCCGCGATAGCCTTCGCGCAGATCACGCTGGCGGTCTTCCGTAGCCTTGTTCTGCCGCAGCGTGCCACGCCGCAGGCCGAGGCTGCGCAGCGCATCGTCCAACTCGCGGCGGGCCGCGTCGGCGGCCGGGTCGGCGTTGCGGGCCGCATCCTTGCGGCGCTGCCATCGCTCGACAAATGCCCGTAAGTCGTCTTCGCTCCAACCGAGCTCCTTGAGCATGCGCTCATCCACCCGCTTACGGTTTAGCTGATCGGCGAGCTTTTCGAGCACTAGATCGGTTTGCCGGCGTGCGTACTCCAGGTTGGCGGCGTCGCCATCGGGCGCGGTGCCGTCGGCCGCCGGCGGGGGACCGCCGCTCGTGCCCGTGTCGCCTCCGCTGCCGGTGGGCGCGCCGGTGCCACCGGTGGGCTTGCTTCCGTCCTGGTTCTGCTTCCCGTCCGCTGAAGCGGACTCGCCGGGCTTGTTCTCTTTGCCGCGTTGGTCGCCCTCTTGCGGTTTCTCACCGGAGAGAGCTGGCCCCTCCTCGCCCCGGGACTTTCCTCCCGGTTGATTACCTTTACCGTCTTGTTGTTTGCTTCCCGGCCCCGACTTGTCCGATCCGGGCTGTCCAGTGCGACGATCGGCCGTCGCATCCTGTCCCGCGTTCGGCGAATTGTTGCCGGTGCCTTTTTCCGACGACTCGCCCGCCCCCTCGTCGGCCGATTGATTCTGGCCGGCGCTGCCGGTGCCGTCGCGGTTGGCTTTCTGGCCGCCGCCTTCCTCGCCGCCGCCCGGCCGGTCGCCGCCCATTTCGCCCTGCGAATCGGATTCGCGCTTTCCTTCGCCGGGCGCCGGCGGCTCCTTGTCGTCGCTGGTCGACTCCTGCGAGGGCGATTGCTGGCGCTTGTCGGCCGGCTTCATGCCTTCCTTGGAGTCGGGCACACCTTGGTTCTCGCCTGGCTGCTCGCCGGCGCCGGAGGGACCTTTCGTCGAAGTCTGTTGGCCGCCGGGCGATTTGGTTTTCTCGCCTGTTTCCGCTGGCGGTTTGTCTTGTCCCGGCACGTCGTCCTGCCGCGTGTCGGCGCCGGTGCCTTCGCCCTGGTCGTCGGTGCGCGGCGTATTGTCTTCGGCGCTGTCGGCCTGCGTTGATTGGCCGTTTTGCTTCTGTTCTTGTTTTGGATCGCCTTTGTTCGCGCTCCGCTGCGCGTCGCGGCTAAACGACTCGTGTGTATCGCCCGTCGGTGATCGTTCGGTGCCCTCTTGTTTCTGATCGCCGCCGGACGTGGAATCGCCTGACTGCTTTGGTTTCCCGTCCGCTGAAGCGGACTCGCCGTCCTTCATTTCACCGCGGCGCTGCATGTGCTCGCGGATCCGCTCGAATGCCGAGCCGTCGTCATCGCCCTCCGGCGACACGGGTTTCGATTCGGAGGGTGCCGCGTTTCGCTGATTGCCGCCCGCACCCTGAGAACTTTGACCTTGATCGGGTCGGGCGCCGCCGGGCTGCGAATCCTGTTGAGAGGATTCGCCGCCCGCGGCTCCCGCGCCGGTTTGTTTGCCATCTGACTTCTGCTCGCCGGAGCCTTGTTGATTTTGCTCGCCATTCTGTTCTTGCGATTGGGGCGCGTCGTCTCCGGCTCCGTTCTTGCCATCCGCTTTCCCGTCCCCTGAAGCGGACTCGCCTTCTCCGCCCGATTGGCCACTTTGGCCCTGACGGTCTTTGCTTTTCTGCGGCTTGCTGTTCTCGCCGCCTTGATTGCCCTCGCTGCCTTGCTGGCCCTGTCCGCCTTCTTGCTGCTGTCCTTGTTGACCTTGCTGGCCGCCACCCGGCTGTTGCCGCTGGTCGCGCTGGGCGATGCGATCGGGCGGTGGCTGCCCGGCCGGGTCGGGTGACATGATGCGGAAGATGCGCTTTTCCGTCGCGGTCGAATTCGATTTCGGTGCGCGAATGTCGTCTGCCGCGGCCCAATACTGGACGACGTCCCCGACCTGCAGGTTGTGCCCTCGAGGGGTAAACCGATATCGGCCGGTAAATTTGCCCGCGTGTTCTTTTTCCAGCAGCGGCACGTCGAACTTCGGCCGGCCGGGCGCCTCGCCGCGCAGCCTAACCCCGGACAACGCGAAGTCTGGATCGCGGGCCTCGATCTCGATCACGATCGTGTCGTCGAGCCGCACGTTGAGCGATTTCTCGGGCGGCGACAGTATCGCCACTTCCGGCGAGTAATCGGGTACGACTTCGATCGGGTGTTTAACTGGGTCACGATTGGTTCGGCCTTCGTCGTTCGTCAGCCGCAGCACGTAGCTCAGGTGTTTGGGTGTCTGCCGGTCGTCGCGGAGGGCCAGCTCGAACGCGGCCTTGGCCCGCTGGCCGTCGGTGCTCATTCGCAGATCGCGGCGGCCGTCGGCGTCGAAGTCGACATCGGCTGTGTCGATCGGCCCATTGGCCCGGGCGTGAATCGTGACGCGGGTGCCCTCGATCGCCCGGATGTGTCCGGGATCGGGGACGTCGCGGCTCGCTTCCACACTTCGGTCCGGGTAGCCTGTGTATTGCGGATAATCGAAGTCGACGCGCTCGACCAGGATCGCCGGCGCGGCAATGACGGTCACCGGATAGTCGAGCGTGCGGGCGTCGCCGGCCTCAATTCGATACGTCAAGTTCTGTGCCACGCCCGTCGAGCCGCTTTCTTCGGTCGAGTCAGGCAGGCGGCCAACGAACCGCAGGCCGGCGTTCGAGGGCTTCATCGTGATCGGCTTATCGACGGCCCGGCCGTCGGCCGTGGTGAATCGCAGCAGCACTGGATCGCTTTCGTCGATACCGAGGACTTCGGCCGAGACGTCGAGAAACTCGCCGCGGGTAATCGTCACGCGGCCCGGCTCAACGCCGGTGATCGACACGCGGCTGGCCGGCACGATGTCGGCCCACGGCAACAGCAGGCGCTCGGCCGCGATGAGCGGGTCCTTGGGTGAAAAGACTTTGTACAATGCGCCGGCCGCCACCACGGCCAGCAGGACGTATCCGAAGCGAATCAATTGCGACCGATCGACTGCCGAGTCGACGGGCACGCGCGTCAGGCGTTGGGCGGCCTGTTCTTCCAGCGTCTGATAGACCGCGTCGGAAACGTCGCTGCGGCGCTGGCGGAACAGCAGCAGGTTGATCAGGCTGTTTTTGAGCGACGGGCTGCCGTGCTCGATTGTCTGTGCGGCGTAGACCGGATTGATGGCCCACACGCACAACGGCCACAGCCGCCGATAGGCGAAGTAGCCGGCCCCGCACACCAGGAGCCCGAACAGCACGCACCTTACCACGAAGTTAAATCCGCCCGGCAAAAGCCAGTGTTCCACCACGGCCGCCGTGAGCAGGAACGCGAGCACGCCGGCCGCGAGCAGCACGATGGCCGTGGCGAAATCGACCGCTTTGACAGCGCGGCTCGTAGTGCGGATCTGCTTGTCGATGTACGCGTCGTACCGGACGAGCTTGGCGTCGCCCGGCGGGCGGGGAGGTCGGCGCGGCTGGAGTTCGTCGACGGACATGTGAGTGACCGAGAGTACGGCGTTTTTTGGAAGCTACTCCATTATAGCGGCCTGGCACCGACTGAGACGATGCGGCATGTCCTCCTGGTTCCACAGAGCAGTAGAATCGGCCATTTAATTGAGTTATGACGCACGGGCGGCGGTTGGCCAACTGGATCGGACTCGCTCGATTGCAACCGCCCTGGGTGGCGAGCGGCGGCCCGAGCTATCATACCGCCGTCCCAGCAAAACGTTATGCGGTCTCGAATGATCGATCCGAGCGAATTTCGGGAACTTGTCAGCGGTCGCCGCCGCGGGGTCACGGCGTCCGCACTGCGCGGCCTGTTGCGTGCGGTCGAGTTTCCGTACTCGTGGGCCGTCCGCTGGCGGAATCGACGCTACGATCTCAATCGGGCGGAGATTTGGCAAGTGAAGGCGTCAGTGGTGAGCGTCGGCAATCTGACGCTTGGCGGCACGGGCAAGACACCGCTGGTGAGATGGATCGCGCGGTGGGCCGGCGAGCGCGGCATCCGGGCCGCGATTGTCAGCCGCGGCTACGGCGCGGCGAGCGGCGAGCCGAACGACGAAGCTCGCGAGCTGGCCCAAGCATTGCCCGACGTGCCGCACGTGCAGAATCCAGATCGTGTCGCCGCGGCCCGGTGCGCCATCGACGAATTCTCCGCCAGGCTGGTCATCCTCGACGATGGCTTCCAGCATCGCCGGTTGGCCCGCGATCTCGACATCGTCCTGCTCGACGCGCTTCAGCCATTCGGGTATGACCATGTCTTTCCGCGTGGGATGTTGCGCGAGCCAGTGGCCGGTTTGGCACGGGCAGACGTCGTGTGCCTCAGTCGGGCCGATCTGATACCGCCGGCCGAGCGCGTGGCCATTCGCGAGCGCGTCGCCCGGCTGGCGCCGCGGGCTGCATGGTGCGAAGCGGTTCATGCGTCTGGCGGGCTCATCAATTCAATGGGTCAAACGCAGTCGCTCGAAGCGCTTCATGGCCGGCGCGTCGCGGCCTTCTGCGGCCTGGGCAATCCGGCCGGCTTTCGGCGGACCCTTGAGACGACTGGTTGCGAAATTGTGGCATGGCGCGAATTTCCCGATCATCACGCGTTTTCATCGGCGGACCTCGCTGCCCTGGCCCGCGCGGCGGAGGAGGCGGCCGCGGACTTCCTCGTGTGTACGCACAAGGATCTTGTGAAGATCGGTCGCGAGCGGCTTGGTGATCGGCCGCTGTGGGCAGTAACGGTCGAACTGCAATTCATCGTGGGCGAAGAATTGCTGGACGCCAAACTAGCAGGCACACTCCGTGTGCCGTAGCAGCGCAACAGAATGCGCTGCATTTGCCAACGCCCCGCTCACTTGCTGCCGGCTTCGTCACGGCACGCGGAGTACGCTTGCCACAATTAACGTCGAACTTCCACCGCGATCGCGTTCTCCAACTGTTCATCCTCCAAAACACCGAGAGCCGCATGCTGCGCAAGCTGCTTGGTGTAGTAGGTCGAACACTTGCCTTCCAGCACGATCGTGTTGCCCTTGATACGTACGGTCAGTTCTCGCACTCGCCCCACAAGACGCGATTCGATTCGCTGGCGGATGGCGATGGCGAGCTGCCGGTGACGCTCGGTACGTCCCTCGGGTACGGTGGCGCCGGCTTCGTCCGTGATAAATGTGCCGGCAGGCGATAGCCGGACCTCCGTGGCAGGCGGGTCGACGTCGGATGGCGACTCACTGCCGTAGTCGCGTGTCGCGGTCACGCCGTTCGCAAGCGACGGAACATGAGCAGCGGGAGCAAGTGAAGACTGAGCGGACGGCGTGGAAGACGTCGTATGGACCAGTGCCGTTCGCTGTCGGCTAGCGCGTCGCATGGGCTGCATCCTCGGCGATTTAAGGTTCCGCGACCTCCGTCGCAATCGCCTGCCCCGACAAATCCTCGCGCTCCCCTTCGAAGTAGCCGGTGTCCAACCTTCGTTTGGTCGCCCGAGAAACGAGAGCCATGTGTTCCGATCCAATGCGGCGACCAAATCGGCAGTTGACAATCTATCCCTAGGGCAGCGGCAATGTCAACGGTACCTCAATAAGATGCCCGAAGGCCGTGAAGAATTCGCGAACACCGAGCGGTGAAAGGAGCGTGCCACCTGAATCGCCCGGATGCCAACGGCTGCTAGCGATTCCAATCGGACACGGCATTCTGCCGCTGATTTCCTAGCTAGCAGATCGGTCGCCGGACGATCAGTCGTCGATCCCGGCCAATTCGCACAGGTTTGCGTTGGCCACGGGCTGCGGGCAACTCCACACCAAAAAGAATAGCGCTTCGCGGCACCACCGACCGGCCGGATGGCCCACGACGTAGCCGCTCCCCTTTGCCGCCGACAAGGCCGCCTGCGACGCGCGCAGCACGAGGCTGTTGGCCCGCTGGCGGATCGATTCCTTGCTGCACACGCCTTCGCCACGGGCAATCGACAATAGGTCGTCACGCAACTTCTCGTGGTCACGCCGAAATGCCGTGAGCGCTTCGCGCAATTCCGGCCGCCGAGACGATTCGCCGGCTAGATAGTCGAGCGCCGCTTGGGCGACGCCAATCGCCAGCGTCGACGTTTCGTGCCCGCCGGTGCCGGCGCCGATGCCGCTGGACATCACGTCCGGACGCGGCCCGGCGATCACCCAGTCAGCTGATACCTCGACGCCCTCCAGATGCACCGGCCCGGTCGAGCTTGCCGACACGCCGATCAAGGGCAGGGGTTCGGCGATTTTCAAGCCGGGCCGGTCGCGCGGCACAGCCACCAGCAGTTGGCGATCCGTCGGCTGGCCGTCCTCCAAGAGTGTGGCAGCGATCACCATCACATCGGCCGCCGCGCCGCCCGTCACCCAGGGCGACATGCCATCGAGCCGAAATCCGTTTGCTGTGGCCGTAGCCGTAAGCACGGGTTTTCCCAAATGGCGTCGGCTAGTTGTGAGATGCGAGATGCCGACCGTGGCAAAGAGCTTGCCGTTAGCTAGCCCCGGCAGCAGGCGTTCTTTGAGCGCTTGATTGTCGCAGCCAGCGATGCGCCGGCACGCACCGGTCCGCTGCGTGATGATAAACGTGGTGGTGAGACAGGCGGCGCTCAGTGCCAGATAGCCGCGGACGACTTGTTCTTCCTCCCATCTCTGACCTCCCCAAGCCCGATCGAGGAACCACTCGTAGACACCGTACTCACCACACAGCCGCAATTGGTCGGTCGGCCAATGGCCAGTGCAGTCCAGGTCGGCTGCCCGCTGCGCTAACTGGGCACCTAACTCGGCCAAAGCTGGATCATCGGGCGAATTGATTTTCTTGGGAGGCATGTTGCCCATTATTCTAGCAGCAAGACCTGCCGGGCCGAGATCCTGAGTGTTAGAATATGATTGTCTCGCGTAAAGCTCAATTGAGCCGTGCACTTGTTTGCATTGAGGGTCGCCGCCATGACGTGGCAATTCGATACCAGTCTGAATCCAGATCGAACGCTCTCTGTTCCGCCCGACGTAGCGGCCCAGTTAACCCCCAACACAACCTTGCACGTCGTCTTGATGACGGGCGACTCGGACGACGAAAGTGACTGGCAGCGGCTTGCAGCCGAGCAATTTTTGGAAGGGTACGCGCCGGGCGACGACATCTATGACCAACTACCAGCCGGGTGACGTCCTCTTGGTCATCTTCCCGTTTGCACATGGTGGACAAGGCAAACAGCGGCCCGCCCTGGTTATTGCCGACACCGGTGACGCCGACGTCGTCCTCGCACGCATCACGACCCAATCCTGGAATACCGGGTTCGATGTGCAACTCGCGGAGTGGCAAGCGGCCGGATTGATCGCGCCATCGATCGCGAGGTTGCACAAACTGGCAACCATTAATAAGTCACTGGTTCAGCGCCCACTGGGGAGGCTGACCGCAAACGATTGAGGTCGCGTGTCGGCGGCCCTGGCACAGTTGTGTGCCGGATGGTAGTGGCCACCGGTCCGACGCCCGCCTACCGCCGGTTCATTTCCGCGCTCAGGCCGCCGGCGGCTACCAGGTAGCTTTTGCGGACGTAGTCGATCACCATGCGGTGGGCGCTGAACCGGGCGGCCAGCGTCGCGATCGACTCGACCATCATCGCGATCCATTGCCGCGGCAGGCCGTCCGCGTCGCGATCATAGAACAGCGGAATCACTTCGTCGCGGAGAATCCTGATCAGGTTCTGCGCGTCGCGGGCGTCGGTGATTTCGTCGTCGACGTGCTGCCGGCCGTCGCCGATGGCAAAGCCGTTCTTGCCGTTGTAGGCCTCTGCCCACCAGCCGTCGAGGATCGAGCAATTGAGCCCGCCGTTGAGCACGGCCTTCATGCCGCTGGTGCCGGAGGCTTCCTTCGGGCGGCGCGGTGTGTTCAGCCACACGTCGACGCCTTGCACCAAGTGCCGGGCCACGTTGATGTCGTAGTCCTCGATGAACACCATCCGCCCGGCGAAGCGGCTGTCGTGGCGCAGCGACTCGATCTTCTTGATCAGTTGCTTGCCTGGTTCGTCGGCCGGGTGGGCCTTGCCCGAGAAGACGAATTGCATCGGACGCTGCGGGTCGTTCACCATTCTGGCCAGCTCGTCGAGCTGCCGGAAGAATAGATCGGCCCGTTTGTACGTGGCGAAGCGGCGGGCGAAGCCGATCGTCAGCGCGTTGGGATCGAGCACTGTCCGGGCGGCCTCGACGACTTCGTCGGGCTCGTTGCGTCGGCGAGTTTGTCGGCCGACGCGGCGGCGGACGAAATCCAACAGCCGATTCTTCAGCGCGTTGTGCGTTTCCCACAATTCGCCCGGATCGACATGGTAGATACTCTGCCAGACCTTGGAATCACCCATTCGCACCGGCCAATTGCCGCCCAGAATGCGGTCATAGAGCTGGTGCATCGGGTAGGCCAGCCACGAGGGAATGTGAACGCCGTTGGTGATGTGACCGATGGGAATTTCCTCCTCCACGCGCCACGGCCAGAGGTGGGCCCACATCCGCCGCGACACGTGCCCGTGCAACGAGCTCACGGCGTTGGCCCGCCGCGAGAGCTTCAACCCGATCACCGTCATGCAGAACGGCTCGTGCTCATTTTGGGGCTCCACGCGGCCCAGCCCCATGAGCTGGGCCGGCGAAATGCCCAACTTGTCGCGCAGCGGGCCCAGGTGCTCCTCGACCAGGTTGGCCGGGAAGCGATCGTGCCCGGCCGGCACGGGCGTGTGCGTCGTGAACACGGTGCGGTGGGCAATTTCGCGCAGTGCTTCGTCAAAGGTCAGTCCGTCGTCGGCCATCCGCTGGTGGATTGCCTCCAGCGTGGCAAACGCGCTATGACCTTCGTTGAGATGGTAGACGCCGGGCATGATGTCCAGCGCCCGCAGCGCTTTCACTCCTCCGACGCCCAGCACCAGCTCCTGACGAATCCGCGTTCGCATGTCGCCGCCGTAGAGCCGCGAGGTCAACTCCCGGTCCTGCGGGCTGTTGCCCTCCACGTCGCAATCGAGCAAATACAACGACACGCGGCCGACGTGCATCAACCACAGCTTGGCCGAAAGTCCGCCATCGCGAGTTTCGATAGAGATCGTGACCTGCTTGCCGTCCGCGCCGGTGGCCGGCTCGATGGGCAGATTCTCGACCCGCGTGTCCTGGTACTCTTCCTGCTGATATCCGTATTGATCCAAATGCTGCTTGAAATAACCCTGGTCGTAAAACAGGCCGATGGCCATCAGCGGGATGCCCAGGCCGCTGGCACTCTTGATATGGTCGCCGGAAAGCACACCCAGGCCGCCCGAGTAGATCGGCACCGATTCGTGCAGGCCGAACTCGGCGGAGAAGTAGGCCACGGGCTTCGAGCCGAGCACACCCGCCTCGCGAGCGCCCCACGTGGTACGCGAGTTCGAGAGATACTCTTTGAGCCGCCGATGGGCCTGGTTGATGCGGGTGTAGAGGACCATCTCCGCGGCCCGGTCGGCCAATTGCTCGGGTGTCATTTCGGCGAGCAATACGATCGGATTATGGTCGACTTTCCGCCACTTGATCGGATCCAAATCGCGAAACAGATTCACGACCTCGGGATGCCAACTCCACCACAGGTTATTGGCCAGCGACAGGCATTTATCGTACAGAGCCTGAGGAGTGAGATCGGTCCAGGTTTGACGCTCTATGTTCTTCCGTGTCCCCACCGTAGCTTGACTCATCGGGTTAGATTCCTTGCTGGGTGCACCGCGCCGGTGCCTCGTACGCCACGCCGGGTGCGTGGCCACCCCGCCTGTAACCCCGTAAGTCTGCACCAAAGCGTGCCGAGACGGCAAGGGCCATTTTGTGGCCGGCCGTAACTTCCACGGCCGTCAAGAGATACCGGAGGTTTTCCAAATTGATGGTCCGGCGAGAATTGCCGTGCGTCAACGCATTCAGGACCGGCGAGATGGGCACCGCCTGGTTGTTGGTACCGGAGCCGTGGTCGCGCTGGCTACTGGTCCCATGAAAAACGGCTTTGGTTCATGCTGTGCGAACGGGATATACTGCCTGGACAACGAATAGCCATCATGTGTGTGTTTTGAGTCGGACGAGTACGCGGGTTGTGTAACCGTCAACGGGTGGCTTCTCCCCCCTATGGGCCTCTCCAGCACGCGATAACCATTGGGAATTGCTGTTGTTACGTCGTAGCGTGGACGATAACCAAAAATGCAACAAGATCAACGGGCAGAGGTTCCACGACGGCCGGATTCAATGGCGCCGTCGCGATACTGTACACGTTGGGGGCAGGTTGCGACGGCGTCTTTTTTCCTCGCGCGATGGCCGCGCGAGGCCGCGTCCGGCGATCACGCCTGGGGCGCGGGCAGAGTTTGTGCGGTTTGCTGATCGCGCTCGGCGACGAAACGTCGCAATTCTTCGCACGTCTGTGCGAGCTCCGCCGAGATTTCTTCGTTCGGACGATTGTCGCCAACGACGGCGCTCGATTCGCTCGCCACTTCCAGAACAGGTACTTCGGTCGACTGGATGGGGCCCGTCGGCTTGGGCGCCGGCTGATTCGTCTGGCGCCGCGGCGAGGAGGTTCCAGCAATGGCGCGAGACAACTTTCCGTCGTGCTGAAACATACGATTTCTCCCGGCCGCCTTGGCCGCATACAGTGCCGCATCTGCCCGCTGAATCAACGATTCGGACTCCTCCTTGCTTTGGATCATCGCCAATCCGCCACTGGCCGTAACGCTGATCTGCCGGCCGTTGTGGTCGACCGTCACCCGGGCGATTGCCTCGCGCACGTTGTGGGCGGCTCGGGCCGCTTGCTCAAGCGTCGTGTTGGGCAGCAGCACGGCGAACTCCTCGCCGCCGTACCGTGCGACGGCATCCTCGCGCCGTACCGACGCCCGCAAGGCCTTTCCGATGCCGGCCAACACACGGTCGCCCACCACGTGTCCGTACTGGTCGTTCAGCCGCTTGAAGTGATCGACGTCCAGCAGCATGAGCGTGAACACTTCCTTGCGCCGGTTCCAGGCGCTCATCCGTTCTGCCAGACGGTCGTTGAACTCGCGGCGATTCGGCAAGCCGGTGAGAGTATCGGTCAACGAGCGCGAGATGTGGGCCTCGATTTCGACGGCCTGCTCCTGAAGCTTGCTTTCGGCCGATTCAAGTTTCGATTTCAGGTTATGATTGGCGCGAACGATATCGTCGATCACGTCCACGACGAGTTCGGCCAGCGCCTCGTCGGTTCGGCCGGATTCGCCGGTCAGAGTTTGCGTGGCTTTTTCGAGCTGTGTCGCGTGTTGGCCGACACTGGAGGAGACGTCATCTGCGAGAGCCTGCAGCCGTTTTGCGATCACACCGGCCTGGATCATGTCCTGGTGGCTGCGTTGGGCGGCCGCCGTGTCGTCGCGGCGGAGCCACATTCCAATGCCGATCCCGGCCAGCAGTTGGATGATGCCCAGCACGCAGCCGCCCAGCACCAGTAATAGGGTTGAACTGATCATCGGTGTCGAACCAAAAATGCGTTGCCGTCGGACTTCTATTTGTCAGATTCGGAGCGCACGCCGACCCGTATCGGCATCTGCACTCCGATGGAAAATCGTAGGTCACGGGTTCGATGCGGGCCGCCGTAAGTGCCTTGCGATCTCCCCTTTATCGGCGGATTTTGCCGGCGCCCTTGGGTCACGTTAAGTTTGCGGATTTTGCGGCAGGGCTCGACGTTCGTTGCGACCGATTAGGCGGACCTGCACCCGCCTCTCTGGGAGGGTGCCCCCCGCCGTCTCAAAATCGTGGGCGAATTTCTCGCACGATATGGCCAGCAGAATAAGGCTCGAACATCGCCGCCTTTTCGCTCCCTCCCGTCGCATCATCCCCTCAATTAGACTGGGAGAAATCGTGTGCCTGGTTGCGTGCCCTTTGTTTGTCGCCTGAGCCGATCGCCATGAAGTTTTTCGACGCTTACGGTCCCGGTAGATTCGGCTTGTCTTTTGAGCTGTTTCCGCCGAAGACTCCACAGGGAGTTGCCAATCTCTTTGAGCACGTTGTCCGACTGGTCGAATTTCGGCCCAGTCTTATCACGTGTACGTACGGCGCGGGCGGATCTTCGCAGGGCATGACTCTGGGAGTCGTTTCCCGCATACACCGCGAATATCGGTTGCCGGTGGCGGCGCATCTCACGTGCGTCGGACGTACCACCGAGCAGCTCCGCGAATACCTGCGCGCTGCCAGCGATCAAGGGATCGAAAATATCGTCGCCCTTCGCGGCGATCCACCACGTGGCGACTCCACGTTTCAGCCCGTTCCGGGCGGGCTGCGCCACGCAAACGAGCTGGTGGGCTTGATCCGGGCGGAGTTCCCGGACTTCGGCATCGCCGTAGCCGGTTACCCGGAGAAACATCCGGAAGCGCCGAGCCCGGAGGCAGACCTGACGAATTTGAAGCGCAAAGTGGACGCGGGGGCGGACGTGGTCGTTACTCAATTGTTCTACGACAACGCCGACTTTTTCCGATTCCGTGATCGGTGCGTAGCGCTGGGGATCCGAGTGCCGATCGTTCCGGGACTGATGCCAGTCACGGATCTCGCGAAGATTCAGCGATTCACCTCGTTTTGCGGCGCGAAGTTGCCGGCCGAGTTCGTGAGCCGCCTGGAATCGGTTGGAGACGATAACGACGCCCAGCTCGCTATCGGCGTCGAGTATGCTACGCGACAGACCCAAGCCCTCGTGGATGCCGGCGTGCCGGGCATCCATTTCTACGTGCTGAACCGGTCCGAAGCCGTGGCTCATGTCCTTGCCGACGTTTCTATTGACCGCTGATTATTTCCGAATCGCCAGCGAGTTTTCGCGTCATATGGCGAATCCTTCATACTAGCCCCCCGGCGGTCCGCAGCACACAATGAATGGTCGCGTCCATTCCGTGTGCGCCTGGGAGTTTCGTCGTGACTGATCTGGTCGGCAAGAAGTTGAAGGACTTTTACGTGCTGCGCCGTCTGGGGCGTGGGGCGATGGCCGAGGTCTACCTGGCACAACAGCTTTCGCTCAGCCGGCAGGTGGCGCTCAAAGTGCTCAATGTCGACCTGGCGCGCGATCCCAACTTCGTTCGCCGCTTCCACCATGAGGCCCGGGCGGCCGCGGCGCTGGTGCATGCCGGCATCGTGCAAATCTACGAAGTCGGCCAGGACGACGGCGTCCATTACATCGCGCAGGAGTATGTGGCCGGCCGGAATCTGGGCGAAGTCATTCGCAGCCGCGGCGCACTCGATCCGAGTCTGACGCTCGATATACTCCGCCAGGTGACGGCCGCGCTCTCCAAGGCATCGAGCGTCGGCATCGTCCACCGGGACATTAAGCCGGAAAACATCATGCTGGCCCGCAGCGGCGAAGTGAAAGTGGCCGACTTCGGCCTGGCCCGCGTCCAAGGCGCCGGCGGGGCCAATCTGACGCAAGTCGGTATCACGATGGGCACGCCGCTCTACATGAGCCCCGAGCAAATCGAGGGCCGCGAACTGGATTCCCGCAGCGACATCTATTCGCTGGGCGTGACCGCCTATCACATGCTAGCCGGCGAGCCGCCGTTCACCGGCGATTCGCCCCTGTCGGTGGCCGTGCTGCATCTGAATCAGCCGGCCCCGCCGCTGGCGGGCCGCCGTCCTGATCTGCCGGTTCGCTTGACCGCTGTGGTCGACCGCATGTTGGCTAAGAAGCCGGACGAACGATTTGTCGATCCGACAGCGCTCCTCGGCGAACTGCATGTGCTTTCGAACGAAGGAGCTGAGCAAGGCTGGGCAACCAGGCCGAACCAATGGTCGCTCACCGAGATGATTCAATCGGCTGACGACCGGGCCGAAGCCACGGCCCGCCTGGGCAACGTCATGAAGACCTCGGCCCAAATGCGGCCGACGGGTTCGCCCCGTCGCTGGGCGGCCGCAGCCCTGGCCGGTTGCATTCTCCTGGGCATCGCGATGGCGGTGCTCGCGGAGCCCCGTTTTTTGCTGGCCAGCGCGCAACATGGCCCCGCGCAGTTCGACAACGTTTGGACCCAGTTGCTGCACGCCAAGCGTGTCAATACCGAAGAGGCCTGGAAACTTGCGGAGAATCATTCGCAGGCGAACCGCCTATACGAATCCCTCCTGGCCAAGGAGGGATTGGCGTATTACTACCTCGTGCGCACGCAACAGTACGAGAAGGCCATCGAACCGCTGCAGGAACTGGCCAACCAGGTCGGCGACACGCAAGCTCCGTTCCGGGCCTATGGCATCGCCGGGTTGGTCGTGGCGTACGCCAGGTTGACTGATGTGGAACAGGCGGCCATTGAAAATAGCCGCCTCAAGCCCGACATGCGGACCTTGCTCAGAGAAAAGTCTCCGCAAATGGCCGATCTGCTGGAAGAAACTCTCGACCAGATGTTCTAGCTGCCCCCAGGTCAGGCTTCATCTCGACAACATTTTCGTCGTCGTTCTAAGAAGTCGCGCGGGCCGCCGGTTGACGACCGCTGGGAAGGTGGCGGGTATTCGCCTGCCGCGGGCGAGTTGGCCGCGGCGATATCAACGGCAGGATATCCAGGCCCACATCGCGTTCATTCTCAACGGCCAACTGAGAATCGCGGAAAATCATTCCGCCGATCAGTGCCCACACGAGCAAAAAGCACACGCCGAGCGCGGCCGGAATCATGGGAAACGGCATGGTAACACCCCCGCTGCGATGACCGGCGCACTCCGTGCACCTTGGTCGGCAATCCATGCCTGCGAGATATATCGACTCGAACGGCAGCCCAGCTTCACGGCGGCCGCATCCGGCCGTTGGACTCCTCCCAACCGATCGAGCCTGCTTCCGCTCGCTCGGGATTTTCCGTCTGGCCGGTTCTCGCCAGGCTGCCGCTAAGCTCCGGGGCCCGAAAATCGCCCCCGCAGAAAACCTACAGAAATAGTGAACATGCGTATAGTATTTGGCCACCGCTTCTGCTAGGTTTCTGCGTAGCGAACCGAGCTCCTTAGCCCATGCAATGCGGGCTGGTCACTTTTGTGACCAGCGAACAACCAGCGAATTCGTCACCAACTCATCCGGAGAGATCTATGGCCACTCGCACACAGGATTTCCGTCGCCAATGTGTTTCACCATCCTGCGGTCATTCGTTCAAACGATTCGGCCGCACCCAGTCTCCCACGCCCACCGATCCGCCGCCGCTCGAGCCGCCGGTCGAGACCGAAGAGCCATGCGAGCCCGCCGAGATCGATTTGCCCTGCACCGATGATGCGCAGTGGGAAGTTTTTATTGCCGATGACGATTGCGATCCGCTGCCCGAGCGGGGCGACTTTTGGAATGACGAATGTTGAACTTCGTAATCCCTAGCCGTTCATTCGTCATTCGTCATTCGTCATTCAGACATTCGTCATTCCAACCATGCTTGCCAAATCGTTAATCGAAAAGATTGATCGCCTGCTCGGCGAGGGCAGGCTATCGCAGCGCAAGATCGCCGCCAAATTGCGCGTTAGCCGCGGCACGGTGTCGGCAATCGCCAATGGACGGCGCGGTTTGTATGGGCGCGAGGCCAGCGACGACCGGACGTTTCCAATCGGGCAGCCGGCTCCGCCGGAGCGTTGTCCCCGCTGTGGTTATCGGGTCTACATGCCATGCCGGATCTGCAGCAGCCGCGATTTCCAGGAGCGGCAGATGGAGTTGCACCGTGCGGTTATGTACATCCAGCAAAGGTCGGAATCAAATGACGGACAGCGAAGACACGGAGAAGGGGAGACAAGGAGTCAAGGAGACGAGAATTCAACGCGTTCCCAGGATCATCTCCTTGTCTCCCCCACTCCTTGTCTGGTGGACTTTCCTCTTCCGCTTGGCGGAATTCCCTTTCTAACGTTTATTCCAGCCATGGCTTGCACGCCGGCGTGATACATGGTTTTCCCCACGCCGCAGTGACGCGAATCGTGGCGTATACTTCGCCAAGCGTCCACTTGGCCACGGTCCGGCGCGCTGCGGCGAAGGGCTTTGCGATTGAACCCCGACGTCGCGGCGCGCCGGCATGGCACGTCTTACCTGCTCGCTTCAGCCTGCCGCATCGAGCCGCCCAGTATCACGCTGCCGAATAGTGCGGCCACATCTCTGTGATCGCAGCCGATTGAACGGTTTGTCGGCCACCGGTACACTGAGGAAATAGTGTTGAAGCGGTATATTGCTGCGCCATCAGCACCGGGAGACGGCTGGGATGAGTATTGCGTCCGAAAGGAAATCCTCGATGACGAACGTAGCCAAACTTAACGCCCACGATATGGAGATCGATCTGCCCATCGTGGTCGGCAGCGAAGGCGAAAAAGCCGTCGACATTTCGAAATTGCGGGCCAAGACCGAATATATCACGCTCGACGAAGGCTACATGAACACTGGCGCCACGACCAGTGCCATCACGTTCCTCGACGGCGAAGCGGGCATCCTCCGTTACCGCGGTTATCCCATCGAGCAGCTCGCCCCGAAATGCGATTTCATCGAGGTGGCCTACCTGTTGATCTTCGGCGAACTGCCAAACGCCGCGCAATTGGAAGACTTTCGCGGCAAGCTCCGCCGCCACACGATGCTGCACGAGGACATGCGGTCGTTTTACGACGGCTTCCCGCGCGATGCGCATCCGATGGCGATCCTCAGCTCCGTGGTGGGGGCCCTCTCCACGTTCTATCAGGACTCGCTCAGCACCACCGATCCGGAGCAGGTCAACCGTTCCGTCTTGCGGTTGCTGGCGAAGTTGCCCACGATCGCGGCCTACGCGTACAAGAAATCGATCGGCCAGCCATTCGTCTATCCGCGCAATGACCTGACGTATTGCGAGAATTTCCTGCGGATGATGTTTGCCGTGCCAACCGAACCGTTCGAGGCCGATCCGGACTTTGTCGAGGCGCTCAATCTGCTGCTGATCGTCCACGCCGACCACGAGCAGTACTGCAGCACGTCGACGGTGCGAATGGTCGGTTCCTCGGACGCCAACCTGTTTGCGTCCGTATCGGCCGGCATTTGCGCCCTGTGGGGCCCACTGCACGGCGGGGCCAACGAGGCCTGCGTCGCCATGCTCACGCGGATCCTCAACGACGGCGGCAACGTCAAGAAATACGTCGACATGGCCAAGGACAAGAATAAGCCTTTCCTGCTGATGGGCTTCGGCCACCGCGTGTACAAGAATTACGACCCGCGGGCCACGATCATCAAGGCCATGTGCGACAAGCTGCTGGCCAAACGGCACATCAACGACCCGATCTTCGACATTGCCAAGCAACTGGAAGAGGTTGCATTGAACGACGAGTACTTCATCGAGCGCAAGTTGTATCCGAACGTCGATTTTTATTCGGGCGTGATTTATCGGGCGATCGGCATTACGGTGCCGATGTTCACGGTGCTGTTTGCGATCGGCCGGCTGCCGGGCTGGATCGCCCACTGGCTCGAAATGCACCGCAGCCCGTCCAAGCGAATCTGCCGCCCGCGACAGATTTACACCGGTCCAACCGAACGCCAATTCGTGCCGATCGACAGGCGCGGCTGAATCATGAAAGACAAAGAGAGGGGGAGACAAGGAGACAAGGAGAAGGCACCACTCCGCTCATCTCCTTGTCTTCCCCTCTCCTTGTCTCCCTGTCTGTTCCGCGGCGCCATCATCCTCTGCGGCGGTGAAAGCACGCGGATGGGCCGCGACAAGGCGTCGCTGCCATTCGGTCCCGACGAAACGATGCTCCAGCGTGTCGTCCGGCTTGTGAGCGAAGTGGTGCCGGCCGAGCGCATCGTCTGCGTCGCGGCACTCGACCAGACGCTACCCGCGCTTCCAGAGAGCGTGCGAGCCGTCCGCGACCCCGAGCGTTATTGCGGACCGCTTGCCGGCTTGGCGACGGGCCTCCCAGCGTTGCCGGATGAAGTCGACGCCGTTTTCGTCGCTGGATGCGACGCGCCCTTGATCGTGCCGGCGTTCATTTCGCGCATGTTCGACCAGTTAGACGCTCGCCAGATCGCGGCCCCGCACGACGGCGAGCGGTGGCACCCGCTCTCCGCCGTCTACCGCACGAATCTGCTACGGCAAATCGAATCGCTGCTCGCTGCCGGCAAACGCAGCCTCGTCGCCGTTTTGGAAACTGCCGATACCCGCCGAGTACCCACGGAAGAACTCCGCGACGTCGACCCACAACTCAATTCGCTGCTCGCCTGCAACACCCCTGCCGATTACGAGGCCGCGAAGTTTCGTGCCGGAAAATAACCACGGATTGCACGGATGGGCACGGATAGTTGCGAGAAGTCCATCCGTACTATCCGCGTAATCCGTGGTTCGTTTCTGCTATTCGATTAGGTGGGTATTCGCGAGCTCTTCCTCACGAATCGCGTAATTCGCAAAACGCACCGAATAATTGTCATCAATCCAGCGTTTGAAATCGGCTTCCATGTCCGGATCGAACTCGGGCGCAACGTGAAGCGTCGTCCCGTCCGGCGTCGCGCGAATTTCGCCGCTCTCGACAATCACTTGGCCCGCTTTGATCACCAGCCGCGGCAGCTCGAACATCGTTTGCTGGTTCTCGTGCGGCGTGTAGATCGTCACGTCGGCGTCCGCCCCGGGCCCGAGGTGGCCCTTGTGCGCCAAGCCGAGGATCCGCGCCGGGCCGGCCCGCGTGATGGTCGCGATCTCGCCCAACGTGTACTGGCGGTCGAGATCGGCCAGCACCGACCGCTTCCGCACGTCCGCCGGGCACCCCTTGAGCATATCGCCGCGATATGTGCGGTCCATCAACAGGCGAATGATCTCGGGGTAGGCCAGGAATGAGCCGCCGTTCGGATGATCGGTGCTCATCGCCACCCGCCACGGGTCGTCCACCAGGAGATACCATTCCAGCCCGATCGCCCACTGCAGCGAGTGCACGAGCGACTTGTTGCGGTAGCGGATCGGCGTCACTCCGCAGCCCGATTCCAGCTCCGTGTCGCTCGAATACCACTTGCCCTTGGTGATCTTGTGCAGAAAATGGCCCACCGCGCTGTCGCCCGTCATCGTCACGGTCTGGCCGAACATCACCTGCCCGACGTCGACCGTGATGTTCGGATGCGAATTGACATACTCGGCCAACGGCGCCACCTGACTATTGAACGACGATTCCTCGCCCTCGCCGCCGTAGCTGTGGAACTGGATGTGCGTGATGTGGCCGCGGTGGCCGTCGATGGAACGCATCGTGTCGAGCGTCGTCGACCAGTTGCCCGGCATGCCGAGGTTGTTGCAATGGATATGCACCGGATGCGGCAGCCCCAATTCGTTCGCCGCTCCGGTCACTGCTTGGAGAATCTCGCGTGGCGTGACATCGAAGTGGGGCACGCGATCGTCGAGCCCGGCCGCGCCGCCCGCGCCCTGCTTCCACGCCTCGACGCCGCCCGGGTTGACGAGCTTTGGCGCATATGCTTTGGTCGCCCCCAGCAGCCATGCCAGGAACGCCTTCAACTTGTCCGGCCGCCGCTCGCGCACGGCGTGCATGACGTAATGATTGTTGCCCACCAGCGCGAAGAAACCCTTGTCGATGCAGGGCGTGTCGGCCAGCTCCGAGTGGGCATGGCGGGCCAGGAGCGGTGGCACGGCCGCATCCATGGCCGTCGTGTAGCCCAGGCCGGCGTACTTGTAGCCCGTGACGAACGTGCTCGGCACGGGACCGGAGGTGCCGCTGCGCAAGAACGGGGTCGGGACTCTCTTTCGAATGGCCGCATTGCCCGCATCGGAAGGCTGCGAGTCGAAAAAGAGTCCCGGCCCCTTAGCGTTCAAGTCCGAACACATCCGCCGGGCCGCATTCACCTTCGGCCCGGCGATATGACAATGCATATCGACGCCGCCCGGCATCACAACAAGGCCGCTGGCGTCCATCGTCCGAGCTGGCCGAACCGATGGATCGTCCGGCGCCGCAACAACTTTCCCCGCTCGGATCCAAATATCGCGCACCTCGCCGTCGATGCCGTTCGCCGGATCGTACACCGTACCGCCAGCGATGCAGACAAGCTCATGGTCGGCCATAGTTTGAGGATGCAGGAATCAGGATACAGGGGGCAGGGAAATGGGAACACACCAGCTCGCACTCATTCTAACGATCAGGTTTTTCCCTGTCCCCAGTATCTCGCATCTCGCATCCTTCGCCCACCTACTTCACATCCTGAAAATGCGCTTCGGAGTGCGTCACCCACGCTCCGTCTTCGTGGTACATCATGCTGGAAACGCTGCGCATCGCGGTGGCCACGTCCAGAAATTGGTCGATCTGCGGCAAGATCATTCCGGCCGTCATCATGGCCGCCGCTTGCTCCTGTGATTGCTCTTCCGGCTCTTCCTCATCATTCAGCCTGATCTGCCCGGTAGCGATCGCGCCGCCGTAGGTCACCCACGGCTTGACCGCGTCGATCATCCGCGCAAACTCGAAATACGACACGGTGGCCGCCGGATGGCGCAGGTCGAGCGACGTGTCGATTTTGAGCGGCATCGTCCGCAGCAGCCGCTCGGACAAGGTGGGCGTCAGGCTGGCAGCGGCGACGGAATTGGTCAGCGCGGCATTGGGAGCCAACTGCGCGTCCAGGCCCCATTCGGCCGGCAGCGGGTAGGTATACATCGTGCCGCCGTCGGCCAGCTCGCGCGTCTCCGGCGTCGGCAACTGGAAATCAGGCATTTCCTCCGGATGCATTTCGTGCAACAGTCCGATGGCGTCCTGAATCACGCTGTAATACTCGGCGACGCCCTTGCGCAGATGCTCCGCGTCGCTCACGTTGGCCACAAAGCCGAACTCGAGCATCGGCAGCGGTTGCGGCGATCTGGGCATCTGCTCGATCCACTGCTGGCTCGTCGCCGCGGCGTCGACCACGAATGCCTGCTGGCCGTCTGCCATCGCGGGCATCAAATGCTCGCGCGTGGCGACATTCAATCGCTCCAAGAGGGGCAGGCCCTTCTCGCGCAGCTCCAAGTACTTGGCCCAGTCATCTGGCTCCGCCTTTTCCTTGGCGATCAGTTCCACCTGGGCGGCGACCCGCTTCAGCCACGAGATGGTTTGATCGTACTCCTCCAGATTCTGTTTGGTGCGGGTGGCCACCAGGAGCATTGGATTGCCGCCGGCGTGATCGAGCACGGTGAGCGGCTCGGTGCTGTCCTGCGTCGGGCGCGTGCCCGTCTGGTATTGAAAAGATTCGTAGCCCCGGGCGGTCAGAAAGCTGATCGCGGCCAGGTCGCCCGGCTCGGGCATGTATTTCACCACGTCGTCGCCGAAGCCTTTCAGATCTTCGACGAGTTGACTCTTCAGATCGTCGGCGACTTCCAACTCCTGCAGCGCTTCCTCCGCGGCGGATACCAAGTCGTCGATTGTCTGCCGCGGCGAATTCAAGCTCTTCGACAACGCCGCACTGATATAGCCGATCGACGTGACGCGCTGGTCGGCGTGCTTCGCCAACCGCGCTATGAGCGGCTGATCGGCGAGCGTCGACCCCTCGCCCAGCTTGGCCAGATGCTCGGTCGAATCACCGATCGACATCAGCGCAAACTCGCCGACCACCCCCACCGCCAACGCCAGCGTTTTCTTGTTGAGCAGCTCCTGCCACTTTGCAAACTGCTCGTCGGTCATGTTCTCGGCCTCGTCGCGGAGCCGGTCCCAAGGGATCATCGAGCCGTCCAGCCGCATCGTCAGGAACTCGTTCCCGGCGATTTGCTCGCGCTTGAGCCGCTCGGCCAACTCGGGCTGCTCCTCATTCAGCAATCCCGCGAGCACTTCTTGAAGCCGGTCGAGATGCTTTGTGGCCCGCCCGGCGTCCTTGATGCGAAATCCCCACACCATGTCCGGCACGACGAACTTCTCGGCCTGCTCATTAAG
This sequence comes from Lacipirellulaceae bacterium, assembly GCA_044868555.1. Classification (GTDB taxonomy): domain Bacteria; phylum Planctomycetota; class Planctomycetia; order Pirellulales; family Lacipirellulaceae; genus JABDGM01. Next base: position 3,864 of record JBIOWO010000111.1, on the reverse strand, counting down.
CACGTCCAGAACGTTCCGCGCCAGCACCTCCTGTTCGCTTTCACCCGTGGCCAGCGCCTCGAGTTTTGCCGTGCGGTTCAAGTTATTGAGCTCCATGAACAGTTGCACCAATCCGGCCACGTCCTTGTTGGCGTAAGTGAACGACTCCTCGGCGAACATCTCCTTCAACAGCGCCAGCGTCTCCTGACCCTCGGCCGAATCGAAGTATTCGCGAAACCGCGCGATGGCCGGTTCCTGCGACTGCTGCCACTGGAACATGACTTGCAACTTGCCCATCTGCACGATAGGGATTTCCATCAGCCTGCGATACGCATTGCTGGCCAGAAAGATGTCGAGCTGTTCCTTGAACCGCAGGCTGGCGGAGTAGATTGCCACGTCGGCCGGGACGGTCCGCAGCGAGTGGGCCTGGTCGGCCAGTCCGGCCGCCTGAGCCCGCGAACCCGTCACACTACACAGTGTCAACGACAGCGCGGCGACTACAACGAGCCGCCGATTCCGAAGCGCACGGTAACTGAGCCAGGCATGTCGTGTCATCGAATTCCCTTTGCTGAAATCCAGCGGATGAATATCGTTTTCCCCCGCCAGCAGTCTGACGCATTGTCGGCCCGTTGTAAACTGCCGACCGCGTGCGATCTTGACGCGGAACATCTCGAATAGAGCCCGCCATGCCGCCGACTTCGAGTCTCCCATCGGCGATCGAGCGGATCAAGTTCGCTCGGCAATACACGAGTCGGTTCCTCGTCGACTTGTCGGCCGACGACTGGTTTTGGCACGCCGGCGAATTGACGTCGCACTATCCGTGTCACCAACCGCTTGCGGATTAGCTCCTGCACCGCTAAGACGAATTGGTCACTTCCGTGACCCGTGAACGATCCTATTCGCCCCGCGACCGCCTCGAAAAATTTTTCAGAAAGGTACTTGGCAACCGCCATCCGCCTGCTAAACTGTGCCAATAATGAACGCGCGTACAGTATCCGAGGCTGGCGCGCGTTGGCCCCCTTTTCCGCACAATCCAGCACCGGAGGCAGCCATGACCACGATGGTGGACGACCGAGCCGCGGCCATCCCGGCCCAGGCCTACGACCTGTTGAGCGACGTATTCGGCTTCGCGGATTTCCGCGACGGCCAGACCGATGTGATCTCCCGACTCCTGGAAGGCCGATCGACGCTGGCCATCTTTCCCACAGGCGGCGGTAAGAGCCTGTGTTACCAACTGCCGGCCCTGCTGCTCGACGGCCTGACCGTCGTCGTTTCGCCGCTCATCGCCCTGATGAAGGACCAGATCGACTTCCTGGTCCGCCACGGCGTGCCGGCGGCCAGGCTCGATTCAAGCCTCGACAACGACGAATATCGACGCACCCTGGACGACCTCCGCGCCCGCAAGACGCGGATCCTCTATGTCTCCCCCGAGAGGCTCGGCAACGAGCGATTCCTGCAACTCCTGGAGCGGCAATCAATCGGCCTGCTGGCCGTCGACGAAGCGCATTGTATCAGCGAATGGGGCCACAACTTCCGGCCCGACTATCTCAAAATCGCCGCCATGGCAAAACACCTCCGCGTCGGCCGCGTATTGGCCCTCACCGCCACCGCTACGCCCGACGTGGCCACCGATATCGCGGCCGCGATGGGCATCGAAGCGGACGACATCGTGCAAACCGGCTTCTATCGGCCCAATCTGGAGCTCCGCGTCACCGCCTGCGGCGACGAAAAGCGGGCGGCAATGCTGGTGTCGCGCCTGAAAAGCCGCCCCGTTGGGCCGACGATCGTCTACGTCACGCTCCAGCGAACGGCCGAGCAGATTGCTTCCTATCTCGCCAAGGCCGGCTTCTCCGCCCGCGCCTATCACGCCGGCCTTTCGCCCGAGGACCGCAACGAGATTCAAGACGCCTTCATGGCCGCGGATGACATGATCGTCGTCGCCACGATTGCCTTCGGTATGGGCATCGACAAGTCCAACATCCGCGCGGTCTACCATTTCAACCTGCCAAAAAGCCTGGAAAGCTATATGCAGGAGATCGGCCGGGCCGGCCGCGACGGCGAGCCGGCCGCGTGCGAAATGCTGGCCTGCGGCGACGACGTAGTGACGCTCAAGAACTTCACCTACGGCGACACGCCGGAGCCGGCGACGGTCGCCGCATTGGTGGGCGAACTGCTGGGACTGGGCGAGCAGTTTGACGTCAGCATTTGCGATCTGGCTCAGCGGCACGACTGTCGCGACCTGGTCGTCAAAACGCTGCTCACGTATTTGGAACTCGAGGGCATCCTGCGCTCGACCGGCCAGTTCTATACGGAGTTCAAATTTCAGCCGCGTCGGCCGTCGGCCGAAATCCTCGCCCAATTCGACGCCGATCGGGCCGAGTTTCTCCGCGGCGTGTTTCGCGCGGCCCGCAAGGGAAAAGCGTGGCTGACGCTGGACGCTGAGGCCGCGGCACGCAAACTGGGCCAGCCGCGCGAGCGGATCGTGGCTGCGCTCAACTATCTGGAAGAGCGGGGCGAGTTGATCGTCGAGGCCACCGGCACGCGCCAAGGTTTTCGCCGCCTGCGCCAGCCGAGCGATCGGAATGCGCTGATCGACACGCTGGCCGAACGGTTTCTGCAGCGCGAGGCGCACGACATTGCCCGCGTCGAAAGCGTCGTAGCGCTCGCCGAACACAACGGCTGCACGACTGCATTTCTGCTGGATTATTTCGGCGAGGAGCGCGGCGATTGCGGCCACTGCGGCCGGTGCGATAGCGGAGCGAAGCGGCCGCAGAAATTGCCGCGCGACGGCTCACGGCCGCCGGTCGATGAACAACTGATCCGCCGACTGCGGACCGAAAAACATGAAGCGCTCCACACGCCGCGCCAATTGGCCCGCTTCCTGTGCGGCATCACGTCGCCCGCCGCCACGCGGGCCAAATTGCGCAAGCGGCCCGAATTCGGCCAATACAGCCACGTGCCATTTGCCGAAGTGTTGAAGCTCGCCGAACGCAGCTAAAGCCGCTCGCGGCTTAGCGCTCGCAACATAACAACGGACTGGTCACTTCAGTGACCAGTTTCCCCGGCCCCCATTTTCGCGGTTCGGGTATACTCGTACGGACCGAATGGAAATTGATCGATACTTCTGCACGATAGGCTGGCGGCACATGGGATTCCTGGACCGCATTCTCAATCGCACCACCACGAAGGATGGCTTTGCGAAAATGCTCCTCAAGCGGATTCGCGCATCCGGCGACGCGCGGCCCGTCACCTACGATCCAGAAGGATTTCGACTACTAAAGTCTGAGGATCAGGTCTCATTTCTCGGCAATATCTTTCAAGAGTACTTGCGCGCGACGCCGGAAGAGCGCGAACTTCTAGTGCGTGGTTTCCTCACGATGTGGCACACGACGGATCGTCCGTTGCCAGAAGAGTTCGATGTTGTCAAGGCCGACCTCCTCCCGGCGTTGCGTGCAAGATCTTACCTCGAAGTCGACGTGCAGCTGGCGAACGAAAGAAATGCGCCCATCCCACCATACGAAGTTGTCGGCGACCATCTTGCGCTGACACTCGTCTACGACTTGCCGACATCGATGATGACGGTTAACGACGATGCGCTCTCGACATGGCGTATTTCGTTCTATGAGGCGATGGAAGTCGCCAAGCGAAACCTGGAAGCGAGGCCCATGCAATATGCGCAAATAGGCTCTGCCTATGCGTTTGCCAATGGCGACAGCTACGACGCGACGAGAATGATACTTCTCGACTTTGTACGCCAACTTAGAACCTATCTCAGAACCATATGATCGCTAGCATTCGTAATCATCTTCGGGCAGTTTACTTTTCGCAACGGCACGGAGGTGACGCTGGTGAGGATGGAATTTCGTGGATCGAGTTGGCGAATGT
>JBIOWO010000110.1:0-3171 GCA_044868555.1 Lacipirellulaceae bacterium | reverse complement strand
GAGCGACTGAGCCGCGTCGACGAGGTACAATGCCCCGTGCTCGCGCACGATGCGCCCAATCGCGGCGATCGGCTGCACCGCCCCCGTGACGTTCGACGCGTGCACGACGGCCACCAGCCGCGTGTCCGGCCGCAGGACTGCATGCACATCATCTGGTGAGACGAACCCTTCACCGTCGCACGGCACGTAACTGACTTCGACGTCGGCCGACTCGGCAAGCGCCCGCAACGGTCGCAGCACCGAATTGTGGTCGCAAACGGTCGTGACCACATGATCGCCCGGCCGCACGACGCCGCGAATCGCCAGATTGAGCACGTCGGTCCCACTGAAACCGAACGCAATTTGTAGGGGGCCCTCCGCGCTGATCACTTCGGCCACGCCCTTGCGTGCCCGCTCGACGATTGCATTCGCTTCAAGCGCCTCGCGATACCCGCTGCGGCCATTCGGCCCACCGATTTCGCGTTGATACCGGTCGACGGCCTCGTAGACCGCCTCCGGCTTCGGCCAGGTGGTGGCGGCGTTGTCGAGATAGATGCGGTCGTTGCTGGTCATGTCAAATGCGATGTGCTATGTCCCAAACCGTTATGCCGGCGAAATAATTTCCCAAGACTCATCATCCATGATCGTCAGCGAGTGGTATTCAATGTCGCCATTGGCTGATGGCAATTGTCGTTCGAACCATGGACATCCATATTCGTCGATGCGTTTGATGGTCACAACCGGGTCCGACGCCAGAATGCGCTCAATCGTGTCCGCGGTCCATCCAGCCATCTCGGCTCCATCTCTGACCTCACGTACCCGCTGTTCCAGATCAGATTTGGGCACGCAAAGCAATCGAATTTGATCGCCGACTCGTAAGCTCTTCCAATCTGGCATTATTGGCACACACATCAGGTCGGTGAGAGGTGCCACTGTTTCGCGCGGATAGCGAGTTCTGAAGCAAATTTCGGCCAATCGTGCAGCGTTGCTGGGTCGAAATCCGCACCATTCGGCCAAACGAGAGTGTGAACTTCCGGGTCGATGCGAGCCTGTTCAAACAACGCCTTGTCGCGGAGCGGGCCCAGCAGTTCGCCGGCTAATACTGGGAGAAAGTCAATCGTCTGTTCCGTGCCGTCGTCGAAAGACACACGCAATTGATACGGACGGCAAATTTCGAACGATGTCACGCGGCAAATGAGATGCGTCATAGTCGTTATCCCACAAAATCGCGTCGACTCAATCGAGTGGCTCGATCGGGAGTGGTGTTTGGCCCGCTTGAAGCCGCTGCCAATCCGTAAGCAGCTCCTCTTGGTGAAGCTCCGCCCAGGCCTCTACGAGGCGGCGCTGGCGGCGAGGCAATGAACCAGCAATCAAATCGATTGGGTCCAAACCGAACACTGCCACATCCTCTTGGTAGTATGCATGAAAGTGTGGTAAATGGTGCGGCTCCCCCGCCTCCATGTACATCCGAATGGTGATTCCAAAGAAACGGGAAAGTTCCGGTATTACTGCATTATAGGTGCCGCGATGACTCGACGAAACACCGCAGGAGATTCACCCGCCGATCTGGTACATCGCCCGCTCCGGCCGCACGAATTCGTTGCTGCCGATGCCGTGGGCCGGGGCTTTGGCCCAGACGCAATCGCGGACCAATTCGGCGATTTCGTCGTCGCTGCCGCCCTCGCGTAGCAGTCGCCGGGCATCCCACTCGCGCGTCGAGAACAGGCAGTTGCGGACCTGACCTTCGGCCGTGAGTCGCAACCGGTCACACGCCTCGCAGAACGGCTGCGACACGGGATTGATCAAGCCGATGCGTCCGCCGCCATCGGCAAACACAAAATCGGTTGCCGGCTGGCTTGGGTGTGGCGGAGCAACAGGTACGAGCGGCCCGAACTCGGCTTCCAATCGCCGGCGGATCGCCTCGCCGTCGAGCACGTCGGTCGCCTGCCAGTGCTCCTCCGCATCGAGCGGCATGTATTCGATGAACCGCAGCTCAAGCCCGCGCTCGCGGGCAAAGCGGGCCAGCGGCACAATCTCCTTCTCGGTGAGCGAACGGATGGCAATCGCGTTGAGCCGAATCCCCTCGAACCCGGCATCCTGCGCCGCTGCGATCCCGGCCAGCACACGGTCGAGACCCGGCCGCCGCGAGATCTTCTGGAACGTCTCCTCGCTCAACGTATCGAGGCTGATGTTCAGCCGCCGCAGCCCGGCGCGACGCAGTGCGACCGCCTGCTCCGACAGCAGGATACCGTTCGTGGTGAGCGCGAGGTCCTCCACATCCGGCAGCGACGCCAACTGCTCGACCAAACGCGGCAAGTCGGCCCGCACCAGAGGCTCGCCCCCGGTGAGCCGGAGCCTCCGCACGCCCATCTGCGACACGACCCGCACGAACCGCGTGATCTCCTCGAACGACAGGATCTCGTGCCGCGGCCGGAATTGCACGTTCTCGTTCGGCTTGCAGTAGAAGCAGCGAATGTTGCAGCGATCGGTGACGCTGATCCGCAAGCTGCGATGCGTGCGGCCGAGGCGGTCCTGAAGCGGTGCTGTGTTGGAGATGCTAGCCATGATCGCGTTTACGTCGGGTGCACCCATTCGCTCGTGCCGTCGGCCCAATGCTCCTGCTTCCAGATCGGCACGTCGCGCTTGAGCGTGTCAATCAGCCACTGACCCGCCGCGAAGGCGTCGGCCCGGTGGGGCGTGCTGACCACGATCGCCACGCTCGCCTCCGCGAGCGGCACCCGCCCCAGCCGATGGACAATGATGCATTCTACCAATGGCCAGCGGCGCCGGGCGTCCGCCTCCAGCTCGGCCAGCTGTTTCTCGGCCATTTCGTCGTAGGCCTCATAGTCCAGCGACACGGTTCGTCGGCCAGCAGTCATTTCCCGCGTCGTGCCCAGAAACAGCACCACTGCACCCGCTTCCGGCCGTGTAGCTTTGGCCAGCAAGATGTCGCAGTCGATCGGTTCGCGGGTCAATTCAACCATACGTTGCCAACTCGACCATACATTGCCATGCAACTGGGCTACCCACCGCTCACCGGCGGGATCAACGCGACCTCGACATCCTTTGGCAGCTTGGCATCCTTTGGAGAAAACGCGGCGTTGACCGCCCACCGCGCGTGGGACACGATCCCCGCCAGGTTCGGCAGCTTGGCAACCAATGCGCGCTCAATGTCGCCCACGGTCGCACCGT
>JBIOWO010000109.1:0-13826 GCA_044868555.1 Lacipirellulaceae bacterium | reverse complement strand
TCGACAAGCTCGGGACAAGACAAGCGGCAGTTACTCCGACGCCTTCGAAAACGCTCGAGCGGCCGACGCGGTTTACCACGGTTGAAGAGGAAGAGGCGCGGCGGGCGGCGCAGCATCAGCGGTCGTGGCTGCTGTTGGCAGGTCAGTTGACGGTGTTTGCCGCGGTGCTCGCGGGATTGGGGGGCGTGGCCTGGTATCTGTCGCGGCCACCGTCGGCGGACGAGATTTATCAGGCCGTCACGTCGCGGCCGAACATCGACAATCCCGAATCGTTGACCAACGCCTCGAGCGACATTGATGAGTTCATCGAGCGGTATCCGGCGGACCCGCGGGCCGACGAGATGCGCGGCTACCAGGTACAAATCGCGCTGGACAAATTCGAGCGGAAGCTGCAGCGGGCGGCGGGCGGCAGTGCGGATCCGTCGTTGCTGCCGATCGAGCAGACCTATTTGCGGGCGCTGAGCACGGCGCGGGAATCGCCCGACGCGGCGGCGGCGATGCTCGCAGCGCTCGTGGACTTGCATCCGGCCGGCGCGCCGTTGGTGAGCAACAAGGACACGGACGAACGGACGGCGGCGGTGGTTCAATTGGCGCGGCGGCGATTGGAGACGCTGCGGGCCGAGGCCGCGAAACAAGAGGAGAGTGAGCGGGCGGCGCTGGTGGAACGGATGGCGGCAGCGGGGCGGTTGGCTCAAGCTAAACCGCCCCTCGACAAGCTCGGGACTAGGCAAGCGGCGGTCGCGATGTACCGGGCCATCGTCGAACTATACGGACAGTCACCGTGGGCAAAGGATTTGGTTGCCGAGGCGCGTGAGCGGCTGAGTGAACTTGAGAAGAAGGAATAGATGGATGAATCGGCCGAAGAGCCACGCCTTATTTGAGCGGGCGAGGCAGTTGATGCCGGGCGGCGTGAATAGCCCGGCCCGGGCGTTCGGGGCGGTCGGCGGGGAGCCGATCGTCGTCGAGCGCGGCGCGGGCGCCTATATATGGGATGCCGACGGCAATCGGTACATCGATTACGTCGGCTCGTGGGGGCCGTTGATTCTCGGGCATGCGCATCCGGCAGTCGTCGCGGCGGTGGAGCAAGCAGCCCGGCGGGGCACGAGCTTCGGTGCGCCGACGGCGGCAGAGAATGAGCTGGCCGAGCTGATCGTGGCGGCCGTGCCGAGCATTGAGAAGGTGCGGCTGGTGAGCTCGGGCACGGAGGCGACGATGAGCGCGATCCGGCTCGCGCGGGGCTACACGGGCCGCGACGTGATCGTGAAGTTCGCCGGCAACTATCACGGGCACGTCGACAGTCTGCTGGTGGCGGCGGGCAGCTCGGCGGCGACCCTGGCGGTGCCCAATTCGCCGGGAGTCACGGTCGGCACGAGCCGCGACACGCTGGTGCTGCGCTACAACGACGTGGCCGGATTGGAGCGGGCGTTTGCCGCGCACGGCCAGCAGATCGCAGGCGTGATCTTCGAGCCAATCGTGGGCAACATGGGCGTGGTGGTGCCGAGCCGCGAGTTTCTTTCGGCACTAAGGGAATTGACGCGGCGGCATCGCGCGCTGCTCGTTTGCGACGAGGTGATGACCGGGTTTCGCGTGGCCTACGGTGGCGCGCAGCAGTTGTTGGGTATCGAGCCCGACCTGACGACGCTGGGGAAGATTGTCGGCGGCGGGTTGCCGGTGGGCGCTTATGGCGGTCGGGCCGAGGTGATGGATCACGTTTTGCCGGCGGGCAAGGTGTTTCAGGCCGGCACGCTGAGCGGCAACCCGCTGGCGACGGCGGCGGGTGCGGCGATGCTGCGGGCACTGCGGGATGATCCGCCGTATGAACGGCTGGAAAAGCTCAGCGCGCGGTTGGAAGTTGGATTGCGTGACGCGGCCGCGGCAGCGGGTGTGGCACACCAGGTGGCGCGGGTGGGCAGCATGATAACATTGTTCTTCGTCGGGGCGCCGGTGACCGATTGGGATTCGGCGAGCCGCTGCGATACGGCGGCGTTTGGGGCGTACTTCTGGGGGATGTTGGAGCGGGGCGTGTACTTGCCGTGCAGCCAGTATGAGGCGCTGTTTGTTTCGGCGGCGCATACAGAGGCGGACGTGGATGCGACCGTGGCGGCGGCGCGGGAGGCCGTGGCCGTAGCGTAAGACCGCGACCGACGGTCGCGGTTTTATGAAAGACGTTCTTCGGCGGCGCTTTGGCGGTAATAGAGTGGGACCAGTTTCCAGACGTCGTCTCGGTGGCCGGCTTGATAGGCTTGCCAGCCGACTTGACCTACGGCTTCAGCCGTAGGCTGCCAAAGTGCTTCGGGCGCGGGGGTGACACCGCTGGGAAGGTGCGGCAGCACGCGGCGTGTCGCCGGACCGGTCACGCGGTCGCCGGGGCGCAGTTCGGCAAGCCAGGCATCTTGCGCAATGATTGACGGTTCGCGCGTGATTCTTGCGCCGGCGTCCGGGCTGGCCTCGTAACGGGCAGCGAACAGCTCGCCGCGCTGCGCGTCCATAATCGTCCAGAGCGGAGCGGACGACGCCATCGCCTGATGGGCCAGGACCGTGAGCGTGTTGACGCCGACGACTTGGGCGCCGACGGCGTAAGCGAATGTTTTGGCCGCGGTGACGCCAATTCGCAGGCCAGTGAATGAGCCGGGGCCCACGGCGACGGCTACCAATTCGACCGCAGCCGGTTGCCAGCCGGCTTCAGCCAGGAGCGATTGCAGCGCCGGAGCGAGCGATTGCGCCGTGCGCTTGTCCGACGTAAGTATGGTTTGGCCAACGGTCCGTAGGCCGTCCGAATCCCCGAAAAGGGTGGCAATGGAACCGCGTAAGCCGGACGTTTCGATGGCGAGGATGCGCATGGGAGGTTTCCTGGCCTCAAATTGACCGAGTACCGCGGGCAAAGCAAGCCGGACGCGGCTTGACCCTGGAAAAACGGACTCCTAAACTACTGGATTACAAGCGACTTAGGGACATTCCCCGGCTTTTCCCCGCTTCCCAGCGAGCCGTGACTTGAAACGGGCTATCATCAGCGATATTCACGGCAACCTGGAGGCCCTCCAGGCGGTGCTCGGTGACGCTCGCGAGCAAGGCGTTGACGATATCTTCTGCCTGGGGGACATCATCGGCTACGGGCCCAACCCGTGCGAGTGCCTGGACCTCGTCATCGAGACGTGCCGGGTGTGCCTGCTGGGCAACCACGACCAGGGGGCCCTGTTCGATCCGGAAGGTTTCAACACCGGGGCGGAGCGCGCGATCTTCTGGACGCGGGACCAGTTGGAAAATCCGCGCGGCGAGCGAGGCTCGATCGATCGACGGTGGGATTTTCTGGGCGCGCTGCCGCGAATGCACCGGGAGAACTCCTGGCTGTACGTACACGGCTCGGCCCGCAACCCGGTGAACGAATACGTGTTTCCCGAGGACATCTATCACCAGAAGAAGATGGAGAAGCTGTTCAGCCTGATCGAGCTGGGCTGCTTCCAGGGCCACACGCACGTGCCGGGCGTGTTCACCGAGAGCCGCAACTTCATGACACCCGATGAGACGGGCTACGTCTATAAATATGAGTCGCAAAAGTTCATGGTCAACGTCGGTTCGGTGGGTCAGCCGCGCGACGGCGACCCTCGTCCCTGCTATGTGATTCAGGAGCCGCAGCAATTGACGTTCCGCCGCGTCGAATACGATCCGGCCGTCACCGCCAATAAGATCTACAACATCCCCGAGTTGGACGATTTCCTGGGCGATCGGATTAAGCAGGGAAGGTAGCGGGGTGTGCGTTGTCCGTTGTCCGTTGTCCGTGGTCCGTGGTCCGTGGTCAGTGGTCCGTGGTCCGTGGTCTGTGGTCCGTGGCCCGTGGGAATCTGACGGCGCACTTTTATTTATGACTGACAACTGACAACTGACAACGGACAACGGACAACGGACAACGGACAACGGACAACCGTCCGCTGCGCGACGTGTTTGATAGCTGAAGAGGATTCTGTACGTTGGATCGACAACGCTTCATTACATTTCTGATGCTGTCGATGATGCTGTTTCTGCTGGCGCAGATCATCTTTCCGCTGCCGGCGAACAAGCCGGGGCCGGCTGCGCCGGCGGCTGGCGCGGCGGCGGATGAGAAGGATCAACCGGCCGAGAAGGCGGCGGCCCAGGCGGATCAGGCTGCGGCCGCTAAGCCGCAAGCGGCGGGGCCGGTTGCCGTGCCGCAGGTTGCCGCGGTGGCGGTGCCGACGCAGTTTTTGACGCTTGGGTCGCTCGATCCGACGACCGGCTATCGCATGTTGGTGACCGTAACCACCACGGGCGCGACGGTCCGACGGGCGGAGATGACGAGCGGCCGCTATCTCGACCAGCACGACTGGAGCGGCTACCTGGGCGAGTTGGAATTGGCGAACGAGGGCGGCGGCGCGAAGGTGCAGGTGGTCGGCGCCGGCACGCCGGCCGCGGCGGCCGGTATCGAACCGGGCGACGTGATCGTCGGCATGAAGGCGTCCGATGAGAAGACCATCGCGTCGGCCGAAGAATTTGCCGCGGCGCTGGCTCGCACCCAGCCCGGCGAGGAGATCGGCCTCTCGATTCGGCGAGGCGACGGCGCAGCGGGATGGCGGACGGTCAAGCTGGTGCGGCGGCCGTTCGCGGTGCTGCGGCCGGAGATCGACAACTACCGGATGCGAGGTGCGGAGCCGCCGGCGGGGTTCACCGACATTCCTTCTTTCTTGTTGTCGCTGAATGAGCTAAATGGCAAGCCGTTGGATGAGGTAGACAAGAATCGCCTGGCCGAAGTATTGGAGGGCGGCAATTGGGAAGTGGTCGCGCACGACGAGAAGTCGGCGACGTTTCGCCGGCCGCTGGCGGAGCTGAATCTGGAAGTCATCAAGCGATACACGCTCGAACCGGTGCCGGCGGACAAGCTCGACGACACTACTTATCCGGGCTATCACATCCAGTTGGATGTGGAGCTGCGCAATACATCGGACCAGCCGCAAGCAGGCCTCGCGTATCGTCTGCAGGGTCCGACGGGGATGCCGATCGAAGGTTGGTGGTACGCGCACAAGATCAGCCAGACGTGGTCGGCGGCCGGCTTGCGCGACGTCGTGGTGCGTTTCGACGGCAGCCAGAACGTGCAGTTGGGCGGCCCGGCGATCTTGGCGGACAAGATCGCGCCGATGGGCCAGGGCAAGGCGCTGGCGTACGCGGGGGTGGACGGCCTGTACTTTTCGGCGGTCATGGTGCCGAAGAAGCCGTTGGCGGACGTGTGGTTCGATACGACCGAGGCGGTCGTGGTGGGAACGAAACCAGATGCTCGGACGCCGACGTTTACCAACGTGACGTGCGTGCTCTCGCGGCTGCCGATCGAATTGGCGGCCGGGGCCACGCACTCCGACTCGTACCAGATCTTCATCGGCCCGAAGCGGCCGGCCCTGATGGCCCAATACATGGCGGGCGGCGATCCGAACTACTCGCTCGATGGCGTCATTTACTATGGCTGGCCGATCTTTGCGGCTGTCGCCCGGCTGATGCTGATGATCCTGCACTTCTTCTACAGCTTCGTGGGCAATTACGGCATCGCGATCATCATGCTGACCGTGGCCGTGCGCGGGTTGCTGTTCCCGGTCAGCTACAAGCAGACGCAAAACATGGCGCGGATGCAGGCGCTGAAGCCGGAGATGGATCGGATCAGCGAAAAATACAAAGACGATGTGCAGAAGCGGTCGCAGGCGATTCAGGAGCTGTATCGCAAGAACAAGATTAACCCGCTGGGCGGCTGCTTGCCCGTGTTCCTGCAATTGCCGATCTTCATCGGCCTGTATCGCGCTTTGGCGGTGGACATTGAATTGAGGCAGTCGCCGCTATTCAGCGAGGCAATTCGATGGTGCTCGAATCTGGCGGCGCCCGACATGCTCTGGAACTGGTCGGCCTGGATGCCCGACTTCATCAACCAGGGCCAGGGGATGTTCGCGCTGGGGCCCTACCTGAACATTCTGCCGCTGGTGACCGTGGTGCTGTTCCTGGTGACGCAGAAGATGGCGATGCCGGAGCCGACGAATGAGCAGGCCGTGCTGCAGCAGAAAATGATGAAGTACATGACGGTGTTCATGGGCGTATTGTTCTACAAAGTGGCGAGCGGGCTGTGCTTGTACTTCATCGCCTCCAGCCTGTGGGGGATCGGGGAGCGGAAGCTATTGCCGAAGGCGCAGCCGCTGGGTGGGAGTGCGTCGGGTGGGGCGAGCGGCTCGCCGCCAGGCGCGAGCGGCAAGCGGCCGAACGGCGGCCCGCGGCCGGATCAAAACGGCAGCCCGGGATCGAAGCGTTCGCCGAAAACGAAGAAGAAAAAGTAGGGAGCGGCGAGGAGCGAGAATCAAGGAGCGAGTTGTCGGTGCGAGGGGGGAACGTCGCACATGGGTTATCACCTCGACGATACGATTGCGGCGATTAGCACGGCGGCGGGCGGGGCGGCGCGGGGGATGGTGCGCGTCGGTGGGCCGGATGCGATCGTGGTGGCGGCGCGCTGCTTTGACGCGAATGACGGCCGCCCTCTTGATGAAATCCGCACGGCGACCTGTGTTTCTGGACTGGTGCGAATCGACTTGGGGTGGCACGCCCTGAGTCACTGCGAAGGGCGTGGTCGAAATGTCGCGCCCGCCACGCCCTGCGCCGGAGGCTTAGGGCGTGCCACCCGTAGTGTGCCGTGCGATCTATTTGTCTGGCCGACGGATCGGAGTTATACGCGGCAGCCGGTGGCGGAGCTGCACACGCTCGGCTCGCCGCCGATTCTGGACGCGGTGTTGGCGGCCGTGTGTGCAGCGGGGGCCCGGTTGGCCGAGCCGGGCGAATTCACGCTGTGGGCATTTCTGGCGGGGCGGATCGATTTGACGCAGGCCGAGGCCGTGCTCGGCGTGATCGATTCCCGCTCTCAGGATGAGCTCGACGCGTCGCTCGCGCAATTGGCCGGCGGGTTGGCCCGGCCGCTCGAAAATCTGCGCGACCAACTGCTGCAGTTGCTGGCGGAATTGGAAGCGGGACTCGATTTCGTCGAAGAGGATATACAATTCATCTCGGCGCCGGAGCTGATCGAGCGGCTCCAGTGGGCGATTCGGCGGCTGGAGGAAGTGGCCGAGCAGATTGCGTCAAGGCTGTCGATCACGCAAGCGGATCAGGTCGCGCTGGTGGGTCCGCCGAACGTGGGCAAGAGCAGCTTGTTCAATGCCTTGGTCGCGCGGCAAGGGGTGCGGATTCCGGCCCGCCCGCATGCGCCGCAACCGGCCCTCGTTTCGTCGGAACGCGGCACGACGCGCGATTATCTCACGGCGACAATCGTGTTGGACGGCATTCGCTGCGACCTGGTCGACACGGCAGGCGTGGACGAGTTTTCGACGAGTCAGGTCGATGCGGTGGCGCAGGAGCTGAGCGGTGAGCGGCGCGAGCGGGCGACGATCCGTTTGTGGTGCAGCGATGCGGCCGAGGTTGTCGACTCGCCCGTCGATTGCGACGTGGTGGTGCTGACGAAAGCCGACCTGGTGAAGCGCCCCCAGGGAGTTTTGATGAGCCGGCCCGCTGGCGCGTCGACCGTCGTCACCAGCAGCCACACTGGGGCGGGCCTGGACCAGTTGTGCGGCGAGCTGCGGCGGCTGCTCGCGCGGGAATCGGCCCCGCAAACCGGGCCGATCGTAGCAGCCACGGCGGAGCGCTCGCGGGAAAGTGTGCGGCTGGCGAAGGTTGCTTTGGGGCAAGCGGTCGAGCTCGTTCGCGACGGCAACGGCGAGGAGCTGGTGGCCGCGGAGGTCCGCGAAGCGCTCACGGAACTGGGAAAAGTCGTCGGCACCGTCTACACGGACGATCTGCTGGACCGTATCTTTCGTAGTTTCTGCATTGGGAAGTAGCTGAGGACGTGCGTGAGTTCGAGACCAAATTGGGTGGCACTCCCAGAGCTTCCGGCGATGGGCGTGGTGAGCACGTTCCGGAAAGTCCACGCCCTTCGCCCGAGGCTCAGGGACGTGCCACCCGGACCGTAACGCGAGGAGTCGTGCTGAGATGAATCTAACCGGCAAACGTGCTTTGGTGACGGGCGGGACGAAAGGGATTGGGGCGGCGATTGCGATTGATCTGGCCCGGCATGGCTGCGATGTGGCGATCAACGGCCGGCACGAGGATGCTGAGGCGGCGCAGGTCAAGCAGTCGATTACGTCGTTGGGGCGCAAGTGCGTATTGACGATTGCCGACGTGGCCCGGCCGGACGAAGTGGAGCGCTCGGTGCGCGAAGCGGAAAGTGGGCTGGGCGGCATCGACGTGCTGGTGCACGCGGCCGGGGGATCGGCCTACGGCACGATCAGCGAGTGCTCGCCGGAATTGTGGAAGTCGTGTTTCGACGTCCACGTGCATGCAGCCTATTTTCTGTGTCGTCGCGTGCTGCCGACGATGCGCAAGGCGGGCGAAGGAGCGATCGTTTTGATTTCTTCCGTGGCCGGCGTCCGTGGCGTGCCCAGCCACATCGCCTATGCCACGGCCAAGGGGGCCATTCTGCAATTCACGCGGTGCCTGGCCCGCGACGAAGCGGACCACAACATCCGCGTCAACTGCGTGATCCCGGGCATCATCCGCACGCGCTTTCACGAAGCGATGACGCCGGAGGCCAAGGCCCACAACCTGGCCGTGCGGATTCCGCTCCACCGCGAAGGCACCTCCGAGCAGGTGGCCGAGGCGGTGCGCTCGCTGGTGACCAACGATTTTATTACGGGCGAATCGCTGGTAGTGGACGGCGGGTGCTCGATGCAGGTGTGCCGGTAAAGTGGCGAGTGGCGAGTGGCGAGTGGCGAGAAAAATATGGAAAGCGTCGCTATCGAATTGGGCGGGCCGAAAACTGCTAAAAAGGCGGCAATTCGGGGGCGGGCTATCGGAACCTGCCCCCGCCGGATAGGTTACAATAGAAGTTAAGGATCGAGTCGCGCTCACGGCAGGGCATTTTCTCAATACCCACCTCGACGGTTTTCGCCGCCGTGAACTCCTGCCCCCGCATTCTGCTGGCCTTGTGCGTGTCGTTTCTGGTCGCTTCGCCGGCGCTGGGGGCCACGAAGAATATGGTCAACGCGGCCATGGAATCGATCACGGCCGACGAGCTTTTCGAGCACGTGCAGGTGCTGGCCGATGACGTGTACGAAGGCCGGGCCTCGGGCAGCCGGGGTGGCCGCGCCGCCGCCCAGTACATCGTCAACCAGTTGCGCGAGTATCCGCTTGCGCCCGCCGGCACCGACGGCGAGTACATCCAGACATTCGACGACGACTGGCGGAACATCCTGGTGTTGCAGCCGGGCGACGATCCGCTGTTGGGGCGCGAGGTGGTCGTCGTCGGCGCTCATTACGACCACGTTGGCTACGGCTCGGACAGCACCAGCTACGGGCCGGTGGGCAAGATCCACAACGGCGCCGACGACAATGCCAGCGGCGTCTCGATGTTGCTGGAGACGATCGAGGCGTTCGCGAAATCGGGGCTGAAGACGCGGCGGTCGATTCTGTTCGCGTTCTGGGACGGCGAAGAGCGCAACCTGAAGGGTTCGAAGTATTGGCTGGCCCATCCGACGATTCCCGGCGAGCACGTGAAGCTGGCGATCACGATCGACATGGTGGGCAGATTGCGGGACGGCCAACTGTACTTGCTCGGGTCGCGGAGCGGCTACGGCCTGCGGCAACTGGCGAGCGGCCCGATCGAGGATCCGCTGTGGCTGGATTTCGACTGGGATCTTTCGGCCAACAGCGATCATTGGCCGTTCCTGGAGCGGAAGATTCCGGTCATGCTGCTGCACACGGGGATGCACAACGATTATCACCGGCCGAGCGACGATGTGGAAAAAGTGAACCGCGAAGGGCTGCGCGAGGTGTCGCGGTATTTGCTGGCGATGCTGATCAAGACGGCCAACGCCGACACGCTGCCCAAGTATCGCCCAGCGGTGAAGAATGAACTGTCGGAGTCGCGGCAGCGGGCGGCGGAACGATTGTTGCCGCGCCGGTCGCTGCGAAACTGGCCGGCGAACGAGCCGCGGCCGCGGCTGGGCATGTCGTGGCGCGCCGACGACGCGGAGCCGGGCACGGTGTTTCTGACGCGGGTGATCGACGAGACGCCGGCCGACACGGCAGGCCTGGCGCCGCTCGACCGCATCCAGGACGTCAACGGCCAGCCGTTCACCGACGTGGGCGACTTCGAGCGCTCGCTATTCGGCCTGCTGGACTCCGGGGCCGAGCAATTCACGCTCCGCGTAGAACGCAACGGCCACGTGCGAACCGTGACGGTCAAGTTGCGGTCTTCTTGAGTGGCGGAGGGAAAAGACAAGGAGAGTGGGAGAGGGGGAGACAAGGAGATTCAGCTTCGAACACGAGTCTCCTTGTCTCCCCGTCTCCTTGTCTCCCCCTCTTTTTCACTCTGTGGTAAAGTAATTCGTACCGGCCCACCGCCGGCATCGCCCACGGGGATGTGGCGGAATTGGCAGACGCGCTGGACTTAGGATCCAGTGGCCGCAAGGTCGTGCAGGTTCAACTCCTGTCATCCCCATTCGACTTGCTGAAGCCTATCCTGAGCTTGTCGAAGGGCTCGCTCATGGCAGGCCATTCGACTCGCTGATGCCTGTCCTGAGCTTGTCGACGGGCTCGCTCATGGCAGGCCTCTATCCTCGGTGTTGGGGCTGGGGCGAAATTCCTGGGTCTTGACGCCGCACTTTGGGCAATCGATCGTGAGGCGGACCATCGTGATGTGGGGCATGGTCGCAATTTTGCCAGCCTCTGGTCCCTCTTCACCCCAATCGTACTCCACCCGGCCATAAGCCCTGACACAGGCTGTTTCTCCGCAGTCCTCGCAGGGAACTGATCGCGGTAACATCACTCCTCCCCTTGGCAATGGTTCGGCCGAGATGCCGTGCCATCGACTGACAGATATCGAGGAGGTGCATATGCCGTGCCAGTTTTGAAGCACAATGCTCCAATTTTGTCGCGGTGGCGCGGACAATCGCGTCAAGCGGGGGTAAATCCTAATTGATCGCAAAGAGAGCCAAAATGCGCTTTGAATTCGGATACGTTCCTAAACCCATCAACGATCGCAACAATTTCGTTGCGCGCTGAGGCGCCAGACGCATTCTGCGCCGATGCAGTGACAACTTTAGATGATATCGGTGCGTAGCTCGGCAGCGACAAGGCTAAAAGGGATTTCCGCGCCGTCGCAAGGCTTGCGAAAACAAATACGGTCGTGACTTCCGATGCGTTTTTTCGTAGTTCTTGGGACAACCAAGAAGCGCCGAAGAGCCGCATCCGTCGCACGAGAGGTGCCGTCACCGTCGGCGTCGTATATACTCGCACTTCTTGATACGCTGTTCCGATGTACCGATACAAATGGACGCCAACAGAGTTAGATTTCTTCTCCGACTTCGTTATGAAGTTGAACCCTCTCGCCAGTAAGATTTTCTGGCTCGTATTCGCAAGCAGAACGCGTTTTTCGTTTTGCGACCGCGATTGAAACTGTTGGGTCTCCATTTCATCCGCGGCTGCCTTCTCTCTTTTGTCCAACAGAGGTTGGACGACGTGGCGCACGCGCTTACGCAGTCGCTTTTTGAATGCATCGTTTGGTTGCGACCACGGAATGATATTCCGCATTTTTAGGTCGAAATGAACCTCAAGATTGCCATTCGGATCATTATCATGGGACCGAAAATGATCGCTCCTTGCAACGTATATCACAGGTCGTCCCAATCCAAACGCATATCCTGATTCGTAGTAAACTGATGGTCGTGCGTACGTCAGGTCGGCAATGCAGAAGTCGCAGCCGTCAATGAGGGCAAATATCTTGTCATCGATATCGTCGTTGTGCTCAACCCGGTCGACACGCATTGGTCTGCAATTCAAATCCCTCAGCACGGGTCGAATCGCCTTGTCAAATACGGCGTCCACATCTGGCCGATCAAACGCTGATGCAACGAAGCATTGAATTTGACGAGTCATGGACGATTTCTATTCCGCAAACTCGGCGAAATCAAGTCTTCATTGCCCGGGAATCATCGCCGGCAGCAGGTACGCTTGAGCGAGCGTGACGACGCCGACCAGGCTGGCCAGGGCAATGCTGTGCCAGAAGACGAAGCGGAGGATTTGGCCTTCGCTGCCGTGTTGGCCGGTGGCGGCACTGGCGACGACGATGCTTTGGGCGTCGATCATCTTGCCCATCACGCCGCCCGTGCTGTTTGCGGCGCAAATCAGGATCGGGTTGAGGCCGAGCCGCTCGGCCGTTACGCGCTGCAAGTTGCCGAAGAGCGCGTTGCTGGACGTGTCGCTGCCGGTGAGGGCCACGCCCAGCCAGCCGAGCATCGCGGCGAAGAATGGGTACAGTACGCCAGTGTGCGTGAAGGCCAAGCCGAGCGTAACGTCGGTGCCGCTGAATCGCGTGGTGAACGCGATGGCCAGCATGGCGGCGATCGTGAATAGCGAAGCGCGGAGGCGGTGGAGCGTGTGGAAGAAGAGCCAGGCGAAGCGGGCCGGGGGCGTGCCCATCCAAAACGCAGACAGGATGGCGGCGACCATGATGCCGGTGCCGGTGGCGCTGAGCCAGTTGAAGCTGAAGATGGCCGGCTCGGGTTGATCCGTGCCGCCGATGACGGAGGTGTCGCGGCGGATCTGGTTGTGGAGGTAGGGGATGGGCCAGGTGAGCTCGGTGATTCCGGCGAGCCGGTTGGGGCGGGTGTACCAAGCGGTCGATGTGGCGACGGGCGATGATGCGGGTGGTGCGCCGCCGTTGAGGAACGTGCGGAATTGCGGGACGCCCCAGAGGAAGACGCAGGCGGAGAGAATGATCCAGGGTGCCCAGGCGTGGGCGATTTCGCGGCCCGTGTAATTTGGCGCGGTGGGCGGATACTCGGTGGAAGTAGTAATGCCGGTGTCCGGTGACTTCGGGAACTGCCACACGTCGCGTGGTTTCCAGACGCGCAACAGCGCGGCCAACGCGGCCATCGAACCGACGCCGGCGACGACGTCGGTCAGGGATGGGCCGAGGTAGTTGGAGATCAGGAATTGCACGACGGCAAAGCTGCCGCCGCAGACGAGCAAGGCCGGCCAAACTCCGACCATCCCGCGCCAGCCGGCCATCGTGCAGACCATCCAGGCGGGGATGATCAGGGAGAACAGCGGCAGTTGGCGGCCGGCCATGGCGGAGAGCTGCATTTCGGGCAGGCCGGTGACCTTGGCCAGGGTGATGATCGGCGTGCCGAGCGCGCCGAAGGCGACCGGTGCCGTGTTGGCGATGAGCGCCAGGCCGGCGGCGTAGAGGGGCGGGAAGCCGGTGCCGATGAGGAGCGCGGCCGAGATGGCGACGGGAGTGCCGAAGCCGGCGGCCCCTTCGATAAATGCGCCGAAGCAGAACGCGATCAATAGCGCTTGAATGCGTTGGTCGGGCGACAGGGCAACGACCGAGGCCTTCACTTTTTCAAACTCGCCGGAATCGACGGTGAGCACGTACAGGAATACGGCGGCGAATACGATCCAACCGATGGGAAACAGGCCGAAGCACGCGCCGTAGCCGGCGGCGGCGAGCGCCGATTGCCAGGGCATGCCATAGACGCCGATCGCAACGGCCAGGGCGGTGAAGAGCCCGGCGGCCGCGGCGCGCGGCGCAGACCAGCCGAGCAGGCCGAGCGTGCCGAGCAGCACGACGATTGGTGTGGCCGCCAGGAGCGTTGAGAGCAGCTCGGAGTAGGCCGGGTTGTAGACTTGGGTCCAGGGCATGCGTGCGTTGATGCGGTGTTTTTTAACAGGAGGGAGCAGAGGGAGCAGAGGAAGTCGGTTTGATTCATTCTCTGCTTCCTCTGCTCGCTCCTGTTTTGTGT
>JBIOWO010000108.1:0-19361 GCA_044868555.1 Lacipirellulaceae bacterium | reverse complement strand
AAATGGCAGTGCGTGCGATGTCGCCGTAATTGGTCGCCAGTGGCCAATAATCAACCCTCGCCCGGTCCCGGTGAGGGACCGGGAGAGGGTTCTTACCCGCTACACGGTTGCTGGAAATGCTCAAAATGGCAGTGCGTGCGATGTCGCCGTAATTGGTCGCCAGTGGCCAATAATCAACCCTCGCCCGGTCCCGGTGAGGGACCGGGAGAGGGCTCTTGCTCGCTACAAGGTTGTGCTGGAAATGCTCAAAATGGCAGTGCCTGCGATGTCGCCGTAATTGGTCGCCAGCGGCCAAATCTTTTGCTTGAAACCGCCCGCCGATTGGCAATAATCGGGGGCGGTTCATACCACGACGGCGCGAAACTGGCACACGCCAAGCCGCATATCTGCGGTAAAGGTAGCGCTGCGCGCTTTGTGGTGAACCTCGGTTCTTTGACAATCCGAACACAAGCCAACTCGGGGTGAGCGCCCGTTTTCGAACACTTTGTTCGATTTCGAGCGCGCGACACCCCGATTTTGCCTGTCGCCTTCGAAGGGGTCACGAAGAAACGAGTTTTTCGCTTTCAATTGGCAATCTGGGTAAACCCTGCATTGCACCGGCGGACCACTAATTGCCCGGCTCAAAGGCGAAGTTATTCACGTAGCCACGCGGAAGTTCGTCGAAATCCGGTTCGATGCGTTGATGCACCGCCGGATCGAAATCGGCGAGCGGTCGGCGGCGACCGTTTTGAAAGAAGCTGCCTCGATACCCGAGCGATTCGAGCAACTCGAACACGGGCAGCACGTCGCCGTCGGAGCGGTGGCGCGCTTCGCATTCGATCAGGATCGCGGGCCGATGTGCTGCGAGCGTCTGCCGTGCCCCTTCCAACACGGACGATTCGTGGCCCTCGACGTCGATCTTGAGGAAGTCGGGCCCACGTGGCTCGTCGGCGAAGAAGGCGTCCAGCGTCGTCACGGGGACAAGGAGCGGGGAGCGAGGAGCAGGGAGCAGGGAGTCCAAATACGATTTCCCTACTCCATGCTCCCTGCCCCACGCTCCCTGCTCCAGCGTGGCTGCATGTGTCATGCCCGCGCCCGCCGGAATGTGCAGCGGCAACTGGCCCGGCGTGCTCGACAAGCCCATCGGCACGAGCGTTACATTTTCGTAACGCATTGCCGCGAAGATGCGACGCAGGTAATCCACCTGTCGCGGCTGCGGTTCAAACGCAAACACGCGGCCCGTCCGCCCCACGCGCCGTCGCATCCAATACGTGTACGCTCCCTTGTGGCAGCCCACATCGACGGCCACCTGGCCCGGCCGCAGCTTGCTGCACAAAAACCGCAGCTCGGCCGGGTCGACGTGGAGCCGATAGCGATAAGCACGGTAAAGATAATGAAGCTTGCCGGACATCCGGCTGCATTGTCGGCCGTTTCGTAGCGGCGACGCAATGCCAGTCGCAACTAGCGAAACATAGCCCGGCCATCTTGGCCGGGTATCGGTCGGCCGACAGTTCGCGACGACTCGGTCCGGATCTCGACCCAGGATGGGTCGGCTATATTATGGCCCTGCGCGCGACGAGAGCCCGGCCGCTTGCGCGACCAGGCTCTGACGCTCCCCCCAAAATAAGCTGTTAGCTGTTAGCTGTTAGCTGTTAGCTCCGAGCAATTGGCAGGAAAAACTCTCCGTCCGGCCAACGGCTAATAGCTAACAGCTAATAGCTGTTTTCGTAACTCACTTGCGCCACTCCACGCACCGGTGCAATGCGGTACGGTTTGGCACGCTGGTACAATTTGAGTCGGTCTTGATACACGGTGCGCTCGTCGACCGGCGCGATTTCGATGGCCTGCCGCAGCGTCTGCATGGCCGCCGAGAAATCGCCCGCACTGGCCAGGGCGGCGGCCAGCGTATCGAGACTGACCGCATCTTCCTGGCCGTCCAGTTGGATCGTCAACTCGGCTCGCTCGACCGCCAGGTTCGCGTCACGCACGCTGCTGTCCGGGCAGGTCGCGAGCAGCCAGGCCGAGCCGCGATTGGCCGCAGCCGACTGCGGATCGAGTTCGATCGCGCGATCGTATCCCTTGGCCGCGTCGACGTAGCGGCCCAAATCGGTGAGCAAATCGGCCCGGCCGGCGATGGCGTAGGCGTCGTCGGGCGCGAGCTGCACGGCTGCGTCGTAATGGTCGAGTGCTTCGTCCAGCCGGCCCAGCAGGTGGCACACACGGGCCCGGCCACGGTGCGCGACCGCCAGGTTCGGATCCAATTCGATGGCATGGCCGTAGTCGTCGAGCGCCGCTGGCAGGTCGCCGGCCACGACGAACAACGCGGCCCGATTGGAATACGCCTTGGCAAACTTGGGATTGAACTGGATGGTCAGGTTGAAGTCGTCGAAGGCCGTTTCGAACTCGCCGCTTTGGGCTTTCAGCACGCCACGATTATGAAGTGCCCGCCACAACTCCGGATTGCAGCGGACCGCATCATCAAAGTCGAGCAGGGCTTCCTGCGTGCGGCCCGCTTCGGCCTTGAGCTGGCCGCGGCGATTGAGCGACCAGGCAGCCAATTGATTCGCGAATTCGACCGATGGAGGGCTGAGCTGGCTGGCCCGAGCACGGCGGCACGTTTCGATGATCCGCGAGAAGTCGTCCTCGGTCGCGGCGCGGGTCGAGAATTCGTGCGCTTGCAGGATCAGCCGATCGCCCGGCGTCTTGGGGTCCATCGTGGCGGGCGCCGCCGTCGCAACAGGAGCGGTTTGAACCGGTTCCGGCTCGGCGAGGGTGGGCTCGGCCGTTGGCGCCAAGGAGGTTGCTTGCTGAGCTGGGATCTGTTGTGTCGACCCGTTCGGCCGCGAATTGACCGCGGCTCGTGATTGGTTAGCGGCAGGCTGATTGCCGGCGATGCGGCCGGTCGGATTCGCCGATCCCTGTCGTGTTCGCGCCGCTGCGGCCGCAGTGCCAGGGTAGTTTTTAGCCACCGGGTTGGGGATCGGTGGACGATCCGCACCGCCGCCGCGGGCAAAAAGCTTCGTAGGCATGCGCAGCTTTTGGCCGTGCCAGGTCGGCCCAGATTCGCCGCTATTACCCAACAGCGTGCCGCCGCGCGATGGTCCCGAATGAGCAGTTTGCTGAACCGCACCCGCACGCGGCTTGCCTTGAGCATGCGCCTGTTGAACCGCTCCATCGGTCCAACGCGGCGTCGTCGGCGCAATGGCCCGCTTGCCAGGACCCGTTGGCAGTCCAGTGGTTGCCGGGGGCTGGGATTTGTCGGTCGCGCGAAACGCGTTCCATTCCCAGCCGGCGGCGGGCAGCGCCACCACGAACGCCTGGGACACAAGGATCGGTAGGCCAACGAGCAGCGGCCGGATTTGGTTTGTGAATCGCATAGTTCGATCCGAGCAACGGAGCAGGGGGGCAAGGAGCGTGGAGCCGAGAACTAGAAACAGGGAAGCTAGTCGCTGACTCCCTGCTCCGAGCTCCTTGCTCCGAGCTACCGAAGCGTCTATCGACCAGTCGGCCCGCTCGACCTAACCCGAATTACCCGGAAAGTCAGCAAAATCGGCAAAGTCGTTGCAAACTTCCAGACTTCGCACAGCCGGCAATGCTGGCAAACCGGACCGCTATCGTTCGCGGCGCCCCGCAGGCACACTGTGCGACGCCGGTTCTACGGCCGAGCGGCCCGGGCCGCTGCGAAACGGCTGGCCTTGCTGGTAGAGTGCGAGCCGCTGCCGCATTTGCTCGATGAGGTCCGGCGGTGCGGTAGCGAGGGCCTGCTGCTGCAACTGAATCGCTTTGTCGAATTGGCCCGCGTTGGCATGGGCGGCGGCCGCCGCGTCGAGCACAAAGCTATCGCCGGGCGGGGCGAGCGTCATGGCCTCGTCGGCCGCTGCAAGCGCCTGCTCCGCGTCGCGGTAACGCGGATTCGGACACGTGGCCCACAACCACGCCAGGCTGCGATGGGCCTCGGCCCAGTTGGGATCGATCCGCAGCGCCCGCTGATAGTTGTCGATCGCCCCGTGGAATTCGCCCTGCTCGGCCGACAGATTGCCGCGCTGGGTGTAGGCGTCGGGCTGATTGGGCAACAGGCTGAGCGACTTGTTCAAGTCCACCAGCGCGCGATCGAAGTCGCCCAATCGCTGCCAGGCGCATCCCCGCGCGCGGTACAAATCGGGATCGTCGGGCGACTGATCCAGGGCCCGCGAATAATCGGCCGCCGCCTCGCTCATCCGTCCGACGGAAGCCAGCAGCTCGGCCCTGTTGCGGTAGGCGATCGTCAGGGCCGGATTCAACTCCAGCACGCGGTTGAAATCGCGCAGCGCCGCAGACGACTGGCCGCGCTCGGCGAGAGCTACGCCGCGGTTGTGGATTGCCGCCCAACTACTGGGGTCCAACGCGATGGCCGATTGAAAGTCGGAAAAGGCATCGTGCTGCTCGCGGGCATCGGCCCGCAGCTCGCCACGGCGATTGTAGGCCCAGGCCGCCAGCCGACGCATCGCGAGCGCCAATTCCTGCGGCGGGCCGCCTCCCAGACCGCGATGGCACAGGTCAATCGCGGTCGAAAGCTGATCGACCGTTTGCGCCGTATCTGCCAACTGCCGTGCCTGCTCGTAACAGTTTTCCGGCGAGTCGACGTAATCGGAGACGATGATCGGCAGCCAATCGGGGCTCATCACGGGCCCCATTCCGTCCGCCGCAACGTCGGCATCGCTGTTGATTGCGGCCCGATCGCTCGCTGCCGAACTGAACAAGGGCAAGCGGAAGCTATCCGCGGTGACCGGATCGACGTTGGCCGTCGCATGTGCGTTCGGCAATGGCTGGGCCGAATCGATGTCTCCGGTCAACCAGGCCGGCTGCGTGAGCGACTGCGGAGCGAACTGGATCGGATCGGGCGGCTGGCCAAAATTCGCGCCGCTGGGCGCGTCGGATCGCAGCAATCGGCCCGACGGGAACGGATCGAATTGGGTTGCCGTCGTATCGAGGATGGCGGTCCGCACGGACGATGGTTCGTCGGCGAGCAGGTTGGGTCGTTGCCAGCGGCTGATCGGGCCGGGCCGCGCCGGCAATGCGACAGGCGGCGCCAATTTCAACGGGGCCGTTCGCGTCGTGGCGAATGGATTGTGATACGTCGTCGCGCTGCGGCGCGGGGTTTCCGGCTCGTCCGGCACCGTCACCGGCTGCGAGTCGCCGCCGGCGGCAAACGGATTTTGTACGACGTCGGGTGGCGACGTAACCTGCACCTTGTCCTGAGCCGGCGCGGCGAGACCTGCCGCCAACCAGAGGACGAGCGCCAGACTAGAACATCCTTGCCGTGCGATACCAGACAGCTTCCTTGCCATCGTGCATCGGCCTCCGTGTGAGAGGTGATTTGTGTTTTGTTCAATCGGGGTCGGCGACGACCCGGCTCGCTTCTAATCAACTTCGTCTCGCGGTTCGGTCATCTTCCAGGGATCGAGCGCCTTATCCAACTCAGCCTCGCTCATAACTTTCTTCTCGCGACAGAGCTCGCGGATTGTCTTGCCAGATAGAAACGCTTCTTTCGCGAATGCGGCCGCCTGCTCGTAACCGATCTTGGGCGCCAGCGACGTAACCATCATCAGCGACTGTTCAATCAGCCGACGGCAGTGCTCCTCGTTCACTTCCAGGCCCACCAGCAGTTTGTCGACCAGCACGTTCGAGACGTTGGCCAGCAGCTCGACCGATTCGAGGAAGGCGTCGATCATCACCGGCATGGCGACGTTCAGCTCGAACAGCGAGCCGATGCCGCCCAGCGCAGAGGTGCTTACCACCACGTCGTTGCCCAGCACGCGGCAGGCCACCTGGATCACCGATTCGCAAATCACCGGGTTGACCTTGCCCGGCATGATCGACGAGCCGGGCTGCGTGGCAGGCAGCGAGAGCTCAAAGATTCCACACCGCGGGCCGGAGCCCAGGTGGCGGATGTCGTTGGCGATCTTGGTAAGCGACACGGCGATCGTCTTCAACTCGCCGTGGGCCTCGACGAACGAATCCTTGGCGGCCTGGGCCTCGATGTGATTGGCGGCCTCGGCGAACTGGGCGCCCAGCCGGTGCGACAGGGCCGCGCACACCTTATCGGCGAATTTCGAATGCGTGTTGATGCCCGTGCCCACCGCCGTGCCGCCGATCGGCATGTTCTCCTGCAGCCGCTTGAGCGCCCGGCCGGCCCGAATCACCGCGTATTCGGCCTGGGCCGCGTAGCCGGAGAACACCTGGCCGACGCGGATCGGCGTGGCGTCCATCAAATGCGTGCGGCCGATCTTGACGATGCTGTCCCACTCCTTGGCCTTGGCGTTCAGCTCGGTGTGCAGCCGCTGCAGCGCCGGGATCAAATCGTTCTTCACGGCCAGCGTGGCGGCAATGTGCATCGCCGCCGGGAACGTATCGTTCGACGACTGGCCCATATTCACGTGATCGTTCGGATGGACCGCACCCTCCACGCCCTTCGCGCCCACGCCGTGGCCCAGCCGCTGGTTGGCTAGGTTGGCGATCACCTCGTTGGCGTTCATGTTGGTCGACGTGCCGGAGCCGGTCTGGTAGATGTCGACTGGGAAGTGTTCGTCGTGTTTGCCCGCGGCCACGTCGAGCGACGCCGCGATGATCGCCTTGGTGCGAGTTTCGTCGAGCTTGCCCAGTTCCCAATTGGCCTGCGCGCAGGCCGCCTTCAAGTGACCGAACGCGTGGATGACCGAGGCCGGCACCGGCTCGTGCGAGATGGGAAAATTCTCGACCGCTCGGGCCGTCGACGCCCCATACAGCGAGTCAACCGGCACCTGCATCTCGCCCATCGTATCGCGTTCGGTGCGAAACTTGCTCATGGTTGGCGGAGTTGCTCAGTCGATCGAAATAAGACCGCAGACGATCCGTGCGGATCGTCCGCGCACGCTGCATCCACCGGTGCGCCCGACGAGGTGAGCTAGCTAGGGGTTTTGGCGGCCGGATGGTACCGACATCCATGCAGGGGCGGAATGGGAAATCGCGCAAATCCGCCCGGCACCAACCGACTCGCCGCTATCAACGATAGCGTTTTTTGGCAGTTTCGTTAAGATGGGCGTTGGGGCAATTCCTACGGCTGATTCACCACGGAGGCACGGAGAACACGGAGAAGACAAAGTCAGGACCTAGAAACTGCTAGCCTTCGCTATTGGACGCTGACAAGGAATGAGTTGTTATTCTTTCACTACCATCAGCGAGTATTGGCAGTTCCAATTCCTGCTTCTCCATGCCCTCCGTGTCTCCGTGGTGAAATCATGAATTCATGCCGACCATTCTCGACAAAATTGTCGCCACGAAGCGGGTGGAAATTGAGCAGGCCAAGGGGGAGCGGCCGGAGCGGGAGCTGCGGGCCGCGCTGGCCGATGCGCCGGCGGTGCGCAATTTCTTCACGCCGCTGGCCGCCGGCGGTCCGATCAAGCTCATCGCCGAAGTAAAGAAGGCCAGCCCTTCGGCGGGGATCATTCGGGCCGACTTCGATCCGGTCGCCATCGCTCGCGTGTACGAGGCGCATGGAGCGACGTGCATCAGCGTGCTGACCGACGAGCCGTATTTTCAAGGGCGGCTCGAATACCTGACGCAGATCCACGCGGCGGTCAGCCTGCCCGTCCTGCGGAAGGATTTCATTCTCGACACGTATCAACTCGTCGAGGCCCGCGTAGCCGGAGCAGATGCGGTGCTGTTGATCGCGGAGTGCCTCGACGACTGCAACTTGCGGAAGCTGTTCAACGAAGCCTGCGAGCTGGGCCTCGCGCCGCTGGTGGAATTGTACGAGCCGGACAATCTGCAGCGGGTGTTCGATGCCGGGGTCACGCTGATCGGCGTCAACAACCGCAATCTGCACACGTTCGAGGTTGACCTTGCGCACACGATTCGCCTGCGCGACCGCGTGCCGGACCAGTGCGTGCTGGTGGGCGAAAGCGGCATTAAAACCCGCGACGACGTGCTGCGACTCGAATCGGTCGGCGTCGACGCGATCCTGGTCGGCGAATCGCTTACCCGCGAGCCGGACATCGGCGCGGCGATCGACCGACTATTGGGCCGATGAATTCACCACAGAGGGCACGGAAGACACGGAGCGAAGCAGACATGTGAATAGCACCGCTAATGTGCGCTAATATGCGCTAATGATTGATGGAGGGCATTCATTAGCGGATATTAGCGCACATTAGCGGTGCTTCCTGTTCTACTCTGTGTCCTCCGTGGGTACTCCGTGGTGACTACTCGGTGATAAATGTTTTTCTTGCCGAGCTAACTGCGCGATTTTTCGCCCGGTCGTGCTCAGCGGTAAATCGGCCAATTCGGCTGTCCTAATCCAACGTCCTGGTGCACGAACCTGGCCGGTAATGTATTTGCCCTGGTAGCAATCGAGCGTGATGCGGTAGCGGGTGACGCCGTGCTTGATCGTTTTCATGAGCGGGCCCGGTGCGCAGGTAATTCCGGTTTGCTGGCGGACCTTGGTGGCGATTTCTTCGCGGGCGAACAGTGGCCCTTCGGCCGTCAGCGCGAACCGCGGGAAGTCCCACAAGCCGGCCCAGCGCTCGCCTTCGTCGCATTGCCGCATGAGGACGCGGCCGTTGCGGCGGATGACGACGGCCGCCTCGCGGACGGCCGTGGATTCCTGCCGCGGTTTGTCGCGCGGGATTTCGTGCTGCAAGCCGGCCGCGTACGCCGCGCATACGCCGACCAGCGGGCATTCGTCGCAACGCGGATCGGCTGGCGTGCAGACGAGCGAGCCGAGCTCCATGAGTGCTTGATTGAAGCAGGCCACATCGGCCTGCGGCAGGATATCGGCCGCCACCTGCCACAGCACGCGCTGGCCTGCCGAGCGAAGCGGATCGTCGCGGAAGCCGATCAGCCGGCTTAGAAGGCGGATCGTGTTGGCCTCGAGAATGGGTGCGCGCTGGTCGAAGGCAATCGATGCGATCGCGCCGGCCGTGTAGCGGCCGATGCCGGGCAGCTTCACGAGCTCGTCGACGCTCCGCGGAAATTCGCCGTTGCGCTCATCGACAATCACTTTCGCCGCCGCGTGCAATTGCCGCGCACGGCGGTAATAGCCCAGGCCTTCCCACAATCGGAGCACCAGAGCCTCGTCGGCCGCTGCCAACCGGCGGACACTCGGCAGGGCGCGAACAAAGCGCTTGAAGTATTCGCGCACGGTGGCCACCTGCGTCTGTTGCAGCATGATTTCACTGACCCAGACGCGGTAGGGATCGCGCGACCGCCGCCAGGGTAAATCGCGGGCGTGCTCGGCGTACCAGGCTAGCAGCCGACGCCGAATCACTCGCTTTTGGTTCGCCGTGAAATGGGGCGGCGCTTGTCGAGAAACAAAGGGGCGATCCGTCGCGGTAGGCATGGCAGAATTATCTCGCGCAGAGACGCAGAGGGATCTTTGAGAATGACCAACTACCTTGTACCGAGTACCAAGTACCAGAAGTACCGATGAACTATTGGCATACCTTCGCTAATTCGTGATTTCTCTGCGCCTCTGCGCCTCTGCGTGAGAAATTATCGGTGTAATTGTGACAAGCGGTTTCGACTGCAGAGATTCGCTTGAACTACAGCTCGGGCACGAGCCGCAGGCGCCGCTCTGGCGACGGGCGAGGCGTTGCCAGCCGCGGCGGGCCAGGAAGACGGCGGCGATCGCGACGATCAAGATGGCAATGGCGTCTTGCATGTGTGGGCGAGTTACAAAATGCGGATGCCAATCTGGTACGTTATCAGCGCGCCGACATACGCCAGCGCGGTCATGTACGCGAACGTGAACGCCGGCCAGCGCCAACTGTTCGTCTCGCGGCGGATCACGGCCAGCGTCGCGGCGCACTGGGCACAGAGCGCGAAGAACACCATGATCGACAGGGCGACAGGCAAATTGTACACCGGCCGGCCCGTTCCGTCCCAGCGGGCGGCACGCAGTTGCTGCTGCAACCGGTTCTGATCACTTTCCGAACCGACGTCGACATCCGGACCCAGGTGATAAATCACGCCCAAGACGCCCATCACCACTTCGCGGGCCGGGAACGAGGCGATCACCGCGCAGCCGATCCGCCAGTCCCAGCCCAGCGGTCGCACGGCCGGCTCGATGAACTGCCCGGCGCGGCCCAGAAAACTGTCGCGCTGGTGCAGGCCGGCCGTCAAGTGATCGAGATTCTCGGGCTCGTTGAACTCGGCCAATTGGGCGGCGGCCGTGGCGTGGGTCGGCGAATCGGCCGGGGCGGCTGCGACGGCCGCTTCCAAACTCGAACGCTGAGCCGTGATATCCGCTGCAACTTTTTCTTCCGAGCGTGGATAATAGGCCAGCGCCCAGATGACGATCGTTACTGCAAAAATGACCGTACCGGCGCGGGCCAGAAAGGCCCAGCCGCGCTCGACCATGCGATGTGCCACGGTCCGCAGCGACGGCAGCTTGTAGCTCGGCAGTTCGAGCACGAACGGCGGCGTCTCGCCGCGGAGCAGCGTTTTCTTCAATAGCCACGCCACGCCGATCGCCACCACGATGCCGATCGAATACATCGCGAAGAGGACAAGCCCTTGGAGGCTGAGGAGGCCGCCCCAATATCTATATGCAGGCACGAACGCGCCGATCAAGATCACATATACGGGCAAGCGGGCCGAGCAGCTCATCAGCGGCGCAATGAGGATCGTGGCGAATCGGTCGCGGCGGTTTTCAATCACCCGCGTGGCCATGATGCCCGGGATCGCGCACGCGAACGACGACAGAAGCGGAATGAACGACTTGCCGCTCAGCCCGACGCCGGCCATCAGGCGGTCCATCAGGAACGCGGCCCGGGCCATGTAGCCGCAGTCCTCCAGCAGCGCGATGAAGAAAAACAGGATGAGAATCTGCGGCAGGAAAACGACGACCGCCCCGACGCCGCCAATGATTCCTTTGGCCACCAGCGATTGCAGCGCACCGTCCGGCATCGCTTTTTCGACCAGGCCGCCGATCCAGCCGACGGCGTCGTCCACCGCTCCCATCAGCGGGTCCGCGAATGTGAAAATCGACGAGAACAAGAGGGCCATCACGGCGATGAAAATGAGCGTGCCGAAGAACTTGTGCGTGAGGATGGCATCGATGCGATCGCTCGTCGTGCGGCGGTGGCCGGCGGGACGGCGCAGCGTGCCGTCGACGACGCGGGCGATCCAATCGTAGCGGGCGATCGCCTCGACGGCCGGCACCGGCAGGCCGGCGGCGGCCAGCGCGTCGCGGGCTGAGCGCAATTTCGCCGCCCCTTCGGCTGCGTGGCCATCGAGCAGTTCGTGTTCCAGATAGCCGTCGCCGTCGAGGAGCAGCCGCTCCACGAGAAACGCGGGCAGCGGCTGCGCGCGTCGATCATTGAGCCAGGCACCGATTTCGCGCGCGTGCTGTTGGAACGCTACGGGGAACGGATTTTCGCGGCTCGGCGGCGGCGCGTCGACCGCCGCGGCCAGCGCCGACTTCAGCTCGCCCAGCCCTTGGCGTCGATTGGCCTGAACCGCCACCACCGGCACGCCCAGTCGGGTGGAGAGCGCCGCGACGTCGATCTCCATCTGGCGGTCGCGGGCCATGTCGATCATGTTGAGCGCCACCACCGTCGGCAGGCCCAGCGACAGCACCTGGCTGACCAGAAACAGGTTCCGTTCGAGGTTGCTGGCGTCCACGATCGACAGCACCACGTCGGGCGGGGCCGCGTTATCGCTTCGGCCTAAAAGCACGTCCACGGTCACCATCTCGTCCGGCGAGCGCGGCGCGAGACTGTAGGTGCCCGGCAGATCGACAAGCTCGAACACCTGGCCCGCGTGCCGCAAGTGGCCGGTCTTCTTCTCGACCGTCACCCCCGGATAATTGCCGACCCGCTGGTGGATGCCGGCCAGCGCCGAGAACAGCGTGCTCTTGCCCGTGTTCGGATTGCCAATAATGGCGACGCGGATCGTCTTGGATGGCGAGCTTGTGGACACGCATTAATATTTGCCACAGAGGACACAGAGAGCACAGAGTGGTCAGAAAACTACGAAATGCAAAATGGGAATTGCAAACTAGCGATTCGGAAATTTGCAATTTGCAAGCTCGTCTCTGAGATCTCTGTGTTCTCTGTGGCAAATCCTCTTACGAATCAGTGACGGATTCAATCTCGATCTGCTGCGCTTCATTCTTTCGCAGGCTGAGCCGATAGCCGCGGAGTTCGAATTCGAGCGGGTCGCCCAGCGGCGCGGCGCCGAGGCACACGATGTCGACGCCGGGCGTGACACCCATCTCCAGCAGCCGCCGGCTCACGTCGCCCGCGCCGGTCACCCGCAGCACGCGGGCCGATTCGCCGACCGCCAACTGTGCGGCGACGCGCGTCATGCCGACTTCCTCGGCGCGACCATCACGCGAAACAGCTCGTCATCGCGAATGCACAATTTGCTGCCACCGACGCGGATGATGCACGGCGAACCGCCGCGAATCATCTCCAAGACCGAGCCGCTGCGCAGGCCCAGTTCCTCCAACCGACGGACGTGCTCGGCCGGACCGGCAAGTTGCAGGATCTCAGCAAATTGTCCGGGAAGGAGCGCTACGAGGGGAATGGAAGAACGCACGGCGAAAATTCGCAGGAGTGAACCGTGACACGCAAATGCTATTGAGAACGATTCTCAATAGCAATTGGTGATTGTAGAGGATTGGACAAGTGTTTTCAACAGGCGCCTGTGCCAAAAATCGGCTGGCAACGGCCTGAGAATGAGCCGAATTGCCCGAAACCGTCGACGACTTGAGGAATTGTGTTGCCGGCGGCTACGGGACACGGCAATTTGGCAACGCCTTCTGCAGGGCGGCACGGCCCTCGGGCGTCGTCTTGGTGCCGCGGAGCAAGATGCTTTTGAGACCGTGCAGCGATTCGAGGTGCTTCAAGCCGGCGTCCGTCACATTCGTGTTCACGAGTTGAAGGTCTTCCAGGGCTTGCAGGCCGGTCAGATGCCGCAGGCCGTCGTCGGTGATCATTGTGTCGCTCAGATGCAACCACTTCAGGTTCGACAGCGCAGCCAAATGCGCCAGGCCGTCATCCGACAGCGGTGTGCTGGCGAACGTCAGTCCTTCCAACTGATCCAGCCCCCGCAGGTGCCGCAGGCCGGGTCCGGTCACGTTTGTTCCATCGAGCACGAGCACGTTGAGATGCGCGAGCCCGGTCACATGAGCCAGACCTGCGTCGGTGATCTTCTTTCGATTGGACAGCGTGAGTTGTTGAACGTCGGTCAGACCTTCCAGCACGCGCAGGTCGACGTCGGTCGGATCGGAGCCTTCGTCGAAGTTGACGATCGCCACGCGGCGAAAGTAATCCTCGCCGAGCGCATTGCGGATCCAGGCCGGGACGAAGGGCTGCGGATTCTGCTTCCAATTTCCTTTTTCATCCAACTCAAATGCGAACGCGACGGCGCCGTGAAGCGCCTGAATTCGCTTCACGGCCCGCTGCTGTTTGTGTGCCTGGAGGGTGACGATCGCCAGCCAGACGCAATAGAGAGTCACCAGGACGAAGATCGTTTTGAGACTGAATCGCAGCCAGCGCCGCTTGTTCGGTGCCGGCTGGCCTGATTGAGATGACGCCACGTCTTGTGCCCTTAACGATTCCGGTCGGCTCGCGACGGAGAGTCAACCGTGGCCGCCCTACGCTGCTTCCTTCATCGCCGCGACGACGTCGACCACCGCCTTCTTGCCGTCTTCGAACAGCATCAGGCAGTTGTCGGCCGCGAATAGCGGGTTGGGGATGCCGGCGAAACCGGGGCTGAGGCTCCGTTTGACGACGATCACCGTCCGCGCATCGCCCACGTTGAGCACCGGCATTCCGGCGATCGGACTCTTGGGGTCGGTGTTGGCCAGCGGATTGACCACGTCGTTCGCGCCGATGACGATGGCCACGTCGGTCTGGGCGAAGCTGGGATTGATCTCGTCCATTTCCTTGAGCTTGTCGTACGGAATGTCGGCCTCGGCCAGAAGCACGTTCATGTGGCCAGGCATCCGGCCGGCGACGGGGTGAATGGCGAACTCGACCTGGGTGCCGCGTTCTTCCAATTGATTGTACAGTTCGCGGACGGCGTGCTGGGCCTGGGCCACTGCCATGCCGTAGCCGGGCACGATGACGACTCGTCGCACGCCGTCGAGCATCGCGGCCACGTCCTCGGCGGTGGCCGACTTCACCTTGCCGCCATACACATCGTCGGCCGAGGCCACCTGGCTGGCGTCCATCCGGCCGAACAGCACGTTGGTAAACGAGCGGTTCATCGCCTTGCACATGATGATCGACAGGATCAGGCCGGACGAGCCGTCGAGCGCCCCGGCGATGATGAGCAGATAATTGTTGAGCACGAAGCCCATCATGCTGGCCGACAGGCCGGCGTAGGAATTCAACAGCGAAATCACGGTCGGCATGTCGGCCCCGCCGATCGGCATCACCAGGCATAAGCCGAAAGCAAGGCCCAGCACCACCAGCAGCACGAACATTAAGTGGTGCGACGGGAAAAATATCAGCCAGATGCCACACAGGATCGCGGTGCCAAGCAGCGTGAAGTTGATCGCGTTCTGTTGGGGAAAGCCTTTGATGGAACTGGGCAACAGCTCCTGCAGCTTTCCGAACGCCACGAGGCTGCCGGTGAACGTGAGACTGCCCAGCAGGACCTCGAGCGCCAATACGCCCATCGTGAAGCGGTCGATCGTGGCGGGGTGGGGATCGAAGTAATGGGCGATGCCCACGAGCGCCGCCGCCAGCGCGCCGAAGGCGTGCGACAGCGCGGTCCGCTGCGGCACGGCGGTCATCGGCATCCAGATGGCCATCGGCGCGCCGATCAGCGATCCCAGCACGATTCCGATCAGCACCCACTTGTAGCCGACGTGGAACATGAGCAACGTGCCGATGACGGCCATCACCATGCCGATCTCGCCGGCCCGCACGCCGCGCCGGGCGGTGCGCGGGTGGCTCAGCCATTTGAGCGATAGCACAAACAGCGCCGCCGCGACCAGGTACGAGCCCACATAGAGCACGGTCCTGGCGTCGACCGGTCCATCGACCACTTCGTTAGCGGCGGCAAGAAGTACGAAGTTGGCGGGAACGCTAATCACGGCTGCGCGTCTCCCGGCGGAACATCTTCAGCATCCGATCGGTGATCCAGAAACCTCCTACGATGTTCGTGGTGGCGGCGATCACGGCCAGCGTGCCCAGCACCGTACTCAAATTGGTTTGCGACTCGGAGATGACTTGAATCGCGGCCACCACGGCGATCGCGGAAATCGCATTGGTGAGCGACATCAGCGGCGTGTGTAACAGCGGTGACACGCGGCGAATCACCTCCAGCCCCAGGAACGTGGAGAGGAGGAAGACGAACAACTTGGGTTGGAGATCCATGGCGGCCGAGAGGTCGGAGGTCGGAGGTCGGGGAAATCGGCCTCGACATTAGAAACGACGGCTAGCCGACTTTCCAGCCTGTTACTCGGCGGTTTTAGCGCAGAACCAGTGTTCGAGTGCCACTGGCTTTGCCAGTGCTGGACACGTTTTGCGACAAATCACTGGCCAAGCCAGTGGCACGCGAAATCGAAAAACGCCTGAGAAAACGTTACCGCTTGGAGAACTGCGTGCCGCGGCGGGCGCCGTGCAGGCCGTATTTCTTGCGCTCTTTCATGCGGGCGTCGCGGGTGAGGAAGTGCTTCTCGCGGAGTTTCTCCGAGAGATCGCTGTCGTACCGCATCAGGGCCCGAGCGATGCCTTGCATGCACGCGCCGGCCTGGCCAGTGGGGCCGCCGCCATGGGCGCGAATGACGACGTCGACGCTCGTCCGCACGCCCGCATGCTCCAGCGGCGCGACCACGGCATTGCGATCCTGCACGATGGTGAAGTAGTCGTCCAGCTCGCGATCGTTAATTGTCAGCTTGCCGGTGCCGGGGCGAATCCGCACGCGGGCGACCGAGGTCTTGCGGCGGCCGGTTCCCAGGGCGTCGATAACTTTTTCTGTGGCGGCGGGCATGGTGGATGAGGGGTCGGAGGTCAGAGGTCGGAGGTCAGGGGAAATTTCTGGCTTTTACTTCGTCACCAGTTCCAAAGGCGCCGGATTCTGCGCTTGATGCGGGTGGTCCGGGCCTGTGTAAATCTTCAATTTCGCGAGCATCTTGGTGGCCAGCTTGTTCTTGGGCAGCATCCGTCGCACGGCCTCTTTCAAAATCAACTCCGGCTGACGCTCGTGCCGTGTCTCAGCCGTTACGGATTTCTGGCCGGGATAGCCCGTGTACCAGCGGTACTCTTTCTGTTCCCACTTCTTGCCGGTGAACTTCAACTTTTCGACGTTGAGCACGACGACGAAGTCGCCCGTGTCGACGTGGGGCGTATAGGTCGGGCGGTGCTTGCCCATCAAGAGCACGGCGACTCGACTTGCCAGCCGGCCGACGATCTGGTCCGTGGCATCGACCACGTGCCATTTCTGTTCGACTTCGCCCGGCTTGGCCATGTAGGTTGTCATGTTTCGCATCCTGCCGCGCTGAGGGATGATTCTGCGGCAATTATTGGGAATTCGTCAGTTTACCGCCCGTCTGGCAGGCCGACAAGGGCGGACGCACGATGCGGCGGCATTCGCGGATTTCCGGGCGATCACCGGCCGTTTTTTCCACCGCGCCGCGCCCGGCGCCATAGCGCCACGCCCCAAAAGGCCAGGAACGCGGCCATGCACGCCAGGATGATGAGCGGTTTGCGGAGGTCGTGCCGGGGCTGGTCGGCGCCCCATTCCAGGTAGGCGCCCAGCGCCAGGAGGCCGGCCCAAATGGCCAGTGCCCCTGCCAGGACCGCGAACGGCCGCCAATTATTGCGTTGATCCGTCATTGATTCGGCCGAGCCTGTTCCAGTTAGATGTTGTTGATTTCACGCGGCCGATACGGGAAACTCGGGACGATACATGGTCAGATACTCGTCGCCAGGCATCGATCCATTCTGGCCCTCGACTCTCGACCCTCGACTCTCGACCATTTTAGGAGCCATCGCCATGATCGTGGGTGTGCCGAAAGAGATCAAGCTGGATGAATATCGCGTGGCGATGCTGCCGGTCGGCGTCGAGGAACTGGTCCGCCGCGGGCACACCGTGCTGATCGAGGCCGGGGCCGGCGTCGGCTCGGGCCTACCCGATCACGACTATCTGAAGCCGGGGGCCGAGCTGGTCAGCGGGCCGGAGGAAATCTTCGCCCGTGCCGACTTGATCGTCAAAGTCAAGGAGCCGCAGCCGGATGAAGTCAGAATGAGCCGCAAAGGGCAGGTGCTATTCACCTACTTCCACCTGGCGGCCGACCGCGAGCTGACAGATTCGCTGCTGGCGTCGGGCGCCACGTGCGTGGCCTACGAGACGCTGGCCGACGACCAGGGTCGGTTGCCGCTCTTGACACCGATGAGCGAGGTGGCGGGGCGGATGAGCATTCAAGAGGGGGCCAAGTTCCTGGAGCGGCCGCAGCAAGGCCGCGGCATCCTGCTGGGCGGCGTGCCGGGTGTGGCGCCGGCCTACATCGCCATCCTGGGCGGCGGCGTCGTCGGCGCGAACGCGGCCAAGATCGCCGCCGGCTTTAACGCGGATATCGCCATCCTTGACATCAACATGGACCGGCTCCGCTATCTCGACGACATCATGCCGCCCAACGTCAACTGCCTGTTCAGCGACCGGTTCACGGTCCGTGAGCAATTGGCCAAGGCCGACTTGGTGATCGGAGCCGTGTTGATCCCGGGCGCGAAGGCGCCGATGCTGGTCGAGCGCGAGGACCTCAAGCGCATGAAGCCGGGCAGCGTGATCATCGACGTGGCGATCGATCAGGGCGGCTGCATCGCCACCAGCAAGCCCACGACGCACAGCAATCCGACGTATATGGTCGACGAGGTGCTGCACTACTGCGTGGCCAACATGCCGGGGGCGGTCGGACGCACGAGCACATTCGCCCTCTGCAACGTGACGCTGCCGTGGGTGCTGGCGATCGCCGAGCGGGGCATCGAAAACGCGGCCCGCGAACTGCGGCCGGTTGCTCGGGCCATCAATCTGTACGGAGGGGAAGTGACGAATAAGGCCGTGGCCGACACATTCGAACTGCCCTATAGCAGGCAATTTGTCGGTAACTGAAGTTATGCCGCGTCCCTACGGACGGGAAAACCTACAGCGCTTGCGACGGATAATCGCGGTGGCCCCACCAATGGCCGTTAAGCCAGTCCAGATGAATAGAATGGACGCCTCGGGAACTGCCGCCGCCTGCGAGAATCGAAAGTTGTCTGACGCAATACTGTCGGTTTGGCCGGTCAGATTATTACTGCTGTACTCGAGCACGAGCACATCATCAGTAAATGGCGTGGCGGAGAAATCGAAAGTCGTGTGAGTTGTTCTGGAAATCGATTTGCTATCCTCGCGATACAGCTCTGTGCCGTCGCTATCGAGAACTCTGACGTAGTCGATTGTTGGGTCGCTGGCAAAGCTGGTGGTATAGGCTATTATGTCCCAACTATGCAATCTCACAACGAATCCAGTGTCGGCGGTAAACGTTAGTCGCAGGATACCAAAGGCATCATTGTTTTCGAAAAGAACGTTACTCAAGTCGCCGTAGCCGGTGCTCCACAATCGCGGATCGGCGCCAGGGTCTGGGCCATAATCGATGACCACATTGGGCGTGAAGCCTTCCCCCATCTCGCCGTAAAGATAGTTTCCAGGCATCGTCGTGCTGGTAACGCGATCGCCGTAAGACTCATCAAGAGTCTCGAAGTCCGTTATCGGAGGGTCTTGATCAAACGTTAAGAGCGTCGCATTTGACTCAGCAAATGAAGCAATGACAATCAGTGGCGCGAGGCAAGCGATCCATCTGCTTCTGTGCGGCAAAGTCATATGCTATTCTCCAAACGAGCGCATGGACCCGCGATATGGGGGGCGGGTGAAGCGCAGCCCACAAGTAGCTATTCTCTCACAGAGAGACGAGTTTTCAAGCTATTTTTGATCCGAATAGCAAGAATTTTTTGAGCCACATAGCTGCTTCGCCAGGCGATTTTCGCCAAGAAATTCCTCAAAGCCTTGGATACAGAGCGACAGGCTCCAATGCCGGATACGTTCAAAACGATCAAATGGATCGGTGGCACGGATGGGCGCCTGATATTGCTAGACCAGACGCGCCTGCCGAGCGAGACGCTGTATCTGGAGTGTCGCAACCCGGAAGATGTGTGGCAGGCGATTCGGCGGTTGTGTGTGCGCGGGGCGCCGGCGATCGGCATCGCGGCGGCGTATGGCGTGTGCCTCGGCGTGCAGAATGGGCGCAGTGTCGACGATGCATGCGATTATCTCGCCACCAGTCGCCCTACGGCGGTCAACCTGTTTTGGGCGCTGAATCGAATGCGAGAAGCAGCGAGCCGGGTCGTCCTCGACCCCGAAGAAAGTGGGTC
>JBIOWO010000107.1:0-3410 GCA_044868555.1 Lacipirellulaceae bacterium | reverse complement strand
AAATCGTGGCGCAGCAGGACCCGCGGAGCGAGCCTTTGTACAATATCAATATCCCGACGGTGGCACTCGAGCGGCCGACGGAGGTTCGCGTGGTGCCGATGGCGACCGCCCGCTGGCCGGCCGACTTCGACGAACGCCGCGATCCAAAGGGGCGGCGCTACTACTGGGCGACGGGCACGCCGCCAGTTGCACCGCCAGGCCAGATGACCGACCTGGAAGCCATCGCACAAGGCTTTGTCACGCTCACACCGCTGCGGATCGATCGTACGGAACAGCGGATGCTAGAAACATTGCAGGGCTGGAAATATTCGTTGGCAGGCGCGGCGAAATAAATCGGGGCAAGTGTGTTCTTATCCCAAGGATCGAGATCATGAAATCTCAGCGCACTCATTTGGCTTGGATCGGTTGGTTGGCGACGTGTGTCTTCGTCGCCGCGATTGGTTGCAATGACTCGGCGAGCACCGGCGGCGGCTCCGACATGGACGCGCTCGCGGCGCAGCTTGAGCAGGCGAAGCAAGCCGAGGCCGATGCGAAGGCGGCTCAGGAAGCGGCGGCGGCGAAAGCGGCCGCCGATCAGCAGGCGGCGGCGGAGGCACAGCAGCGGGCGGCAGAACAAGCTGCGGCGGAGCAAGCTGCGGCGGCAGCCCAGCCGGCGGGACGCACGACTGCCGGCGCGGCGACCGTGGGTGAAGGGGGCGGCTACTACAGCGCGATCGTGGGAGCCCATCGGCACATTACGACGCGAGTTGATGATTTGGCGTGGACCCAGGCGCTGCAGCACCACAAGGCGACGACGGGCGAGATGCCGAAGAATCATGAAGAGTTCATGCGCGTGATGGCCGAAGGCGGCATCCCGCTGCCGGAGCTGGAGCAGGGCCAGGAGCTTTTCTGGGATCCGAGCGAAGGCGACTGGGGGACGCTGTATATCGTGGAGCCGGCGCCGCAGACGGGGCAGCCGCAGCAGCCGGGGACGCCTCCAGCCCGATAATCGGCATAGCTGGCACGGCGGGTACATGGAGATTCGGCGTGGCCGCCGACGCGAACATGTGTTGCGAAAAGGCAACATCCGCTTGAGCCGCTTGTAGGGTGATTAGAATGAGGAGCGTGGGTGCATTGTCACTCGCTCCCCTCCCTCGTCTCCCCTCCTGGCGTGCTCGTCTGATGAACACCTCCTCGATTCGTATCGCGCTGGCGACTGCCTCGCTCGTTTTGATTTCTTGCGTTGTAGAGTCGGCCTCGGCTTGCGACGTCGGTTGCATGCCGCGCGGCGTCGCGCTCGTGTATTATCCGCCGGTCACCTCTGCGCCGATCGAGACCGACGAGCCGAAGCTGAGCTGGGTCTTCCGTCGCAGCACGTACACGAACGATCCGGAAACCGGTGCTCGCGTCGGACAGTACGCACGCAAGGATCCCGTCGAGCCGCTCGACGATCAACGGCTCGTCACGAGCAGCTATCGCCGGATGCGGAGTGAGAATCGCGGCCGCGATGGTTCGATGGATACGACGTATGTGGTCCAAGGCTGGGGCACGGGCGGCGGCGAGCTCGGCGCGCAGTGGCAGATGTTCAACGACGTGTGGAAAGAAGCCATCCTCAGCGGCAGCTTCTTCAACAACGAGCAGGCTTTCGGTCCCTGGGGCAGCGGCCGTTGGGGCGCCGGCAACAATTGGAACGGCGGCAATCCAAACTGGGGCGGAAATGGTTGGGGCGGCGGCTGGGGTCCCGGTGGGGGCGGCGGCTGGCCGAACGGTGGTTGGCCGTGGAACAGTGGCGGCGGCTGGAACAATGGTGGCTGGGGTCCAGGCAACAACTGGAACAACGGCAAAAAGTTCAAGCACGACGACCATTGGCCGAGCGATAACCGGCGGCCGTTGCCGGTGCCGAACTAGTCGTCCCTGATAAATCCCTCAAGCGGTAGAGATTTGAGGGTGCAATGCGAGGGTGGTGGCGCTAGAATTTGCCAGGTTTTGGTTCCTTTGGTCCCGAAAGCTGGCAAAAAATGCAGCCGAAAGCCCGCCCTCCGCAGTGTGAATTGTTTGGCGCCCGACTGAGCGAGCTGCTCAATCCCGAGCATCCGCTGTACGTGCTGGCCAAGCGGATCGACTGGTCGCAGTTCGACGTGGCGATCGACGCCTGTTACGCCGACGAGCTGGGTCGGCCGGGGGTGAACACCCGGCTGATGGTCGGTCTCTTGTACCTGAAACACGCCTACGACGAGAGCGACGAGTCGGTAGTGGCCCGCTGGGTGGAGAACCCGTATTGGCAGTTCTTTTGCGGTTGCCAGTACATGCAACACGAGTTGCCGATTGATCCCTCGAGTCTGAGCCGCTGGCGGAAGCGGGTCGGCGCCGAGCGACTGGAGAAGCTCTTGGAGACGACCATCCGCACGGCGTTGCAGTGCCAGGCGTTGCGGCCGCGAGAACTCCAGCAGGTGAACGTCGACACGACGGTCCAGGAGAAGGCGATCGCCTTTCCGACCGACGCCCGCTTGTATCACAAGATGCGCGCGGCCTTGGTCAGGCGGGCCAGATCCTTGGGTCTTGCGCTGCGGCAGAACTATCGCTTCAAGGGCAAGAAGCTGCTGGCCAAACAGGGCCGCTACGCCCACGCCCGGCAGCTGAAGCGTGCGGCGAAGATGACCGGCCAACTCAAGACGATCTTGGGCCGCGTGCTGCGGGACATCCAGCGAAAAGCGCCCTCCATTCAAGGCCGAATCGTGGACGAGCCGCTCGGCGAACTGGTCGCCTTGGCCGAGCGCTTGCTCGCCCAAACCCGCACCAGCAAAAACAAGCTCTACAGCGTGCACGCTCCCGAGGTGGAATGCCTCTCGAAGGGTAAAGCACACAAGCGCTACGAGTTCGGCTGCACGACGAGCGTGGCGACCACGAGCAAAAGCAACTGGATCGTCGGGACTCAAGCCCTGCACGGCAATCCTTACGACGGGCACACGCTCGGCGGCGCGATTCGACAAGTTGAACGCTTAACCGGCCAGACGCCCGAGGACGTGATGGTGGACCAAGGCTATCGAGGCCACGGCTACACAGGTTCGGCGAACGTGCATGTGGTGCGGTCGATTCCCAAACGAGCGACACGGGCCCTCCGCCGGATGCTCCGCCGACGGGCGGCCATTGAGCCTACGATCGGTCACCTGAAAAGCGGTAACCGCATGAATCGCAATTACCTGACCGGGCAGGAAGGCGACAAAATCAACGCCGTCCTGAGCGCGGCCGGCTACAACCTCCGCAAGCTGCTGCGGTGGCTTGCTGATGCGCCGATTTTCTGGCTCAGGTGGCCGCTCGCCGCCAGCCTGGCAGTCAAAATCGGGCTCCGCCGCGCGCAGTTCCGGACGATGCTCGCCCGATTCGCCCCAGCTCACATCTGAAATTCAAGCCAACTCGCGCCGGCAGACCAT
>JBIOWO010000106.1:0-3517 GCA_044868555.1 Lacipirellulaceae bacterium | reverse complement strand
TGTCCGAGGGGTAGATAGGATGGTGGATAGGATATCATGTTATGGAGGGGGTATCAAGGCGTTTGGCAGCCGCGCAGCGGCGACATGGCTTAGCCGTGGGCGCGAGCCCCACGGACTGTTTTTGAATGCGACGCAAAGCCGCGCAGCGGCGACACCCTGAAGCTCAGAGGTGTGCGCATGGCCGGGACTTACACCAAGCTCTTCTACCACGTCGTGTTCAGCACGAAGCATCGTCAGAACCACATTGTGCCTGCAATCGAGGAAGAAGTGCACATGTACGTGGCGGGCATCGTCCGCGGCATTGGGGACTCGTGCGTGGCGATCAACGGCATGCCGGATCATTTGCATCTACTCGCGATCCTGCCGCCGAAGATTGCACTTTCCGATGCCCTGCGCGAAATCAAGGCGAACTCATCGAAGTGGTTACATGAGACGAAGCAGTTGCCGAAGTTTGGTTGGCAAGATGGTTACGCAGCGTTCACGGTGAGCAAGTCGTCGGTCGAGCCGGTGCGGGAGTATATCCGCAAACAGAAGGCGCATCATGGGCGGCGCGATTTCCAAGCGGAATTGCTCGAGCTCTTGGCCCGACACGAAGTCGAGTTCGACGAGCGGTACATCTGGGATTGATGTCGCCGCTCGCGCGGCTCGTTTCGCTCTGCGAGCGAGGGATTGGGGGCTTGCTTTCCGGGGGCTTACGCAGATGGTTTTGAAGCTAGCTGGACTGCTTTCTTTTTTGAAGAACTCTGAAAGTGGAGACGTGATTTCCGCGATATCCGCTTTGACGTTTGGGTGGCGGTTTTTTCTTGGATGGTGAGTTGGTGAAGAATTGGGTGATCG
The DNA here is from genome assembly GCA_044868555.1 of Lacipirellulaceae bacterium. Classification (GTDB taxonomy): domain Bacteria; phylum Planctomycetota; class Planctomycetia; order Pirellulales; family Lacipirellulaceae; genus JABDGM01. Next base: position 2,680 of record JBIOWO010000106.1, on the reverse strand, counting down.
CGACCTTCTTGGCGAGCGATAATATCTGCTTGGCGAAGACCTCTGGCCTCAGCGTGGCGTAAGCCGCGGTCCAGTGTTGCGGGGGAATGGCGATCATCATGCCGCGATAAACGCCTGAGATTTCGTCCGCCAGATAGTACATCGACAGCGAATGACCAGCCAGTTTTCGCCGGTGCGCAGATCGCAAGGCGGCTTCGATGAAGGCCAGCACATTGTACAGCAACAGGCCGATCGAGAACCCGAACAACGCCGCATCCGGATAGCCCAGCGTGTTCACTTCGCTCCGCAACACGGTGGCTAAATGCATAAACGCCGTCTCCAGATTCCAGCGATTGCGATACACGGCCGCAATCGACTTGGCGGCCATTTGTGGCGGGAGATTCGACAGCAGATGAATTTCCGTCTCCTCGAAGCGCGTCGGTTGATCTAACTCGATCGTGATGCGACGCAGGACCAGACTTTCACCTTGTCGGTTGGTAACAGCGAGGCTTTGCTCGTAGAGCGTTCCGCCCTCCACTCGCTGGAGTCTTCGGCGTTTTCCCAGCAATTTCCCCACCACTTGAGGATGCTGCCGGACCACGAAAAACGCTCGCTGAGCGGCGACGCCGAAGAGGAACGCAAAGAAACAGAAGTTGCGGTCGGCCACCCAGCATTGTTCGCTCGCCACATGGGGCAGCACGCGGTCGACCAGGCTGCGTTCGTTCGCGTGACCGTCCTCGCAGGCAATCACGCCTCGCACCAACTGCCCTTGTGGATCGTAAATGCAGAGCGTCATTCCTGGGAGGGCCGCCGCTCCGAGCTGGCGCAGTTCTGCCAGACGATGCTCGGTGCCCGACAAGTAATTCCCGTCCACAATGCGCACGTCGTAACCCGCCAGCGGCGATTGCGGCCGAACACCCATCTGCGATAGGAGGGCCAGCAGCTCGTCGCTCGTCGCCGCCACCATGCGTTCGCAAACCTGCGGCTCGATGCCAGCCAACTTGTTGTAAATTGACCGGACGCTCACCTCCATTCGCTCCGCTTGGGCGCGATAGGCCGCATGCACCGATTTGCGAACCTTGGCCACCACGAGCGCCATCAAATCGACGCAAGTGGAGAACAACAATTCGCCGGTTTTTTGACGAGTGGCCGCTTGGGAAAAAATGGCATCCATCTTCGGAGCGCTCAACACCCGTTCGAGCGTCGCGCGGAACATGATGCTAACCGGACTCCCATCCAAAAACGCGCCGAATACTTCATTGACCATCGGGCTACCTCCCGGATCAGTTGAACGCCCCTCCAGGAAGTATCCGCGATCCAACAACAATCGTCACTCTTTCCACTAAAAACCCGGACGCTAGCTTCAAAACCATCGGCTCGCGCCCACGGCTACACGATGTCACCGCTACGCGGCTGGAGGCGATCCAGGGTGCGCCGCACGAAAAACCTACCGCCGTCGGTCTTTGTTCCTCGTTACCGCTCGTTGTCCAGGGTGCGCCGCAGAGCCGGCGACCCTTCGCTACTGGTCTTCTTGGCTACGGTGTGAAACCGCGTTGCGGTTGAGAGCGGCGCGAGGGAGGTGTTTTGGTTGGGGCGGCGCGGTGAGAGGAATTCGACCACATTACCCCCGGCCGACCCGGAAGCCGGGTGCCCCGTGGGGGCTGACGGGCGGATTCGTTGCGTGAACGGACGCAGATAACGTCGTGTCGTCGTGGTGAAGTTGAATAGGCGCCCTCACCTGGCCTCTCCCGGAGGGAGAGGGATCAACTGGGGATATGCCGTGAGGCAGGTCAGCCGCCGTCGGCCGATTCGAGGGTGATCAGGCCGACGTCGATGAACTGGCCGCCGCGGGTCTGGTTGCAGTGGACGGAGAGGGTGTTGCCCGTGGGCTTGAGGAGCTCTCTGTCGGAATTGGGGAGCGGGATCACGCTGTAGTTCGGCTCGTGGCCACCGCGTTTGGCGATCAGCTCGCCGTTGAGGTAGATTTCGACGCCTTCGTCGCGGCTGAGGAGGATGAAGGTGTCTTCGTTGGCGGGGATGTTCTCCACGTCGAACGTTTTGCGGAGCCAAATGTCCTCGGTGTCCCAGGGGGTGCCGACCTTGCCGCCCTGCGGCTCGTAGGTGCCGAAGGCGCCGGCGGCGGTTTGCCAGCCGGCGTCGTCGAAGGCGGGGGCGTGCCAGTCGTCGGCGGGCGCGGCGAGCGTGTACTTCCACTCGACGGCGGCATCGCGGGAGGTGGCAACGTCGCGCGAGGTGGGCACGAGCGAGCGGACTTGCGGCGGCGTCTCGTAGAGGCGGCGGGCGGCGGCGGCGATGCGGTCGGCGTCCATCTTCACCACCTCGCGGTCGTACGTCATGAGGCCGTTGACTTCGATCTCGACGTCCGAGGTCTGCGTGTAGACGGCGGCCGAGAGACCTTGGGCGACCAGCGGGCGGAGCGCGTTCATCAGAGCCACATAGGCGTCGGTCAGCTCCTCGGGCGTGGCGTAGGAGACGTAGCCCCAGTTTTTCTGGTCCGTCCAGGTGTGGCCGGCGATCGGCATGCCGAGGCCGCCGAACTCGCCGAGGACGACGGCTCGCTTGTCTTCGAGCGGCCGCATGCCGGGCCCCGGATAGTTGTGCATGTCGGAGATGGTGCTCGAGCCGCGGTCGTGCCAGCCGCTGGCTTCGTTGACGGGGCGGGTCGGGTCGTAGTCCTCGA
>JBIOWO010000105.1:0-8570 GCA_044868555.1 Lacipirellulaceae bacterium | reverse complement strand
ATTTACAACCTGGCCTGCCCGGCCGCCCCCGGCCACTATCAGTACAACCCGATCAAGACGATGAAGACGAGCGTCCTGGGGGCAATCAATATGCTCGGCATGGCCAAGCGCTGCCGGGCGAAGATTCTGCAGGCCTCGACTAGCGAAATCTATGGCGACCCGGAAGTGCATCCGCAGCCTGAATCGTATCGCGGCGCCGTCAATCCGGTTGGGCCACGCGCCTGCTACGACGAAGGCAAGCGGGCGGCCGAGACGCTGTTCATGGATTACCACCGCATGCACGGCCTGAACATTCGCGTGGTGCGAATCTTCAACACCTACGGGCCGCGGATGCATCCATTCGACGGCCGCGTCGTGTCGAACTTTATCCGCCAGGCGCTGCGCGGCGAGGACATCACCGTGTTCGGCGACGGCAGTCAGTCTCGCTCGTTCTGCTACCGCGACGATCTGGTCGAAGGCATGTTGCGGATGATGAACGGGCCTGACGATTTCATCGGGCCGGTGAACCTCGGGAATCCGGGCGAGTTCACGATCATGGAATTGGCGAAGATGATCATCGCGCAAACCGGCAGCCGGTCGAGGATCGTACACAAGGATTTGCCGGTGGACGATCCGACGCAGCGGCAACCGGACATTGCGCTGGCGCGGACGAAGCTCGGCTGGGAGCCGCGCGTGCCCTTGCGCGACGGCCTGGCGAAGACGATCGAGTGGTTCCGCTCGATCCAGTGGGACGAGTATCGGGCGCCGACGCCGAATTACTAGGGCACGCCGAAGGGGCCGGGATTCTTTTTCGACTGGTGGCCGTGCCTATTTATTACGGTCTCTAGTCGAAAAAGAGTCCCGACCCCGTTGGATTCTCCCGCGCACCCACGCGAATAGCACGAGCGCGAATAATGCACCCAGCGCATCGGCGGTCCAGTCCCAGAAGCTGGCGTCGCGGCCGACGGGTGTCTGCGACCACTCGTCGAAGGCCGCGTAGAGCACGACCACGATCCACACGACGACCAGGTGGCGTGCCGTGAGATGTCCGGCGGCCAGTTGCCAGGTCGTCGCCAACAGCGTGGCCAGGAGTGCGAACGCGGCAAAATGGAGCAGCTTGTCGCCCCCATCGCTCGGCAGGAGCGGCACGTTGATGGGGATATGGGTGCCGACGAACAGCGCCATCCAGTAGGCGGCCAGTGCAATCTGCCAGGTCCGCAGGCTGTTCAGGAAACGGCGAAGCGAATCGGGCATGGTGCAGCAGTTTTTGGTGTACTCATCACGCTCCGCGTGATGAATTTCCTCTCGCGGAGCGAGAGGAGTACATGGGTCGATTGCGGGTGGAAAACGCTCAGGGTAAGTTGATGGGGCCGCGGCGCGAACCGCAAATACTTCCTTTCCGCGAGACAACCTGGCCTGACCGAGTCGAGGTGGGACCATGACGCGCATTGTAATTCCTTATCCGGGCCGTTCGGGAGGCGCCTACCGCCAGGCGCCGGGCGACAACCGGTCGATGTTCGGCAGCCAGAGCGGCAGCAGTTTCAAGATGCGGCTGCTGATCGCGCTGGCCATCGCGCTGTTTGCGATTCTGTCCTACGTCCTTCGCCCGAAGGATGAGAACAAGATCACCGGCAAGAAGGAGCGCGTGGCCCTGACCGAGGAGGCGGACGAAGTGGTGCTGGGCATGCAGGCCGTGCCGGAAATGGCCCAAATGCACGGCGGCCGCGATCCCAACGCCGCCGAATGCGCCGACGTGGAGCGCGTCGGCAATCAACTCCTCGATGCGCTGGACAAATACCTGGCGAGCCAAGGGCGCGCCAATCCGTATCGCGAGAACTTCCACTTCACGTTGCTGGCCGATCCGGAGACGGTCAACGCGTTCGCTTTGCCCGGCGGGCAGGTGTTCATTACCAAGGCGCTCTACCGCGCGCTGAAGACGCACGGCCAGTTGGCGGGCGTGCTGGGTCACGAGGTCGGCCACGTCATCGAGCGGCACGGCAACAAGCGGATGGCGAAGGAGCAGATGTTCCAGGGCCTGGCGGCGGCGGGCGGCGTGGCGGGCGGCGACCAGCAGAGCGCACAAATGGCGCAGGCCGTGGCCCAAATGGTGAGCATGAAATACGGCCGCGATGACGAATTGGAATCGGACAAGTGGGGCGTGCGCCTGGCGGCGATGGCCGGCTACGATCCGCGGGCGATGATCGGCGTCATGGAAGTGCTCGATCAAGCCAGCAAAGGCGCCGCGCCGCCGGAGATTTTGAGCACGCACCCGAAGCCGGCCAACCGCGTCGCCTACATCGAGCAGGTGATTGCCGAGGAGTTTCCCAACGGCGTGCCGAGCGGGCTGGAACCGTGATCAGCCATATATAGCCGCCCCATCTTGGGGCAGTTCTTGTCGGCTCGATACGCGATTTGCTGTGTCAATACCACCAACACCGGCCAGGATGGCCGGGCTATATACGTGTTTGATCTGCGCACGATCACGATCGTCTCCGGCGGACAGACGGGCGCCGACCGGGCGGCGCTCGACTTCGCGATCGCACATGGCATCGCTCACGGCGGATGGTGTCCGCGCGGTCGGCTGGCCGAGGACGGCCCGCTGCCGCCTCGGTATCAGTTGCGTGAGACGCCCTCGCAGAACTACGCTCAGCGGACCGAATGGAACGTGCGCGACAGCAACGCCACGGTGCTATTCACGCTGACGGCGGAAATGCAAGGCGGCACGGCGCTCACCCGGGACCTGGCCGAGCGGCTCGGCAAGCCATGGTTGCACCTGGCCGGCGGTGAAGCGGGGCGCGCGTCGGTGCCGGAGGCCGCCGACCGGTTGGCGGCGTTTTTGGCCGGGCACCAGGTGCAGACGTTAAACATCGCCGGGCCGCGGGCTTCTCAGGAACCGGGCGTGGCAGACTTTGTCGGTCAGGTTCTGGCAACCGTTTGGGACGCCGCAAACGCCCGGAATATGTGACGGTTCGACCGGTCGTGAATCTCAGTAAAGCAGTCCGCACCGTGCCGGATCTTCGGTTTGCCGCGACCCACCGGCCGGGCGAAACAACATTGGGCGCGGACCAGCCGTTACCGCGATACCATCTACCGGGAGGCCCCCAGTTTCCCCGCCACGCCGCCTGCATGGCATGCGTGGATTCGACTGCGTAGGCGCGTAACGGAGACACGCGCTTGTCGCCCAATAACACGGGAAGGAGACCGGCGATGAAGATTCGGTGGACACGGACGGTGTTGGCCGCGATGGGAGTGCTGCTGAGCTGCAGCGCCCAGGCCGACGATCAATTGCGTTATTCAGGCTTGGAGCATCGGCTCGCAGCGCTGGAAGCGCAAGTGGCGGCCCAGAACGGCATTCAAACTGCAAGCTACATGGACGACACGGACGGTGCTGCGGCGCCCGATGCGGCCAGCAGCTCGGCGTGCGGTTGCGGCGACGATTCGTGCAGCGGACTGTGCTTCAGCCCGGGTCCGTGCTGCTGCGACGGCGGCGCGTATGCGACCTTTGAATTCCTCTGGATTCGCCCCCACGTCAATGAAGACTGGGTCGGCAAATTGTCGGAGGAATACCAGCTCTCGACTCGCACCGTTTTGGGATACGAGAATTGCTGCGGCTGGGGCGCCCGTCTCCGCTACTGGCAGTACGATCATACGATTCAAATCCTCGACCCGGCCCAGATGGCCATCGACATCGATGTCGTGGACCTGGAAGCCACCAGCCGCGTCGGATTCCGCAGCACCGACTTTGTGTTTGCGGGCGGTTTCCGCTACGTGCACTGGACGATCGAGGACGGCGACTTTACGCCGATCGATCTGGATGATGCGATTGGTTTGACCGTGGCGGCGGATGCCCGCACGCCGTTGTGCACCTACTGCAACAGCCGCTGGTCGTTCGTGTACGGTGCCCGGTGGTCGATCCTGGGCGGCGACTGGGAAGGCGACAACGACATCATCGACACCATCGGCGGCACCAATACGGTCCGCGACGACAACATTGTCGTCACCGAGCTGTACACCGGTGTCGAGTATCTGTTCTGCTACTGCGGATACGACTTCTTCACCCGCGGTACGGTCGAGATGCAAAACTGGCGGAGCGACGTACTGGGTGAGCCGGGCATCGGCAACGGCATCGCGCCGCTGTCGGTCGGTTCGACGAACTCCGTCGGTTTCGTCGGGATCGGCGCTATGCTGGGCATGAACTTCTAAAGAGCCCGCTGAATCCATAGCAACTTTCAGCCACGCCCCTTCACTGGGGCGTGGCTTTTTTATTGCGCAAGATCTGCGTGCAAGCTGACGAGACTCGGCCTCGCTGGCAGCCTGGTTTCCGGGCCCGCACCAGCGAGAACCGCTTGGACGGCGCTCCGACGCTAGCAGCGATCGCTCCTCGACGCGCGAACGTAACCCGCGCCCGCACCGTGTCTTATCGTCGCAGTGGTTCCGCGCCGGGGCGGCGTGGGCTGAGCGAGTTTTCCGGTCGCGCAGCTTGTGCCTCGTTTGCCGAACGTCTCGGTTGCACAAACGCCTCCGGCGGCGGCCGGCGCATTACATTTGCACGAGATGTAGCGGCGATACCAGTTGTCAGTGCAGACGGTCGTATCGTCTGTACGGCCTATTTTGTTTGGAACGGTAATGCAGCCCGGCGGGCGGTCGTCGGGGCCGATTCTGCGGAAATTCTTTACCAGTCGAGGTCTCACGGATGAACACAACAGCAACCAGGATGATGCTCGCCCTGTCGTGCGGGCTGCTGTGGGCGGGCCCGGCCATGTCGGCCAACGAAATGCGCTTCAGCGACTTGGAAGCGCGGATGGCCGCCGTGGAACAGAAAACTTCAGCCATCCCGGGACTGAAGTCGGCCGCGTTTCTGTCGGACGGCGATCCGATCGACGCCGTCGCGCCCAACGAAGCGGTGCGGTCCAACGGCGACGAAGAGCTTTCGAGCCCGTCCGTGTCGCACGGCACGACTTCCTGCGGCTGCGGCACGTGTGGCTGCGCCAGCAACTGTGATTGCAGCAGCGAGTGCACCTGCGGCGACGCCAACGGTTGCGGCTGTCCGAATTGCTGCCAACAGCAAAATTGCGGCAGCTACTACGCGGAAGTCGATTTGATGATGTTGCGGGCGCACATGTCGGAAGACGCGGCCGGCAAACTGTCGGAAACCTATGAGTTCACGCCCCGCTTCATCCTGGGCTACGAAACGGCTGAGGGCGTCGGAGCGCGGGTACGCTATTGGACGTACGGCCGCACCACCTCGGTTCTCAACGCGCCGGACGATATTCGTTTTGAATTCGACGTGCTGGACTTCGAGGCGACCGGCAAGTTCAAGTCGTGCCGCAACGAATTGGTCGTCGCCGGCGGCTTTCGCTTCGCCAGCTTGGATACGAATTGGGACGACGAAGAAGTGGGGCTCGACGCGCCGGGCATCACCGTGGCGGCCGATCTCCGCACGATGCTGTGCGGCAATTGCCGGCAGCAATGGGCGGCCGTCGCCGGTGCGCGGTGGTCGGTTCTCGGCGGCGACTGGGAAGGCAGCGACGATGGTTTCGTCGCGCCGCTCCGCGACGACAACGTCGTGGTCCAGGAAGTGTACGCCGGTGCCGAGTATTCTTGTCACTACTGCAACTACGTGTTGTGGGCCCGGCTGGCGTTCGAGATGCAGAATTGGCACAGCGACGTGATGGCTCAGACCGCTGGCGCCGATTCGCTCAGCATCGTCGGCCCGGGCATCCACGTGGGAATGGGATTCTAAGCCTGTCTCCCACGGCAAAAACCTGAAGCTCGCCAAGCCACGTCCCGCCGCGGGACGTGGCTTTTTTCGTGCGCGCTCGGTGAAAGTTTTCGCGACGTAACACGCCGCGAAGGATCGACGACCGGCCGCACGGCGGGTAATCTTTACAGGATGCAAATCTCACCCCAACAAACGAAAATCGGTTGGATCGGCACCGGCGTCATGGGCCGATCGATGTGCGGGCATCTCCTCGGCGCGGGCTACGCGGCAACGGTTTATTCGCGCACCAAGGCGAAGGCGGCCGAGCTCGTCGAGCGCGGCGCCCGCTGGGCCGATTCGCCGCGCGACGTGGCCGCGGCATCGGACGTGGTGATCTCGATCGTCGGCTTTCCGGAAGACGTGCGGCACGTGCTGTTGGGTGAAAATGGAGCGCTAGCCGGCTGCAAAAAAGGCAGCGTGCTCGTCGACATGACCACGAGCCGGCCATCGCTCGCCGTGGAAATTGCCGAGAAGGCGGCGGCGCGGGGCGTCGTGAGCCTCGATGCGCCGGTCTCCGGCGGCGACGTGGGCGCCCGCAACGCCACGCTTTCGATCATGGTCGGCGGCGATGCCGAGACGGTCGCCGCGCTGGAGCCGATCTGGAAAATTATGGGGTCGAAGTGGGTCCGCCAAGGCGGTCCCGGCGCCGGCCAGCACACGAAGATGGTCAACCAGACACTCATCGCCAGCGGCATGATCGGCGTATGTGAGGGCTTGTTGTACGGTTACAAGGCGGGCCTCGATCTGGAGAAGGTGTTGGAGTCGGTGGCGTCGGGCGCTGCAGGCAGTTGGTCGCTGTCGAACTATGGACCGCGGATGATGGCGGGTAATTTCGACCCCGGCTTCTTCGTCGAGCACTTTCTGAAGGACATGAACATCGCGTTGGAGGAATCGCGGCGCATGGGCTTGGCGCTGCCGGGCCTGGCACTGGCCGAGCAGCTTTATCGCGCCGTCGCGGCACAGGGCTACGCGCGCAACGGAACGCACGCGCTGATGCTGGCACTGGCGCAGATGTCGGGCATCGATTGGAAGAATAGAGGTCAGAGGTCGGAGGTCGGAGGTCAGAAATAGCCGCGACCTAACGGGTGGCCGGTGCCTTGACGCGCTTGCTCCATCCGCGCGATCATATTGGGAACAGATAACAGACCCGGGTAGTTTCCCCATTCTCAGGAGACATGTGATGAACAGAATATGGACGTTGGTTGGACTCGCGGCGACGCTCGTGATCGTTGCGGCCTGCAGCAAGCCCGCGACAACGCCACCGACCCCCGCCGGCCCGGCCCTCAATCCGCCGGCCTCCACCGACGAGGCCGCGCCTCCCGCGGAAGAAAAGCAAGGCGCGACGATCGGCGCTCCGGGGCCCGCCTGGGCGAACCTCGAAGGCACCGACGGCAAGACGCACAGCTTGCAGGATATCGCCGACGCCCAGGTCGTGGCGGTCGTGTTCACTTGCAATAAATGCCCGGTGGCCAAGGCGTACGAAGATCGGCTGGTGAAGTTTGCCGCGGATTACAAAGACAAGGGCGTCGAGCTGGTCGCGATCAACGTCAACAACGACGAGGCCGACAAGCTGCCGGCGATGAAGGAGCGGGCCGCGGAAAAGAGTTTCAACTTCGCTTACGTTTACGATCCGTCCCAGGAAATCGCCCGCGCGTATCAGGCGGCGGTGACGCCGCACGCGTTTGTCTTGGATAAGAGCCGTAAGGTGATTTATATGGGCGCGATCGACGACAACATGGATGAGTCGGCCGCCTCGCAGCATTACCTCCGCGACGCAGTGGATGCGGCCCTGGCCGGACGGACACCGGAAGTCACCGCGGTGAAGCCCTCCGGCTGCGGCATCCAATATGAATGAGGTGGCCGCTTCGACGACCCAATGGTGGTTGCTGCTCGCGCTCTTGGCGACTGGACCGGCCGGCTGCTCGACGAGCGCTCGGCCGGCGGCGCCTGATCCCGATCGAGTGGACGTGCGGATCGTCGACCGCGCGGGTTACGACGCGCTATTAGCCGAGCGGCGCGGGAAAGTCGTACTGGTCGATAGTTGGGCACAATGGTGCGAACCGTGCGTGGAAAACTTCCCGCACATGGTCGAGCTCGCCAATCGCCACTGGGATCGGGGATTGGCCGTGGTGACGGTGAACATGGACGCCCCGGAGGCGGCGGAAAAAACGACGGCTTTCTTGAAAGAGCAGCGGGCCGGCGCGGCCACCCATTTGATCAGCCCATTCGGCGGCAGCTCGCAATCGATGGAGGCCTTCGAGATCCCCAACGGCGCCTTGCCCTGCTACAAGCTCTACGATCGCGCGGGCCGGTTGCGGCAGACGTTTGCACCTGATCCGGCGGCCCAAAAGCAGTTTACGCTCCAAGAAATCGACGCGGCCGTCGAACAACTTTTGGCGGAATAGCACCTTGACGCCGGGAGCCGGCGCGGCATCATAGATGGGTCCGGGAACCGAGAATTAACCCCCTTTTTTGTAGGAGTTCAGTCGATGAAGAAGTTTTTTGCCTTGTTCTGTGTGGTCGCGGCCATGGTGGTTACGGGTTGTGCGAAGAAGGAATCGGCGCCAGCGAGTGCGCCGGCCGCCGCGCCAGCCGACAAGCCGGCCGAGGAACCGGCGAAGTAAGCGGTTTTTCCGCCAAGAATTACCGCCGGCGCGAGGCCTCGGTTGACCCCGCGCCGGCTTTTTTTGCGCGCTGCGCAGGGATTCGGGACTGCAGAAGATATAGCCCGGCCATCCTAGCAGTGGTACAGTTGGCTCAAAAACAGTGTACTCCTCTCGCTCCGCGAGAGGAAAAACATCTCGCGGAGCGAGATGAGTACACCAAACTG
>JBIOWO010000104.1:0-2985 GCA_044868555.1 Lacipirellulaceae bacterium | reverse complement strand
TGACTTAGGTTGCATTTTTTGCCAGCTTTCGGGGACCTGCGGACCAAAACCTGGCGAATTTTAGCGCAACGACAACTGCAATGCACCCTCTATTCGTAGCGGCAAAGGAGTTTTTCAGGGACGACTACAATAACTTCGTGACCGCCCAAGCGAACACCGAACCGGCGTTGGTGTCGTTGATGACCACTTGGAAGGCCATTGGTAGCACGGCTGCAGTTTCAGCCCGGGATAATACTGGCACCAATCCATCTTCGTCGGTGGGTGTTCCCATTTACACTTTGGATGGGGTTCGTATCGCAAATAATAACGCGGATTTATGGGACGGGGCATTAGCGTCCCAGCTCTGGCTCAATCAGCATGGCGTATTGGTGACGCCTATACCTGATGTGTGGACGGGCACTGATGCTAATGGTCTTGGTTTACTAAGTCTCTCGCTGGGTCATGCTACGCCGGTGTTCGGAAAGCCGTTTATGTTGGGCAGTGGGTGGGTGGCGGCGGGTACTGCGTTCGCGTCCGGTTTGATGCCGTTGTATGGGATTTCGGATATTCTACCCGTGACCGCTGTGCCCGAAGTCAGTTCGTTCGTATGCTTGTCATTTCTTGTTGGCCTGGGACTAACGGTTACGGCATTCTGCCGAATGGTCGCGTTCGGATTCAATCGCTGAACGCACCGACCATGGCACACCGGCGTCGGAATCGCTCGCGTGGCAGCAAAAAGGGGTCATGTAGAAAAGGGGGCAGAACGATTTTTGAGCACGACAAATAGTTCTGACCCTTTTTCTTGCTGTGACCCTTTTTCTTGCTGACCTTTTTTCTTGCTCCAGATCACCATGACCAGAACCAGTTTCAATACGTCTGGATGAACTGGATGCAAGCGCGTACCGGCTGATCGCATCAGCCGCGGGGCGCTAGCCCCCGGTTGTGAAACTGGTTTGCGTATTGCCGTGCTGCTTGGCCTAGCCGCCTTGTTGTTACTGTATTTGTGGGAAGAGTGGTTTCGACGGTGAGACCAGCCTCTTTACGAACCGCCAGCCGGCTCCAATAATTACGGATTCGCTGGCCGCCCCCAAGGCGGCGCCTGCGGCGGAGTAGCTCAGTTGGTTAGAGCAGCGGAATCATAATCCGCGTGTCGGGGGTTCGAGTCCCTCCTCCGCTACTTGGCGATTGCTGCGCCATATTCCCACCACCGCCGGCGGGTAACCGCGCAATACCCAATCACCGTCCACACCGCTTGCGTCTTCGCGACGCAGCAATCCAAAATCGAACCGCTCGTCCGCCTCAACAACCAGCACGCTGCCCGCCGGGGCCGATTGCTGAATCCGCCGAATCAGCTCCAGCATCTCCTCCTGCCGCTCGCTGTAAAACGAGTACGGCGGACTGCAAAACACCAGCCACGAAATGTCTGCGGGTGGCGCCGCTGCCGCGCTCGGCAGATCACGCTTCGCCCACAGGAACGCGCTCGTCACGAGCAGCGTCGAGCGGTCGGCCACGTCGAGCGTGCCAATGTTCTCCTCGATCACCCGCGCCGAAGGCACGTGCTTTTCGATGAACGTCGCGCTCGCCGCCCCGCGGCTCAGCCCCTCCAGCCCCAGCGCCCCGGTGCCCGCAAACAGGTCGATCACGTGCCGGCCCTCGGCGTCGGTCGTCACCAGGTTGAAGATCGCCTCGCGCGTGCGATGCTTCATCGGCCGCACCACCGGGTCGCCGTGATAGCGGAGCCGCCGGCCGCGGAACGTGCCGCCGATGATCCGCACGTCCGGATCCCGGTCGGCCCCCTCGGCCTCGCGGGCCCCTCGCGCGGATTTGCCAGCTTTCGATTTCCGCGACATAGGCTGTTCGACAGAGAGGCCAAGAATTGACGGTAGACGCTTTCGCCGTAATCGGTACGATTCTGTTATCGTGTCCGGAGTCACGTTCGTCCAGCATCACCCGCACAGTCGAGGCCACTCACGCTATGGTATTCCACACGGTTCGATATTCATCGCTCATCGTTGGCCTGGCATTCGCACTGGCGGCAAAGCCAATCGCCGCCCAGGAGCAGGCTGCCAAACCGACGGAAGCAACGCCGCCCGCGAGCGCCGCACAGCCCGCTGCCGACGCCGCTCAGGCCAAAGCGGCCTTCACGCAAAAGTTCGACGAGTACAAGGCGGCCGTGCGCGATATCGAGCAGTTGCGGATCAAATACCAGACCGCTGACCCCGCGACACGCGTAAAAATCAACGCCGAGCTATCAGGCCACCTGGCCCACGCCCAATCGCTCGTCAATGCCGTGGTCGAGGCCGCGCTGGCCGCGTATCGCGCCGCGCCGAACTCCGACCCGCAAATCACCGACCTGCTCACGGCCGTCGCCCGCTACGACACGATCGGTCGCCCGCTCGAAGGCGCCGAGGGCGCGATCGACGGCGGCGACAAATACGAGCAGTCCCTGCCCGTCATCAAGGCGCTCGTCGACGGCGGCAACGCCGATCGCAACATGTTTCTGTGGGGCTTCATCGCCGCATTTGCCACCGGCGAATACGACCTCGCCGAAAAATATCTCCAGCAGGCACAACTGGCCAAGCCGGTCGAGGAAAAAGGCGCCGACAAGGATCCATCGCATTTGCACATGATCGACCTCGTGACGAAGTTCGCTCCGGCGATCGATCGATATCGCAAGATATGGGAGCAGGAATCCGCCATCCGCGCGGCCGAGGCCAAGGCCGATGATCTGCCGCGCGTCAAACTCACGACCAACAAAGGCGAAATCACGCTCGAGCTATTCGAGAATGAAGCGCCGCAAGCGGTCGCCAACTTTCTCACGCTCGTGAAAGAAGGCTTTTACAACGGCAGCCCGTTCCACCGCGTCCTCCCCGGTTTTATGGGCCCTGTAAGAAATCTTGTGTCAGCTAGCAAGAAGCGTGTAGGTATAATACCCCATTCTTGCAGAAGGAGACTGACGCATGGATTCTGTACTGCAATCGCGGGCCGAGGAGTTGGCTCAGGAAT
>JBIOWO010000103.1:0-7622 GCA_044868555.1 Lacipirellulaceae bacterium | reverse complement strand
ATTCCTGAGCCAACTCCTCGGCCCGCGATTGCAGTACAGAATCCATGCGTCAGTCTCCTTCTGCAAGAATGGGGTATTATACCTACACGCTTCTTGCTAGCTGACACAAGATTTCTTACAGGGCCTGTGTTTGCGACGATTGTGGAGTTCTTGCGCGGCACGTTTCGAAAAGGTGGCGAGGATTCATAGCGACGCGTGGCGCCCGCCCGTTGTGGCGATTTATTTCGCCCTTTCAGGGCTTGGAGATTTGTGGCGGACGGTTTACCCAGGGTTGCGGCCGCGCTCGCGGAGCTCGCTTGGCCTTGCCCTGGGCTATCATATCGCCGTCCTTCAGACGGCAAAAAATAGTCGTCACTTCAGCGGTGAGAAATCGGTGGGGTCGGCGTAGATGGATTCGACTTTGCTGACGATCTTGCCGGCGGCTTCGCTGGCGTCGCGGGCTTTTAGCCAATCGGGGTCGGTGCGGAAGGCTTGCCAGCTTTTGTCGGCGGCCGCGCGGCTTTCGTGGGCCAGGACGTAGATCAGCGTGTTCTTCGCGCGCTCGCCGTCGGTCGGCACCCAGTAGCCGATGTTCGTCATGCCGTGCTTTTCGAACAGCTTCGTCGTGTGGTCGCGGAAGCGGGCGAGCAGGGCGGGGAGCTTGTCCTTTTCGGTGGTGTAGGTGCGGATTTCGAAGACGCGCTGTTTGGCAGCGGGCTGGGGTTGCAGCGGGCGCGCGACGCGGCACGCACAGAACACAGCGACAAGGGCGACAAGCGGCAGAACGACGAGCGAAACGCGGCGATTGAGCATGATTTGGTCCTTGTTTAAGATGGTTGAATTTTTTTGGAACAGGAGGGAACGGAGGAAACGGAGCGACAGGACTGCCAGTTCCTATCTCTGTTATCTCTGTTTCCTCTTGTTCATAAGGTGAGTTGCACGGTAGTTAAGGATTGTAGCTTGGCGTTCGAGGTGAGCTAGAGTCAAGCTGGTGGGTCTCGTCGAACTCGACCCACCCTACTTCGTCAGCCGCATGCGCTTCAAAAGTGCGGCGGCGATGGCTGTTAGAGTCGCAATCGCGATGACGAGCACAAGGCTGATTGCTGCGACGCGGTCGTCGACGCCGTAGTGGAGCAGTTGGAAGATGCGGACGCTGATCGTGGTTGATTGGGCGGGCGGCATCACGAGGACGGTGGCGGCCAGTTCGCCGACGGCGATCGCCAGGCCGACGAGCCAGGCCGCGATCACGGCCGGCCAGCGCTGCGGCACGGCGATCCGTAGCAGGCGGCCCCACCAACCGGTGCCGTCCGTGGCGGCCGCGTCGAGCATGGCTTGCGGCACGGTGGCGAGCGCGGCCCACAGGATCAGCGTGACCAGCGGCAGGGCGCGAAGCGTTTGCGCGAGCCAGGGAGCGAACGCCGAATCGTACAGGCGGGCGAGTGGTGCGAGCGGCGAATCGGGCGGCTGATTCAAAACGCGGATCAGGCCGATGCCCAAGAGTGGGCCAGGAATGGTGAGGCACAGCGAGAGCACGGCCAGCCGCAGCCACGGCAGAAAAAAGGGGTCAGAACTGTTTTTTCTTGCGGGGGACGATGCAAAGTTTCGAGCGCGTATGGAAAAAACAGTTCTGACCCCTTTTTCGCACAGACTCCAGGAGAGCGGCAGGCCGATGGCGAGCGCGGCCGTGGCGGCGGCGGTGCCGATGGTGGCCGATGTTGCGAGCTCGCCGCGGAATTCACCGGGTGCGGCCGCGACGCGCTCGACCACTTTCGCGGCCGACCACTGTCGCACGCGGCCCGTGTCGGTGGCCGTTACGGCGACGCCCGCTTTGCAGACGAAATTGCCCAGCGGCACGCCGGCAACGAGCAGCAGGATCGACCACAACACGGCGGCGGCCGGCCAGCGCAGGCGGCCGAGTCGCCAGATCCACGGCGGCCGATGGGGCGTGTCGGTGAGATCGGTCACCAGCCGCCACGCGGCGATCGTGGCCGCGAGCGCGAGCAGCGTCGAAAGTATCAGTCCGAGCCAGAGGCCGGGTGCTGTGATTGGGGGCTGGGGGCTGGGGGCTGGGGATTGGATGGTGACAATGTCGAATGCTCCCAGCGCCGATTGCGTGTACACTTCTTCGGCGAACGTGCGGACCTGGAAGAAATCGGTGACGGAGATTTCGGCGCTGGCGACGATCGCCACCCACAGAGCGGCCACGGCGATTGCGGCCACGGAGCGCGGCAGCGTCACATGCCACACGACCCGCGCGGGTGAAGTACACAGCGCAGCGTCTTCTTCGAGCTCGGCTTCGACGCTGCGCAGGCCGGCGCCGACGATCAGCACCACCCATGGCACGGCAGCGAGAGCGTGCACCCAGATGGCGGCCCGCCAGCCGGCGAGCCACGGCTCGTGGGCCAGGTGCGGATTGTTGGCGAGCGTGTGCCAGCCTTGGATGCCGAAGCCGGCGTCCCATGCGCCCGTGACCAAATACAAGGGGATGAACAGCATGGCCGCGAGCATCACGGCGGCGAAGCGTCGCCCCGGCACGTCGGTTTTGAAAATGGCCACGGCGGCCAGGGTGCCGATCGGCAGGGCCACCAGGCACGCCCCGCCGGCCAAGAGCGCGGTGTTGAGCCACAGTCGGCCGACCCGCGCGTCGACCAGCCACAACGCGGCCAGGGCCAGAAGGGCCAGGACGGCTAGCGGCACCAGCCGTCGCATTTGGAGTGCAAGTTTCGACATCAGTGCCAGTGTAAATCGGGGTCGGCACCCCCGAACAGCGGGCCGTTCGAAATGTGGCTAAGGTCAGCCGTGGTTGCCATTTGCTGCAGGGCGTGTTAGGCTGGAAGTTGGGTTCGGGAGCGAGGGGATTCTTCCTCGCGGCGGGCCCCGACGGGGATGGTGTCGCGCGTTCGTGCGAAATATCTCCTCTTGAAGCAAACGACCATCCGTCGCAGGCACAAGCGGGTCGAAACGTCGCGGCGCAATTTGCCGCAGCAGCGCTCGGTTGCACCTGCGCACGCTTGACCGACTATAATTGAATTGACTCTGTGCGAGTCTTTCGCCGCCGGTTTCAGAGAACGAGGCACAACGGCACGGCTGCCAAGTCATCGGTGGCCGCCGCACATGGTGGCGGTCTCCGCGTGGGCGTTGGCAGTCGACTGTCAGTCCTCAGCGAGTGGGGAGGCCGGCCGACTATGGGTATTCAAGTCGAATGTCCGAACGGACATATCTTCAAGGTCAAGGACAAGTACGCGGGCAAGAAGGGCCTGTGCCCTCATTGCGAAGGCCAGGTGATCGTGCTCGTGCCGGACGCGCTGACGGCCACGCCGGCGAGCGACGTGCTGCAAAAGGAAGCGATCCAGCGCCGGCAGGCGGCGGCCCACAAGCACGGGTCCACCTCGGATTCACACGTGTTCGATGATCCGAGCGAAATGCCGAATGCGGCGGGCAGCGGCACGAGCGGCAGCCTGCTCGGTTCGTCGGTGATCCGGCACAACATCCGCTGCAAGTGCGGCCAGCACGTGCCGATGTGGTACGCCCGCTGCCCGGGGTGCGGGCAGTATCTGGACCACTAGGCTTTGTCTCAAAACGCCGATTTCGCGTAGCGGAAGTTGCAAAACTTCTGATGATTTCGGAACTCTTGCGAGTTCCGCTACAGCTTTTGAGACAAAGCCTAGTGTAGCAGGCACGCTCCGCGTGCCGTGGCAGAATTAACGAAAACGACTGCCACCGAAGACGAGCGGCCGCGCAATTTGGTGTTTCTGTTACGGCACACGGAGTGTGCCTACTACATTGCCGGCATGGCGAGAATCTCGATGTGCTTGGCCAGCTCGTCGCGGAGCGTCTCGAACTTGATCGGCTTGGTGAGATAGCTCTTCGCTCCCAGGCCGTACATTTTGCGCTCCAACGATTTGTCGCGGATGCCGGTGAGCACGATGACCGGGATGTCGCGGGTGACCGGGTTTTCGCGGAGCCGACCGAGGACGTAATCGCCCTGTCCGTTCGGCATGTTGTAGTCGAGCAGAATCGCGCTGGCCGGGTTGGTGAAGGCCAGTCGGTAGCCCTCCATGCCACTGAAGGCGCGGATCACGGCGACGCCATACGATTCGAGCCGGCATTTGAGCGCGTCGCTGAAGTCGGCATCGTCGTCGATGCACAATACCCACGGCGGCTCCGGTTCCGAGCGGGGCGAATGGGCGTCGTCGACGGCGTCGTGGGGCTGCGTCGACGGCTCCATATCGGCGCCGAGCATGGAGAACACGGCGTCCATCAAGGAGTTTTCGGCCGGGCTGGTGCTGGCGTGTTTGGCTGAAGTGAGCATGGGTTTTGACTCTCGGTTGGGTGAAGCGGGCGCTAAGCCGCAAGCGGCGCGTCGAATTAGTAGTTCGTCAACAAGTGGTTCGAGGCGGCTCCAGACGTCGGCGTTCTTTTCCACGTAGTAGATCAACATGTCGTGGCAGCGGCGGATGGTTTGCTCGTCGCAGGCGCCGGAGAGCACAATCACCGGGATCGACCGCAGCCGCTCGTCGGTGGCCATCATTTCACACACGCTGAGTCCGTTGCCGGCGGGCATGTTGACGTCGATGCACACCAGGTCGGGCATGGCATGATGGATGACGTTGAGGGCGTCGATGGCATTGTGAACGCCGATCACCGAGCAGCCCAGATGCGTGCAGCGCTGCGTTAGCAGGTCGACCAGGTCCACGTCGTCGTCGGCGATGACGATCGTTCGCGACGTGGTGGCCGGCCGCTCCTGTGACTGGGCCGCCAGGTTTTGACTCAACGGGTGGCTCACGCCAGGCTCCTTTCGCTGATCGACGATTCAATGGCCGACAGCACGGCCTTGGGCTCGTACGGCTTGGAGACCCAAAAATTGGCGCCTGCTTCCAGGGCGGAGTGCTGGTCGCGGACGTTGGCCGAGAGCATCACGACGGGCGTCTTCCGCGTATCTTGACGATGGCGCAGCTCGCGGAGCACAGCCATACCGTCTTTGCCGGGCATTCGCACGTCGAGCACCACGGCGTCGGGATGGTGCTCGATGGCGGCGGAGAGACCCTCGTTGCCGTCGAAGGCGGAGAGCACTTCGTAACCGGCCGCCTGCAGGCGAACACCCAGGCACGAATTCACTTCGCGGTCGTCGTCCACGACCAACACCGTGCCGCCCACCTTCTTGTGGATGCGGTTGCCGAGCAGTGCATCGAATTCCTTCCGCAGCCTTTCATGGTCGCAGTCACGCGAAAACGTGTGATCGTGCAACATGAACAATTGCGGCAACTCGGCCTGCGGGCAATTCCGCGCGTAATCCTGCCAGCCTTGCTGCAAGCGCTCGATAAGATTCGGCACTTCGCGTTCGGGACACGCGGCCGCCACGATCCACCGCCGCGGGTCGGCCTGGATCACCAGGTCTTGCGCCCGCACGCTCCGCTGCAGGAATTCGTCGACGACCGGCGCCACGCTTTCCTTGGATTCCGCGCCCAGCGAGGCGACCATCAGCGAAATCCAGGCGCCCGCTTCCTGGCGCGCGTCGATCCGCTGTGTGAATCGGTCGAATACGATGGCCGGGTCGTTGAGCGGCAGCGTGAACGAAAATGTGCTGCCGGCGCCGACCCGGCTTTCGACGTGCATCTGTCCCAGATTGAGATGCACGAGCTCCTTGGCGATGTTCAGTCCCAGGCCGAAACCTTTCGTGCTGGAGCGGAGATTGGCGTCCACCTGTTTGAATCGCTCGAAGATGATTTCGAGGTTTTCGGGGCTGATGCCGGGCCCGCTGTCGGTGACGCCGACGACGACCTCGGCCGGGTCGTCGCCCAGTCGGGCCCAGAGCTCGACCGTGCCGCCGGCGGGCGTGAACTTGATCGCGTTGACCGCCAGGTTGATAAGCACGCGCTGGGCCTTCTCCTCGTCGCAAAACACTTGCGGCAGCGCGGGGGTGCAGGCGTTGGAGAGCCGCACGTTGTGCGACTCGGCCCGCGCTTTGACTTGGCCGATGGTGTTGGCGACGAGATCGGGCACCGAACAGGGCCGCCGCCACACGCCGAGCAGGCCGGTTTCGAGTTTGCTCGTGTCGAGCATGTCGTCGACCATCAGTGCCAGGTCGTCGGTGCGGTGCAACACCTTGTCCAGGTGCTCGATTTGCTTGGGCGAGACGGGGCCGTCGTAACCGTCGCGAATGATCGACGTAAACTCGCGGATCACGGTCAGTGGTGTGCGGAACTCGTGCGAGACGTTGTCGACGAACTGCTGGGCCGTGTTGTACAGCTCGGTGAGCCGTTCGCTCCGCTGCTGCAGCAACTCGTTAGCAGTTTGCAATTGCTCCAGCAGTTGCTGGCGCTGCATGGCGTGGCGGATCGAGCGCGAGAGCGTGTCGGGCGAAATGTGGCCCTTGACCATGTAGTCTTGAGCGCCCTTGTCGAGCGATTCGAGTGCGGCCTCCTGGTCGTCGAGATTCGTCAGCACGATAATCGGCAGCGGTTGCGGACTACGCTCGCGAAACTTGGCCACGGTTTCGATGCCTACCGATTCGGGCAGCCCCAGGTCCAAGAGGACGATATCGTAGACCGCGCTCCGCAGGCGGCCCTCGGCCTCCGCGAGCGACGTCGCCACGTCGACCGCGTAATGGGGGTCGCTGATTTGATTCAGCGCACGCCGCGTCAAACAGGCGTCGCCCGAGTCGTCTTCCACCAAGAGCACGTGAAGTTGTTTGCGATCCACGGTTCTGCCCCAGTTTTGTAGTTCAGTCGGGCGGCACGCTCAGAGCTTCCAGCGATGGGCGTGGCGAGTGTGATCGGATCACCACGCCCTTCGCCGGAGGCTCAGGGGCGTGCCACACAGAGTTCTTCCAATTCGCGTGCGCGCAGCGGCACGTGCTGCTCGATTGCCGCCTGCAATTCGTCGAACCGCGCGGGCTTCGTGAATACTGTCTGCACTCCCAGCCCGTGCAGCCGCTGCTGAACGTCCGCCTTGCGCTGACCCGTCAAGACGATCACTGGAATCGCGCTGGTGTCGGAATTATTGCGCAAGCATTCGATGACGTAATCGCCTTGGCCCTGCGGCATGCGCATGTCGGTGATCACCAGGTCGGGCCGCTCGGTCATCGCCAGCCAGAACCCGTGCATGCCGTGATAGGCAGACAGCACATTCACTTCGTACGACCGCAGACGGAGTTGAATCGCCTGGGGAATCTGTGGGTCGTCGTCGATGCACAATATCGTCGGCCAGTCGGTATCAGGGGAACCATCGATTAATGCTCGGTTCATGGGCGCTCTCCGCCGAAAACGGATCGTGGTTGGAATGCCGTGGCCCCGAAGTCGCTGCCCTGGGGCGCCGGCGCGCGTGACGGCGCAAAGACGCGCATCGCGGCCGGCCGGTCCACGCTAACTAGAATCTGCCCCAAAAAGCGCGCGGAGTTTCGAGCCACACAACCATAGGTTACAAAACGGCGGCAGGCAGGGGCGATTCGGGTCGCACGGGTTGTACCGAGGCTGTGAGCAGGGCAGGCGGATGCTGGCGCCAGCAGGAGACTGTCCGCCGCTTGCAATTCCGCCGTAGACGCCGACCGCCGCGATTTGCTACAGTCCGCCGCCCGTTCGGGCAGGCCCCGCGCGCCAGCCTAGGGGGTCGGGACTCTTTTTCGACTGGCGGCGTCGGCGGCA
>JBIOWO010000102.1:0-3290 GCA_044868555.1 Lacipirellulaceae bacterium | reverse complement strand
TGCACAGATTCATCATGCCGCGGGCGTCGCCGAGCGTCAGTTCGAAGCTGATCAGCACGACGACTTCGTTGGGCGGCACGATCTGTACGAGCTGCGGATTGCTCTCGACGCGGTCGATCGACAGATTCAAATCGAGCACGTTATCCCAGGCATGCTTCATTTCCTTGCAGAACAAGTCGGTGATCCGCGACACGAGGCGGAGCTCGATGTCCGTGAGCGGCCGGCGGGTGGGTGGGGCCGTATCAGTGCCGCCGCCCAACATGCGATCGATGATCGGGAACAACAGCGACAGATTGATGTCGAGGATCAACTGGCCTTCCAGCGGCGCCGCGTTGATCAGGTTGAAGCAGGTTGGATTCTCCAGGCTGAACACGAACTCGCTGTACGTGAGCTGATCGACGCTGGTGAGCTTGAGCTCGACGATGGTCCGCAACAGCGCCGACAGGGCGGCGCCGAAATTGCGGCCGAACGCCTCGTGCATCGTCTGCAGCGAGCGCATCTGCTCCTTGCCGACGCGCTCGGGGCGCTTGAAGTCGTACGGCGAGATCTTGTCGCGATGCTTGACCCGGCTGGTCGCAGCGTCGGCGACCACATCCGGATCGCGGCCGTCCATCGCCTTGAGCAGACTCTCGACTTCGGTCTGACTGAGAACGTCGCCACTCATCGTGCACTCCTTTGCGGGAGGGTTGACGGTTGAGGGTTGAACGTTGAGGGTTCTGACCCTCGACCCTCAACACCAAACTCTCAACCCTATTCCCTCGTCTGCCCCTCTCCTTGGACTACGTACTTGTAGCTGGTGAGCTCCTCGACGCCGCAGGGGCCGCGGGCGTGGAACTTGTCGGTGCTGATGCCGATCTCCGCGCCCAGCCCGAACTGGCCGCCGTCGTTGAACCGCGTGCTGGCGTTGATCATCACGGCCGAGCTGTCGACGCGGGCGGCAAATTCGCGCGACGCCTCCAGGTTCGTCGTGACAATGGCGTCGGTGTGTTTTGATCCATAGCGATTGATGTGCTCGATCGCCTCGTTCAGCGAGCCGACCACGCGCGACGAAATGATCGGCCCCAAGTATTCGGTCGCGTAATCTTCATCGCTTGCCGATTTAGCTTCTGGAACTAGTTCGCAGGTCCGTTCGTCGCCGCGGACTTCGACGCCGTGCTTGGCGAGCGCCCGGCCCGCGGGCGGCAGGAATTCGCCGGCCACGTCGGCATGCACCAGCAGCGACTCGGCTGCGTTGCACACGCCCATCCGCTGACACTTGCTGTTAATCAGGATTTCGTGGGCCATCACGAGGTCGGCATCGGCGTCGACGTACACGTGGCAGTTGCCGGTGAAATGTTTGATGACGGGCATCTTGGCCTCGGCCGCGACGTGGCGAATGAGGCCCTCTCCGCCGCGGGGTATGGCCAGGTCGATGTACTCGGGCATCGCCAGAAACTTGGCCACGGCCGCGCGATCCGTCGTGCTGACCAATTGCACGGAGTCTGCCGGCAGGCCAATCTCGTCGGCCGCCTCGGCCAGCAAATCGACGACGGCCCGACTCGAATGCATCGCCTCCTTGCCGCCGCGAAGGATCACGGCGTTGCCGGCTTTGACACAGATCGCAGCCGCGTCGGCCGTCACATTGGGCCGCGATTCGTAAATGAAAAACACGACGCCGAGCGGCACGCGGACCTTGTCGATCCGCAACCCGTTGGGCCGGATCGTCGAGCGGATGATCTCGCCGATGGGCTCCGGCAAAGCCGCGACATCTTCCAAGCCGGCGGCGATTTCCTCGATACGCTTGGGCGTCAGTCGCAGGCGGTCAATTTGCGCATCATCGAGGCCGTAACCAGGCGCGGCCGCTAGATCGCGAGCGTTGGCCGCTTCGATTTGCTGCGAGCGGTCGCGCACGAGTTCGGCCGACCGCCGCAGCCATTGTGCCTTGATCTCGCCGCCGACGGTCGCCAGCCGCGCGGACGCAATCTTGGCCCGGGCGGCAACTTCCGCGCAGTACCTGGCCAGATCAATTTCGGCAGCCACAGCCATCGTCCGAATCCACTCTGGGAGTCGATGCTTGCAAGCGCACTATTGCGGCCCGCGTTGAACCCATTAAGTATCGTCCAATTCCCAAGTTGGGTCAACGTTGGCTTGCGGCCGACAGCATCGAGATTTGTAGCAGGCACGCTCCGCGTGCCGTAGCTGAACCACCGATAACCGCTGCCTAATGTGTTCGCCTGACCGACCAATCGCCGCTTCCGTTACGGCACACGGAGTGTGCCTACTACAGGCCGCCACAGGCCTCGAACGCCAGGAACGCTTCGCGGACCGGGCGGACATCGTGGACGCGCACGATCTGGACACCTTGCACGGCGAGTGCGAGCGCGGCGCCGACCGTCGCGCTCGTGCGGTCGGCCTGATCGTCGCCCAGCAGCTTGCCCAGGAATCCTTTGCGCGAGTGGCCGACCAAAAGCGGGCAGCCCAATTCGTGAAACGCATGGCAGTTGGCCATCAGCTCGATGTTGTGAGCGTGCGTTTTGCCAAAGCCGATGCCAGGGTCAAGACAGATTCGTTCCCGCGCCACGCCGGCCGCCACCAGTGCGTCGCGCCGCCCGCGCAGATACTCACGAATCTCGGTGACGACGTCGTCGTACTTGGGCTTATCCTGCATCGTCTGCGGCGTGCCTTGCATGTGCATCGCACACACGCCGACGCCCGTCTCGACGACGAGCGGAATCATCGCCGGGTCGCCCGCGAGGCCCGTCACGTCGTTGACGATTTCGGCGCCGGCGTCGATCGCAGCCCGGGCCACTGCCGCTTTCCCCGTATCGATCGAAACGGGGATCGGCACCTGTCGAACGAGCCGCTGGACCACCGGCAGCACGCGCTGCAATTCTTCCGCAGCCAGCACAGGTTCGGAGTACGGCCGCGTGCTCTCGCCGCCGACGTCGATCAGATCGGCGCCATCCGCCACGAGCTGCAGGCCGCGCGCAACGGCCGCCCCCGCATCCAAGAACTGCCCGCCGTCCGAAAAGCTATCGGGCGTGACGTTGACGATGCCCATCACCAGCGGCCGGCGCGGCAACTCGAGCGAGCGCGTGCGAAGCCGCCACACCTGAGCACGGCCCGGAAATCGTTCATCGTCAGAGCGCTGATCCATGCACTCAGACTATCATGCGCGGGATGCTGGATACTAGATGCCGCTCCCAGGGGTCGGGAGTCTTCAACACGGCTCGACGAACCGAACGGCGTTGAAGCAGTATTCGTCACGCCAACGGAAAACGGTCTCGACTCCCGACCCCATCCACGCCGCT
>JBIOWO010000101.1:0-11788 GCA_044868555.1 Lacipirellulaceae bacterium | reverse complement strand
GCCCGCACTAGCGGTTGAATAGTCACAGCAGGCACTACACGCTAACATACATGCTTCGGTGGAAAAGCAGGGCATTGTATGCAAAATGTGCAGTAACTAAGATGGAAGCAAGTGCTTGAAATGCCGTAACTTCCGCGTTTTCAAGCGTCGTCTAGCGTACATTCGCAATGCAGAGGTCGAGGGTTCGACTCCCTTCCGCTCCATTCGACTCGCCTAGGCTCGCTCATGGCAGGCCATTCGACAGACTATGTAACGACGATCGAGTAAAGCCATAGTAGGGACAGCGGGTCGAATGTCCTGAGCGAGCCTAGGCGAGTCGAAGGACCATTCCCATGTTGTCGCTCGCTCATGGCAGGCCATTCTCAATAATGGCTCGTCCTGAGCCTGTCGAAGGGTAGGCCATTGCTGTGAGTGGGCCACGCGGGAAATTGTGACTAGACAATTCGCCGCGAGTCGAATTGCCAAAGGATTCTTCGGAAGCACTTTGTGTACATCCTTAAGTGCAGTGACGGCAGCTTCTACGTTGGCTTGACGCACGATGTTGCGCAGCGACTGGAAGTACACAATTCTAAACTTGAGCCGACGTATACTGCGAAGCGGACGCCCGTCCAGCTCGTGCACCAGGAATCATTTGCGACTCTCGAACAAGCGGTCCGACGCGAACGGCAACTAAAGGGTTGGTCGCGAGAGAAAAAAGTTGCGCTAATCTCCGGTGACCTGCAGCGGCTGTCTGGACTGGCAGTCTGCCGCAATCGTTAGACTCCTGGTTTCATCGTGGGTTGTCAAAAGGTCAAACCGATCCGCTACGTCAGGCCGGATGACGGGCGGCGCAGAGTCGTCGGAGTAGTCACCGTTTCGACGTCAATTCGGTTCTGGAGTGAACGCAATGGCTGGTAAGTCGCCCAAGAAATCGGCGCAAGTCGGTCGCCGCGGCGACAAGGCCGCCAAGCGGGGCGTTGCGAAGGCGGCCATGCCGCGCAAGACGGTGTCGAAGTCGCAGTCCCGCAAGGCCGCAAAGCCGAAGCTCCTCTCCGGCGGCAACCCGCAGATCGCGAAGGCGTATGGCAACGCCCCCGTCGAGGCCTACATCGCGGCCATGCCGGGCTGGAAAAGCGAGGTCGGGCGCTGCCTCGACGCGCTCATTACGCGCACCGTCCCCGACGTGTACAAGGCCGTCAAATGGAACTCGCCCTTGTATGGCATCGAGGGCCAGGGCTGGTTCCTCGGCATCCATTGCTTCACGAAGTACATCAAGGTGGCATTCTTCCGCGGCACGTCGCTGCGTCCCGTCCCGCCGGGCAAGTCGAAGCAGAAGGAAGTGCGCTACCTCGACATTCACGAGGACGACCCGCTCGACGAGGCGCAATTTGCCCGTTGGGTGAAGCAAGCCAGCCGATTGCCGGGCGAACGAATGTGATTGCTGACTAGCGATATGCGATTGATTGCTCCTCGGCCTTCCATATGGAACCAATCATTCCCGACACAAACACTGACGCACGGATGACCGCGCTGGAACAGCTTCTTCAGCGATACCTCGGGCCGCGGCGACCGGAATTCGGGGAGTCGGAGAATGAACTCCAATCCATTGAGATGCCTGCTCCCCTGCGACGCTTCTTCAGGTTTGCTGGCCGTTGGCCGGGGCACAATCCGCGAGCGCCTTACGCGAATCGATTTTGCATGCAGGACACCCTTTGCGCGATACGAAAGAAGGAGTACGCGCCGACGCTGCAATTAATGGACAATCTCCTGGTGTTCGTGTGGGAAAACCAAGGCGTTTGGGTGGCTGCAACGGAGCCAACCGGTGCCGATCCGCCGGTGTGGATAAGTGAAAACTGTTCACATAGGAACGCGGTCAATGAGTGGAGGCAACTGGAAAAACCGCTTTCTCATTTCCTAGTGAGCTTCGTACTGCAGGAGTTGATGTTCGGGTCAGAGATTCTCGCGGTGGCACCTGAGGCATTGGCAAGGTTCGGGGAAGCGGGACTCAAAACTGAGCCGGTGTGGATCAACGGCGAATACGCTTGCGACATCGATCGGCCATCGTATTATCTCGCCGGTGAGCATTTCCTAGTTCGCCGTGCGCCAGATGAAGCTAACGGCGATGACTGGTATGGCTGCAACAACTCCGCGGGCGCGGAAATGTTAACATTGGTGGGATTACCGACGCAGATCTCGTGAGTGCTGACTAGCGATACGCAAGTGACACGCCGAACGACAACTACCATGAAAAAAGCGATAACCGAGTCGAGGAAGGAAAAGAGCAGCTCGAAGGAAGGAACAGGAGGAAACTCTTCCGCTCGGCGGATTGATGCGAAAATCAAGGAACCGAGCGATTGGCGGGACGAGGCGCTTGCTCGGGTCCGAACGCTCATCCACGAGGCCGATCCCGAAGCGGTCGAGGAGGTGAAGTGGAGGAAGCCCTCCAATCCGGCGGGAGTACCGGTCTGGTCGCATGCCGGAATCATCTGCACCGGCGAGAGGTACAAGGACAAGGTGAAATTGACCTTCTTCCAGGGAGCCTCGCTCAAGGATCCTGCGGGCCTCTTCAACTCCAGCCTCGAAGGCAACACCAGGCGTGCCATCGATTTGCGTGAGGGCGACAAGATTGATGAAAAGGCGTTCAAGGCGCTCATTCGCGCCGCCGTGGCACTGAACAATTCGGTGCGAGCTACCCCTCGCCCCGTCCGCTCTCAGAAGAAACCAAAGAGCGCTTGAGGGGCGTCGTGAACATAGCACGCTTCATTACACGCTAACAACCATGCAAAATGCATTCGACGGCCACACGGGCACCGCGCTGCGCGTACGGCACAACGTCGCCCGTTAGCCGTTTGCCGTCGACGTACAGGCCCGGTTCGCGTCCATCGTTCGCACAACTGACGAAGATCGCGTACTCGGCGCCGCGGCAGCGGCGGGTTACGCGATACGACCCGATCTGGCGAACGATGGCCGGTGCGATGCGCAGGCCGGCGTGCTCCGGCCGAATGCCGAGCATGTAATGGCAGATGGCAACATAATTCCAGGCGGCAGTGCCTGTTAGCCACGAATTCTTGGCCTGACCGCAATTGGCCGCGTCGGGTCCGGCGATCATCTGTGCATAGACATAAGGCTCCGCCCGGTGGATTTCCTGAAACTCCTCCAGGAATGCCGGCGCGATGCGGCGGTAGTAGTCGTAGGCCCGCTCGCCGCGGCCCAATAACGATTCGGCGATCATGATCCACGGATTATTGTGGCAGAAGATGCCGGCGTTCTCCTTGTAGCCCGGCGGATACGAACTGATCTCACCCAGTTCCGCATAGTAGCGCGTGTATGCCGGCTGTTGCAGCACGATGCCGAATCGCGACGACAGCCGCTCGGCCACGGAGTCGAGCGCCCGCTGGCACAGGCCGTTCTCTTTGCCGATTCCCGCCATCCCGCAAAAACCCTGTGGCTCGGCGAAGATTTGTCCCTCCTGATTTTCGGAGCTGCCGACCTTGCGGCCCTGCGCATCATACGCGCGGAGAAACCAGCGGCCGTCGAAACCGTGCTGCTCGACGGCGGCTCGCATATCGGCCACGCGGGCGGCGGCACGATCGGCCTCGTCGCCGCGGCCCAGGTGACGCAACAGCTCCGTGTACTGGTCGCCGATAAACACAAACATGCCGGCGATCAACACCGACTCGGCCACGTCGCCGGCAGTGCTGCGAGCGGTTTGGAACGGCTCGTCCGGGTCGGACGAGAAGCAATTGAGGTTGAGGCAATCGTTCCAATCGGCCCGGCCGATGAGCGGCAACCCGTGCGGACCGCGATGCTCGACAACATGTTCGAACGCCCGCCGAAGATGCTCCCAAAGAGGCGCCGAATTGTTCGCATCGTGGTCGAACGGGGCGACTTCATCCAAAATGCCGGCGTCGCCGGTTTCTTTCACGTACTCACATACGGCCAGCACCAACCACAGCGGGTCGTCGTTGAAGCCGGTGCCGATGTCGTGATTGCCGCGCTTGGTGAGCGGCTGATACTGATGGTAGGCGCTGCCGTCGGGGAATTGCGTGGCGGCCAGGTCGAGAATTCGCTGCCGGGCCGGCTCGGGCGCCATGTGCACCATGCCCAGCAGATCTTGATTGCAATCGCGGAAGCCCATGCCGCGGCCGATCCCAGATTCGTAATAGCTGGCACTCCGCGACAGGTTGAATGTGACCAGGCACTGGTAGGGATTCCAGGTGTTCACCATGCGACGCAGCCGCGGATCCTCGGCCTCGAGCTGAAAGCTGCCCACCAACCGGGCCCAATGCGCCCGCAGCGCCGCCAGCGCCGCGTCGACTTGCCTGGCCGACTGAAACGATTCGATCATTTGTTGGGCCGGCCGCTTGTTCAACTGTCCGGGGGCTGACCACTTCGCTTCCGGCGGATTCTCGGCATAGCCCAATAGAAACGTGATGTCTTTCTTTTCGCCGGGGCCCAATTCGAGCTCCAGGCAGTGCGACGCGATGGGCGACCAGCCGCTGGCCGCCGAATTGCGCGACCGGCCCTCGGCGACGGCAGCCGGGTCGTGCAATCCGTTGTACTGCCCGACAAACGCCTCGCGCTGCGTGTCGATGCCGATGATCGGATGGTTCACGTGGAAAAACGCGAAATGATTCCGCCGCTCACGGTACTCCGTCACGTGGTAAACCGTCTGGCCGTCGACTTCTACTTCGCCCGTGCTCAGATTGCGCTGAAAATTGGTCATGTCGTCGAGCGCGTTCCACAGGCAGAACTCGACGTACGAAAACAGTTTCAGCCGCCGCGGGTGGGAGCTGTGATTTTCGAGCGTCACGTGCAGCACTTCCGCGTTGAAGCCCAGCGGCACGAAGGCCAGCAGCGACGACGTAATCTCCTTCCGCCGGCTTTCGAGCCGCGAGTAGCCCAACCCGTGCCGGCATTCGAAATGATCCACCGGCCGCTTCACCGGCATGTAGCCAACCGACCAGTAGTCGCCATCCGCCTCGTCGCGGAGGTAGAAATATCGACCGTTGGAGTCGGCCGGGATGCTGTTGTAGCGGTACCGCAAGATCCGCCGCAGCCGCGCATCGCGGTAGAAGCAGTATCCGCCGCCGGTGTGCGAGAACAGCGAATAGAACTGCTCGCTCCCGAGGTAGTTGATCCAGGGGCTGGGCGTCTGCGGCGTCTGGACAACGTATTCGCGGCGCTCATCGTCAAAGTGACCAAACTTCATTGGATGCACATCTTTCCAGTTGCTAGTTGGCCGGTACAGTTGCCGGCTCCAATCGGTCGTACCACGTGAACTTGAGGATCGTCGACGTCACGGCGATGATCGCCAGGCAAATGCCGGCCTCGCGCCACATGTGAATCACGACATAGATCGGCAGCGCGATGAACGCCGTCTGCCAGGTGGTGCCCACTACGACGTTGAACACGTCGCGACCGAAGTCGCGATTGGGCTGAAACTCCGGGTTGCGGCGGTGCACGGCCGCCAGGATCGGTCTCCACCAGCCCCACGGCCGGGTGCGGGTGTAGAAGTCGACGAGCACATCTTCCTCCTCGGGCTGCGTGAGCAGGCTTCCGCCGACGGCGCCGACCGCCGAAAACAGCATCAGGAACGGGAACGCCTGCAGCGGCGTCACTTCGAACGGCACCGTCAGCAAGGCCAGCGCGCCGACGATGCCAAAGATCATTCCATAGAAATAGCCCCAGCCGTTAAACCGCCACCAGTGCCACTTCAGGATGTTCGGCGCGGCGTAGCCACTCCACAAGGCCGAGACGATCCAATTGGTAGCCACGTTGACTGAAGGAATAAAGACGCCGGCCCCGCAACCGACCACGACGACCACCAGCGAATTGAAGTAACTGGCTCGAATGTACTCGCGTTCGCTGGCGTTGGGCCGCAGGTAGCGTTTGTACACGTCGTTGACCAGGTAGGCGGCCGCCGCGTTGATCGTGCCCGCGAACGTCGACATGAATGCAGCCAGCAGGCCGGCAATCAACAGCCCCCTGAGGCCGGCGGGCACGAAGTCGCGGGTCACGACGGGCAATAACTGTTCGAACGCCGTGTCGCTAGCCTCGGTGAGGTGGCCCTTCAAGTAAACCAGCGCCAGGACCGTGAGTCCGGCGATCATGAAGTAGCGGGGCACAAACAGCACGACAGTCACCAGGCCGCTCATCATCGCGGCTTCGCGCGGGTTCTTCGCCGCCAGGACGCGCTGCATGTCGTAGTTCGGCGCCGGCCCGGCCGCGCTGACCAGGATGCCCTTGAACACCATCATCATCATGAACACGGAGAACAGTTGGTAGCCGTCGCCCTCGACGCGTGCCTGGGCGGCCGGATTGAGCGTCGTCCAATCGAGGTCAAGCAGCCAGCCGAAGGAGATGTCGGTCCAGCCGGCCGGGATCACCGCCGAGAGGGATTCGGGCGAAACCTGCTGCATCGCGATAATGCCCAACGCGATGCTGCAAACGATCATGATCAGAAACTGGATCATGTCCGTGAGGACGACGCTATACAGACCGCCGACGACGGTGTAGAGCGTCGTCACGCCGATAATGGCCACGGCGTAGGTATCGGGCGAGAAGGTGGCCGGGAAGAATTCGGCCGCAAACAGCTTCATGCCGACGTACGCATAGCCGGTGAATGCGATCACGCTCACAAGCGCGAAGATTACCACGCTCAGCCGTGAGGCTTCGGCCCCTGAGTCGCGGCCGAATCGCAGCGTGATCCATTCGGCCCCGGTGACCGCCCGCGAGCGGCGCAGCCACGCTGAAAGGTAGACCATCAAAAAAATCTGATTGAACACCGGCCACAGCCAGGGAATGAACACGCTTTTGAGGCCGTAGACGTAGAGCAGCGACACGAGCCACATTGTGCCCGAGATGTCGAACATCGAGGCCGCGTTGGACATGCTCAGCACCCACCAAGGCATCTCATTGCCGCCGAGGAAGTAGCTGGTGATGCCGGCCCGGGCGCGGCGCTCGACGATGAACCCCACGACGATCATGCCGAGCATGTAGACGACGATGATCGCGATGTCGATCGGATGCAGTGTCATTTACTCAGCATCCTTGTTGCGGGCGCTCTTGGCTTCGCTTGCGACCATGTCCTGGGCCACTGACTCTGCAAAGCTTTCTGGCTCGACAAACGCCGCCAGGGCGTAGATCAACGCGCCGTTCCAGTTGATGGCGATTTCATTGGTGCGGAAATCCTCCACGACATCGTGCCAGTCGGTCGCTTTGGGCCACGGGCCGCCGACCAGGTAGCCCGGCCACGGCATGTCGACGTCATCCCCGCCGCTGCGGCGATCGTGCGGGTGCAATGGCGGTGCATGGCCCAGCCCAGTCACGAACGAGCGGCCGTACGGGTTGCGGCCGAACAAATAATGTAATGCATCGAGCATGGCCGCGCGATATTTTAGATTGCCCGAGATGCGATGGGCCACTTCGAGATTCATCGCTTGTCGGGCCACGGTGCCGTTGGAGCCCCAGTAATAACGGTTGCCGAGCGGACGGGCATATGGATGCCGGCCGGCCGTATCGACGATTGCGTCCGCCGTGCGGGTCGCATCATCACGAACGCGGGCGACCACGGCCGGATCTCGGCCGTCGCGCTCCGATAATAGGTACGTGAATACGCCGAGATTGCGGACATGGCCCCAATCCCAGTCGGAATCCAGAGTGCTCGACGGGCCGCGAGCTGAAACAGAGCGGGCCTGCACCCGCTGCTCCAAGTCGTGCAAGTATTCAGGCTTGCCCGTCGTTTCCCACAATTCGGCCGCCGCCCACAGACGATCGTCGGTGTCGGGTGAATCGTATCCGCCGGTTGCGAAGGCGGACTGATCGGGCCGATGATCGCCGCCGTGGGCCCTCAAAAACTCGAAGCTCTTTTCCGCGGCCGCCAAACACCGCGCGGCAAATTCCTCATCGAATGGGTGGTACACACGGGCGGCCTGGGCCATTACCGCCGCAAAGCTAGCCGTCGCCGCCGAGCCCCACGGACTGTAATATCGCGGCGCCTTTTCCTTGTCGGGCAATCCGCGGCCGCCAAATTTGAGCGTGGAGAGCTTGTGATAAACGCTGCCATTTTCGGCCTGCATCTTGAGCAGCCATTCGAGCTCCCAACGAATCTCATCCAGAACGTCGGGCAAGGCGTTGTCCGACTCAGGCAAATTCAGATTGAGTCCCTCAAGCCGGTCGCGGAAATGCTCCCAGGCCGTGAGCATCATGCCTGCTGTGAAGGCAGCGTTGACCGTATACTTGTTGTAGTCGCCTGCATCATGCCAGCCACCCACGCCGTCCTTACGCTCACCTGCCAGCCCGCCGGCCGGGTCGAGCAGCGCGTCGTCGAGGTGGCAGGCGGCGTGCTGAAACGTGTGGTCGCCGAATTCACCGGCCACGGCAGTGCCGCACCGCCAGAGATACATCCCCCGCGCCACGCAATAGAAGGGCCAATTGAAAGCGTCCTCCGCCACGACAAACGAGGCCGACGTATTTCCACCGGGGATGGCCAGCACATAAGCACCGGGCTGACGGAGCTCGGAAAAATCAGCGACGAAGATTTTGCGGTTTCCATCCGTGCCCGCAACAATCGGCTTCAAGCGGCCACGAACGACCTCGGCGCCCGTCACCACATTTTGGACTTGGAACGAATCGATGCCTGGATCGGCCACCGTTGCGCGCTTCGTAGATTCGGGTAGGTAGCCGATCGAGTCGAGGCAAATCGATGGCACGGCCTCGTCAGCCGCCGCGTCGCGACATTGCCCGCATGCAACCAGCAGCGCGGCATACGTCACGCCCGCCGTTTTGAACCGTCGGGAAAATCGTCGTCGCAGAACGGTCGCCTGGGCAGCGGTCACGGGACAATGTCTCGCATTTCAAGTAATGTAACGACGCGCGGCAGCGATGCTGAGGGGCGTCGGAGAATTGGAGTTCTCGGAACGCCGGTACACGGGCTTCCGCGGTGCCAACCCGCAAAACTAGTATTCGTTGGGCCGCCTGGGATGCTTCCCGCCAGACGGTGCCTATTCAAACGACCTATTCCAATTCAGCACCGGTGGCGAGAATCGACTAAGTCTGAACTGCCAAGGCGTTTAGGCGCCGCGGATCCGATGATTCTCAACCAGAATCCACCCTCCACCCTATCTACGAACAATTCGCCGGAAAAGCAACAACCTTGGAATAAGATTTCTGCAACTCTCGAAAGAATGCTTGACGGATTTGTCGGGCTTTGATAATATGCCACCGGTGGCATATTGGGTGCCGACGATGGCGATCGGCGGTCGACCCTTTTGCGGCGGCGCTGTGAAGGCGGGTTACACACTCTTCTCAGGCTTCCGCACGTGAATTGCGAGTGGAGACCACCGCAATGGTCCATCGTGACGCGCGGGTTTCCTGATTGGCCAGCGACAGGGCCAGGTGAAGCTTTTGAAATGCCAATGACCATTGCCTTCGAATTGGACGGGTCTTCATGTCGGTAACGATCTACGAAATTGCGGAGCGAGCGGGTGTGTCGAGTTCGACCGTGGCTCGCATTTTACGCGGCGACGTCAAGGAATCGCACCGACGCAGCGCCGAAACGGCCCAGCGAATACGGAGGCTCGCCACTGAAATGGGTTATCGACCCAATCTGCGGGCGCGGGCGTTTTCACGTGGCCGCACGGGCGGCATCGGCCTGCTGTATACGGATGATGCCTGGATCTTCGAAGGCATGAATACGGCGGTGGTCAATAGCCTCGTCCGCTCGCTGCAAAGAGCTGGCTATCACCTCGTATTTGCCCCCATCGACGACAGCGGCGCCTGGGAAGAAATCGTGCTGGGAGGACAGATTGACGGTGGCGTGGTGTTTCAAACGCTGCCCTCCGAGGTTGGCGCCGCATTGCGCAAGCGGCAATTGCCGCTGGTGCTGCTGGGCGACGACTCGGATCCGACGTTGTCGCAGGTCGTGGTGGACGATGTAGCTGGTGCCTACGCCGCCACAAAGTATCTCATCGGGCTGGGGCACGAGCGAGTGCTACTGTTCGTGCACGAAACAGTCAAACCGCATTGCAGCATCCAGGACCGCCTGAGCGGCTACCTGGCGGCCATGGCGGAAGTGGGGCTGGAGGGACGGGCCTATTTGCACGCTGCCGCAGAGGAAGTCATCGATGTCGTGGTCCGCGGCGACGATCGCCCCACGGCCGTAATTTGCTACAGCGACCTGGAAGCGACGCTGATCGTACACGCCATGTGGCAGTACGGTGTGGCGATCCCCAGCGATTTGAGCGTCCTTGGGTTCAACGACTTGTTCGCAACCCGCTATATGACGCCGCCGCTGACAACGGTCGGATTCGACGCTGCCAAGATCGGCGAGCTGGGCGCACAGCTGGTTCTTCGTGAGATCGAAGCGACAGACGAGGAGCTGGAGCCGAGCGTGCTGGCGATCAAACCGAAGTTAAATGTTCGCGGTTCGACCGCTCCGCCCAAATCGCGAGAGGCGGCCGCGGGAACCTAAATTGTGACCGGTGAGGAGGCGGAACGCAGAAACGGCGAGGAAGGGTGTTGGTAGTCGCCAGGATGGCGGCGTTTGGTGGATTGTGCTCGCATGTGTAGGAGTTGTTGTTTCCTGTGTGGCAACTTATGTGGAGGGAAAGTCTAATGTGTAGTAGAGTTTTGACCAGGCGGCTCAGTCTACTGGGCTTGGCCGCGACCATCGGCTGTTTGACCGCCGGCCTCGGCGGAACAGCCAACGCCGTAGAGTTGGGCTACGAGCCATTCAAGATTGGCTCGGATCCGCTCGCCGGCGAGTACACCGTGGGCGGCCTTAACGGCCAGAACCCGACGAATGCGTTCTTCAACGGTGCCTGGGTCGGCACCACCGGTACCGGATTCGGTACGCTGCTCGACGCGCAAGACGGATCGGCCACGAAGCCGGGGCAGCTCCATCCATCCATCGGCGGCTCGGTGGCTCCCGGCAATCAGAATTTTGATTCGGGCTTCGGCAATGGGCCGGGGCCGTACACCGGCAGCGTCTCGGAACGGGCCATGCGTCCGTTGGCGACGCCGTGGACTTTGGCCAGCGAACAAACGTACTGGGTCAGTTTCCTGATCAGTTACGGGAAGCAAGGCGGGGTCACCGGTTATCGGGCCTATGAAATTTGGAACGATGACGTGGCCACCGGCGGCGACGGCAACCCGGCCAACGGAGCCGATGATCCGCAACGGACGCTGCAGCTCGGTTACAGCGGTACTTTTGGAGACTTTGATGACCCAACCGATGATGTTGGCGAGCCCGCCTACGACGGAAACAAGCTCTACGCACGGATTAATAACAGTAACGAGACGTCCACTCTATTGACTCCTGGTCTGGACATCATTACCGACGACGGCATGGTGCATTGCATCGCGATCAAGTTCGATCTGCACACCGCGCGCAACGCCGATTCCGTGTCGATCTGGGTGGATCCGATGGGGACGGACGAGGCGCTCATCGGACCGGCCGATGCCGTCTTCTCGGGCATTGAATTCCAGGCGAACCTGATGGGAGCCGAGTCGCAGTTCATGTTTGAGACCAACTCGACGCTGCCTGCCAGCCAGGGCATTTACGACGAGCTTCGCATCGGCACCACCTTTGGCGACGTAGCTTGCTGCGTGCCGGAACCGACCTCGCTCGGGCTGCTCGGCTTGGGCGTTTTCGGGGTGATGCTCAGCGCTCGCCGGAAAAGAGCCTAGGAATTACGTGCCATGTAATTAGGGACGACGGATTGAACTGACGGCCGCAGGATGCGGCCAGTGAGACCGAGTTTGTGATGGGTGAGTCGCTCGGCACGGCCGAGAGGGATCGGAGTTC
>JBIOWO010000100.1:0-25426 GCA_044868555.1 Lacipirellulaceae bacterium | reverse complement strand
CGTCCGGTTCGATGAGCGGGAAGTGGAAACGGAAGCATGGCACGGCTAGTGAGGCACCGGCAACCGAAAGGGCCGGCCACCGATAGGCCCCACCTAAACCACCGCGCCACTTCTCGACTCTACAACTCGTCGACGTCCCGCCGATTGCCGCGCTGGTTTGGCCGCGCAAACGGACAATACCCCGCGAGTTTTGTCCCAGTGAGGGCGCTGCGCGCACGGTAACTGTGCGGCAGATTACTCGGCACGACGCGCAAAACCAGAGTGTTTCGCCCGAAAAAACTGGGACCCCTATTGAGTGGACAAAAGTCGGCTGCCCGTTGGCCAGCATTACGCCGGCCGCGTGCCCTTCGGGATATCCCGCAGCCGCACCACGTCCCAGGCCAGGCCGATCTTTTCCATGACCCAGATCATGTAGTAGGTCACGTCGATTTCCCACCAGCGATGGCCTTGGCTGGCGACTCGCTGGTAGGCGTGGTGGTTGTTGTGCCAGCCTTCGCCGAAGGCCAGCAGGCCGACCCACCACAGGTTGCGGCTGTCGTCGGTGGTCTCGTAGCGGCGGTAACCCCACATGTGGGTTACCGAGTTGATCATCCACGTCACGTGCAGCACGTACACCATCCGCACGCCGAGTCCCCAGAACACCATCGAAAACCCGCACCACCAGCCGCCCAGGCCGATCGCCGTGCCGAAGTAGCCGACCAGAAACAGCACGACGCCCAGGGCCGCATGCGACGGCAGGAACAGGTGATGCATCACTACCATCACCTTGTCCTTGAGGATATCGGGCGCGTATTTTTCGACGAGCTCCCTGTGCCACCGCCGGCCGAAGTTGGGCATGAACCACAGCATGTGGCTCCACCAGCCGCCGTCGCGCGGCGAATGCGGATCGCCGTGCTTGTCGCTGAAGAAATGATGTTTGCGGTGATTGGCGACCCACGTCAGTGCCGAGCCCTCGCCCGACAGCCCGCCCAGAAACGCGAGCAGCCATCGCACCGGGCGATACGTCTTGAAGCTGCCGTGCGTCAGGCAGCGGTGGTAACCCATGCACACGCCGCCCGCCCCGGTGGCAAAGATCAACATCGCACACGCGACCAATCCTTGCCAACTGAAGAAGAACGGTGCCACGAGGGCCAGGACATGGACCATTGCGATCCAGACCACCACCGGCCAGTCGATGCCGCGATCCCAAAGCTCTTTCGTATTGGCCTGGATCTCGTCGTCGAGCCCGATCGCCTGCGCAGGATCGGCCGCGACGGCAACGCTCGGCAGTACGGCCCCGTTGGAGCCGTGGCCGTTCGTGACGTGTCCGTTTCCGTTGTGGTGACCATTCTGGCCGACACCATGTTGGCGCACGACAATGTGCGGTCCGCCGGCGCTGCCGTTCGTGGTGTGAACTGCTGATCCTACGTCCAAAGTCGACGCATCCTGATCGTTCATCGCTTGCTTTGCTCCGTAATCTTGCTTATCGGTAGCCGCTGCCGGGCGGCTGTCAGATCGTTACTAGCGCCGGCAAGGTGGCGCCGCAGTTGAGATCGTGTATCAATAGTGCCGAGTTTCCCTCGCCAAATGATAGGCATGCTGGCGTTCGCCGGCTACCCCAAAACTGTTCGTTCTCCTACTCCCCGCCTTTGAGCCAATCACCGGTTGCTATTACTACGCAGCGGAACGGCATTCAGCCAAGTCGCCAATTCCAGGGAACCCGTTTCCAAGGTGAATTGCACAGTGCCAAGCTCATGAGTGTGGAAGACTCGGGCACCCGTACGCGCATACGTTTGCACCACCGGCACGACCTCGTCGTCGCGACCTCCGCTGATGACCACCCACCGCGGCGTGCACCACGCGGCGAAGCCCGGCGGATCGCTGCGGCGGCTGCCGTGGTGCGGCGCGAGCAGCACATCGCAGCGGTACGGCAATTCCGACGTAAGGTCCTCGATCCCCGGCGACTCCAGATCGCCCGGCAGCAGCAACCGCCGCCCGCCACATTCCACGGCCAGCGTGATGCTGTTGGCGTTGTCGCTGCCGACAACCCCGCGCCGTGGCGGATGCAGCACCTCGATCGCGACGTCGGCTCCGACGCGCAGCCGGTCGCCGGACCAGATCTCGCGCAGCGGCACGCCGGCTCGGTCGATCGCGTCCCGCAGCACACTCGGGCCGAGGCTTGCCGCGTCGGGGCCGAAACGCGAAAACATCACCGGCGACACGTAGATCGTGCCGACGCGAAACCGTTCCAACAGTCCCGGCACGGCGTTGTAGTGGTCGATGTCGGCGTGCGACAGCACGATGCCGTCGATCCGCCGAATGCCGCGGTGCCACAAGTAGGAGGCGATCGTCTGCGTCGCGTAGTCGGGCGTGCCGAGCGAACCGGCATCGTAGAGCAGGGTTTCGCCCCGCGGGCCTTCGATCAGCACACACGTGCCGTGCCCCACCGAGAGGAATGCCACGTCGACTTGATCGCGCGTAAACGAGCGGACCAGCGGCGGCGCGAGACCGACGAGTATCCAGGCGGCCAGCGCGGCCACTTGCCAGCGTGGCGCCGCAAGCGCCCGGCCCCAAATCATCACGGCCACCAGGCCCACGTAAAAGCCTGCGACCCACCACCAACCGGGCCCCGGCCACCACGAATGGCCCGTCGGCACCGCCTCGGCCAGCTTCACCACCCACTCCAGACCGGCCAACGAATAATTGCACACGGCGCCCAGCACCGTCGCCAGCGGCGCCCACATCCAGCCAAACAGCAGCAGCAAAAATCCGCTCCACATCGCCACAAATACGACGAGCCAAACCGGCGGGCTGATCGGAATCGCAACCGGTGACAGCACGTGAAACTGGTATAGCACGAGCGGCAACGCCGTTAGCCACACGACGATGGTCGTCACGATCAACCACAACGCCCATTTACCGACGTGCGAGCTCAACCGCGCATGCCAGGGCCGCACTGCCTGCAGCATTTGGTCCAAGCGATCGGCGGGGGCCTTCTGCCAACGATACGTTGCGCTGCCGACCCAGACGAGCGCCGCGACGCATAGAAAACTAAGCTGCGGACCGGAGCGAAACAGGTCGGCAGGGTTGATCGCCAGCACGATCAAGCCCGCGGCCGCCAGCGAATTGAACGCCACGCCGCGCCGGCCCGTCCACGCCGCCACGCACAACAGCACCGCCAATACGGCCGCCCGCAGCACCGGCGGCTCGCTCCGCGTCAGCAAGGTGTAAACGACCACCGCGACCATGATCAGAATCAGTCCGGCCCGCCGCGACAGCCACCCGAGCCGCATCGCCGCCCACAGTCCGGCCGCCAGGATGCCGACGTTCAGACCCGACACCACGAGCAAATGCACCGTGCCTGTCGCCAGGTAGGCCGTCGTCTCCTCGCGCGGCAGACCTTCGCGTGCCCCCAGCAGAATCGCGCCGGCCAGCCCGGCCCGTTCCGGTCCAACGTACCTCCGCAGCACGCTCAACGAGTGGGCCCGCACGGCATCGAGTCCCCGCCGCCAGTTCCACCGCCCTGCCCGCTCTGCAACCACGACGCTTTCCGGAGCCGAGCTGCGCAGACGGGCCAGGTGGCGATCGGCGCGGGCGTGCGCGGCGAAATCGAATTCGCCCGGATTCCGCGGCGGCACCGGCCGCGATAATTGACCAAACACTTTCACTCGATCGCCCGCCCGCACGCCCAGCAGATGGCCTTCCGTCACGATTTCGCAATCACCATCGGCCGGCCGCCACGCGATGCCATCGCGAACCGCCAACACATCGACCAGTAACCGACTCCGCTCGCCGCTTGGGATTGCTCGCAGCGGCGTCGGCGGCGAAGCGGGCAATCGCTCGGGCGATTCGCGCGCCACGGCCGCGAGGCAAGTCGGCCCCGCATCGTACCCGGCGTATCGCGCGATTTCCCACTGCGGGAACAATTGCCACCGCGCATCGTGCCACGCCGCCCCCGTCAACGCAGCCGCGGCCACGAGCAGCCACGCCGCGATCGCGTCTCGCCGCTGCCGCCACACAAACCACCAGGCGCATAAAAGGCACAGGGCCAGATACCACCAGACGGCAAACCAAACGCCGCCGGGAATTGCGCGATCGGCCTGCGAAAAAAATGTCGGCCCGCCATATCGATCCAACACGATTCCCGCCACGACGGCCAGCAACACAATCACCAGCGGCTGATAGCGCGGTCTGGCATCCACATCTGCATTGCCGCCGTCCGCTGATTCACCCGTGCCGTCCATGGGCCGGATTATATCGCGCGTGTCCGACAAATTGGATTGGCGACGACTTTCGAAAATAGGCCGTTGAATCGACCTCGCAGGAAATAAACCACGGATTTCACGGATAAAGTTGGCACGTCAAGCCACATCCGTGTTATCCGTGCAATCCGTGGTTCCTTCAAATCTGCGTAAAACTGCGACCTCTGCGGACGAAAACCGGCCCGGCCCGGCGAACCGCCGCACTCGGCAATTCGTAGCCAGAAGAAGGCCGGTTCCAGCTTATCCCGTCGCAACGAGCGAAAAGCATTCTTGGGCCGACTCGCTGGAATTGATATACTTCTCGACTCGCCTGCGCCGGCCATCGATCCTCTCTCAGACGGAGCCAATTCATCATGTGCAACTGCGCCACTTCCACATTCGCAAAACTTGCCCTTAGCCTGATCGCGCTCGGGACGTTGATGAGCGGCTGCACTCGCTCCGCTTCGACTCCGAAGGAGGCCCCTTTGATTCCACGCGACGTCCTCTTTGGAAATCCGCAAAAAGCTCAGGCCCGCCTCAGCCCCGACGGCAAGCACCTGAGCTTCGTCGCGCCGGTCGACGGCGTCTTGAACGTCTGGGTCGGACCGGTGGACGACATCACGAAGGCGGTGGCGGTTACCGAGGAAAAAGTCCGGCCGGTCACCAGTCACGACTGGGCGTACGACAACAAGCACATCCTCTACGTGCAGGACAAGAACGGCGACGAGAATTTCCATCTGTATGCTACCGACATCGAGACCCGCGCCACCAAAGACCTTACGCCGATCGACGGCGTTCGGGCCGAAATTCAGGAAGTCAGCGAGCAGTTTCCCAACGAAGTCCTGGTCGGCCTCAACGATCGCAATCCGCAGTTGCACGACATCTGGCGGGTGAATATCGACACGGGCGAGAAGAAGCTCGTGCAGGAAAACCACGGCGTCGCCGGGTATCTCACCGACGATAATTTCAACGTCCGGCTCGCCCTGAACTACACACCGACTGGTGGACAATTGTGGCAACTGCCCGAGGGCGAAGGCGCGGACCGCAAATGGGTCGACTTCGCCGAATTCGGTCCCGAGGATGCGATGACCAGCGGTCCGGCCGGGTTCGACAAAACCGGCGGCACGCTCTACTTCCAGGACAGCCGCAATCGTAATACTTCCGGCCTGTTCTCGATGGACCTGAAAACTAAAGTCGTGAACCTCGTTGCCGAGAATGACAAATGCGACGTTGGCGGCATCGTCGCTCATCCGACCGAGAAAAACATTCAGGCCGTGTCGTTCACCTACGACCGCACCGACTGGGACATCCTCGATCCGGCGATCGCGGACGATTTCAGATTCCTTAAGGATTTCAAAGACGGCGAGATTGTCATCTCCAGTCGCACGCTCGACGACAAACAATGGACCGTCGTGTACTTCGTCGACGACGGGCCGGTGCAATTCTACCGCTACGAGCGGAGTCCCGAGCGGAAGATGCATCATTTGTTCAACAATCGCGACGACCTGGGCGAGTATCAGCTTGTGAAGATGCACGCGCCGATCATCAAGAGCCGCGATGGCCTCAACCTGGTGTCGTATTTGTCGCTGCCGCCGGGCACTGATCCCGACAACGACGGCCGCCCGGACAAGCCCGTGCCGCTCGTGCTCGACGTGCACGGCGGCCCCTGGGCCCGCGACGGTTGGGGCTTCAACGGGTATCACCAATGGCTTGCCAATCGCGGTTACGCGGTGCTGAGCGTCAACTACCGTGGCTCCACTGGCTTCGGCAAGGAGTTTATCAACGCGGCCAACGGCGAGTGGTCGGGCAAGATGCACGACGACCTGCTCGACGCCGTGCAGTGGGCCATCGACCAGAAAATTGCCCAACCCGACAAGGTCGCCATCATGGGCGGCAGTTACGGCGGCTATGCCACGCTCGTCGGCCTCACGTTCACGCCCGATGTTTTCGCCTGTGGCGTCGACATCGTCGGCCCGTCGAGCCTGGTGACGCTGCTCAACAACGTACCGCCCTATTGGATGCCCTTCATGCCGGTGATGAAGATTCGCGTCGGCGACGTCGACACGGAAGAGGGCCAGGCCGAGCTGCTGAAGCGTTCGCCGCTGACCCTCGTCGACAAGATCAAGAAGCCGCTCTTGATCGCCCAGGGCGCGAACGATCCGCGCGTCAAGCGTCAGGAAGCCGACCAGATCGTCGACGCGATGAAGACGAAAGGCATTCCGGTGACGTACGTGCTCTACCCGGATGAAGGCCACGGCTTCCGGCGACCGGAGAACAACAAGTCGAACAACGCCGTCACCGAGGCCTTCCTCGCCAAGCAACTGGGCGGTCGCTTCGAGCCGGTGGGCAAGGATTTCAACGGCGCGACGATCGAGGTGCCAACCGGCGCCGACCAGGTGCCGGGCCTCCAGGAAGCGCTAGCGAAAAAGCCCAAGCTGGAGGAAAAACCGGCAGCAGGCGCGTCAAACTAACCGACCGGGTGGCATGCTTTCGCAGCGCAGCCGCGTAGGCATGTCGTTTCCGCCACATGCCTACGCCGCGACGCGGCGAAGGCATGCCACCCTGGACACGCAATTTTGCGCTTGCAATCGATGCATCCGCGAGCGACAATAACCGCATGAGCCGCACGTTTTGGTACTACTTCTGGTTTACCTTTACCCAGCTGGGTAGCGGGGCCGGAGTTCGTATCTAGCGACTCACCAACACAAAACAAACGGCACCCCGAGACCCAGACAACTGGCTCTCGGGGTTTTTTTGTTGATTTGTCCGCCGTCCGTTGTCCGTTGTCCGTTGTGCT
Organism: Lacipirellulaceae bacterium; assembly: GCA_044868555.1. GTDB lineage: Bacteria > Planctomycetota > Planctomycetia > Pirellulales > Lacipirellulaceae > JABDGM01. Next base: position 18,409 of record JBIOWO010000100.1, on the reverse strand, counting down.
CGCGTATTGCAACTGACTACGGACCACGGACCACGGACCACAAACACTCGGAGCTTCCCATGATCGTCGTAATGCGTCGTGACGCCAAAGAAGAGGACATCCAAGCCATGATTAAACAAGTCGAGTCGCTGCAGCTCAAACCCACCGTGCTCCGCGGCGTCGAGCGGACCGTCATTGCCGCGATCGGCGACGAACGCGATGCGGCCGCCGTGGGCGTCCTGGAAAGCGGCGCCGGCGTCGACGAGGTGCTGCCCGTCCTCGCACCCTACAAATTGGCCAGTTTGGAAACAAAGAAAGAGCCGACCGTCGTCCGCGCCGGCAGCCTCACCGTCGGCGCGGGCCAGCTCGGCATCATCGCCGGTCCCTGCTCGGTCGAAAGCGAGGAACAAATCGTTTCTTCCGCCATGGCGATCAGAAAGGCGGGCGCCACGGCCCTCCGCGGCGGCGCGTTCAAGCCCCGCACTAGCCCCTATAGCTTTCAGGGCTTGAAGGAGAAGGGGCTCGAGCTGCTGGCCACCGCGCGAGCGGAAACGGGCCTGGCGGTAGTGACCGAGGTCGTTGCCGCCGAGGACATCGATCTGGTCTCCGAATACGCCGACGTGCTGCAGATCGGCGCCCGCAACATGCAGAACTACCGGCTGCTCGAAGCGGTCGGCCGCTCGCGCCGGCCGGTGCTGCTCAAGCGCGGCCCCAGCGCCACGGTGGACGAGCTGCTCTTGGCCGCCGAGTACATCCTCGATGGCGGCAACCAGCAGGTGATGCTCTGCGAGCGCGGCATCCGCACGTTCGAAGCCCACACCCGCTTCACGCTGCCGCTCGCGACCGTGCCCTATCTGCAAGCGAAGACCCATCTGCCGGTCGTCGTCGACCCCAGCCACGGCACGGGCCACACGCCGCTGGTGGCCGCCATGGCCCGCGCCGCAATCGCCGCCGGCGCAGACGGCCTCATCATCGAAGTCCACCCGAACCCGCAAAAAGCTTTGAGCGACGGCTACCAGTCGCTCAACTTCGACCAGTTCGCCGAGATGATGGCCGGCTGCCGAAAAATAGCCGCCGCAATGGAACTGGCAATGTAGCAGGCACACTCCGTGTGCCGTAGCAGCAATACTTTTACGGCGTGCCGACCGGCGTCGCATGGGTGCTAACGCTATCGTGCTCGTCGTGTCGTGCTGCTGAAGAATCTCCGAGCCGGCCGCTCAGTAGCCGCTGCACGTCCGGCGAGCCGAGCACAATCAGCCGGCCGCTCGGCGCGTCGAACTCGACGTGCGTTGCCCCGTCCGCCACGTCATCGCCGCTCTTCTGTCCCTTCGGCACCGGGTAGAACTCGATCCTTTCCAACTGCCCCAGTGCCGACCGGCTCGTGATCTGAATCGTCTCGCCATCAATTGCCCACCACGCCAGCCCGAGCGGCTCCAGCACGGCGTCGAGGGCGGCGTCCCACGGGCGATTGATTGCTGAGCAGGCGATCGGCGTCGCCGGGGCAAGCTCCTCCTTCGCCAGCGCCTGCCAATCCACGAGGATCGTCACGCCGGTCGACTCCTGCCACTGCCGCACCACGTCGGCCAGCCGCGTCCAGGGCAGGAACGTGAACGTCGTCGGCTTCGCAAGCGTGGCCGAGAGCTTCGCGTATGGCGAATCGATCGACAATCGCTCGGCCGGGTACCGGCTGCGGGGCGGCAGGCCGCGGGCCAGCCGCAGCCGTTCGCAAAACATCAGAATCTGAATCTGCACGCGGTTCACGTGCTCGACGTGCAGCTTGGTGCCGTCGACGCGGATCGCGCCGCCACCCGGTCCGCCCTGCCACGAATCGGGCGCCACCAGTCGCTGGATCATGTCCGACATGGCGGTCGCATCCTTCGCACCAGTTTCCAACAAATCTTTGACGTCGTAATCCACACCCCGCCGCACGTCGCGGCTCGGGTGGATGATCACCACCTGCCCGTCGCGCTCGACAAAATCGAGGCGCAGCTTCGCCAGCGAATCGCGGAGCAGTTTTTCCAGCGTCGTGTCGCGGGCCTGCACCGCCACCGTCGCCCGCGGCGACACGCCGGCCATCGCCAGCGTGGCCGGATCGAGCGTGATCGCCACGTTGCCCATCTCAGCAGTGATCTCCGCGAATCGCGAGAGCGGCACGGCGGCCAGGTCGATCGAATCCACCTTGAGCGCCAATTGTTCGGCCACGTTTCGCGGCCGCAACGCGTCGGTCGACTCCGGGCCAAGCCGCACCGTGACCGACGGATCACCCACCACCGGCTCACCTGGTTTCTGATCTGCCGGCAAATCGTCCTGCGCGTCGACGACGATTGGTTCAACCGTCGCATCGGCCACGGAGCTGCTCGTTTCCGCCGAGGCCGGCGCCGTCGTCCCGCCCAGACTCAACTGCGACGGATCGAAATCGAGCGGATCGAACTTCAGCACGGGCGTTGAGTTGTTGGTATCGGACGGCAGTGGCGGCGAAGCGGGCTGAGCGCTTGGTTCCGCTGCCTCCGGCGCCGCCACGGCAACTACTTCCTCAGGCATTTCCGGCGGTGCTACGGCCGTTTCGACAGGCGTTGCCTCCGGTGTGCTCGTCGACGGAAGTTGTGCGACGCGGTGGTCGTTTGCCGCTTCCCTTTCGGCGTCGACATCCGCATTCTCGGCCGGCGACTGGGCGACGGGCGAAATTAAGGCCGCCACCGATTCATTGGCCGCCACTGCCGCCGGCCCGCCGGCCCGCTCATCGCCGCGCGGCCACATGACCGCGGCCAGGCCGCCGACCAGCACGAGCGCCACGCCGCCCATCGACCAGACCAGTATCGACGATCCCGCCGCGGCCGCCGGCAGCTCCAGCGGGGCCACTTCCACGGGAGCCGATGCCGGCGAACTCGCGGCCGCCAGCGTCGTCGAGGGCACCCATCCGGGCGGCGGAACAATGTGCACCATGCTCTCGCACTTCGGGCAGGCGTGGATCTGGCCGATCACGCTCTCGCTGCGGATTTTCAGCCGCGCGTGGCACGTTTCGCAGGTGACGTGGAATGCTTCCACAGAGAATCCTTACGAAGCGAAGATTCGCTCCGGACGGTCCCAATTATTGCCCGATTCCATCATACCATACCCGCCGCACGCCGGCCCTTACGGCCGAAACGCCGCCGGCAGCTCCTCGCCCCGCTCCGCCGCCCGAGCCCGTGTCGTCACAAACACCGCCTCCGGCCCGCCGGGTGACTTCGGCTTCACCACATAGACCAGCTTCTGCCTCACGTCGGCCGGTCCCGTCGCCGTCTTATCTGGATTCGCCTTCCGTAGAATCTCCACTAGAATGTCCGCAGCCGGCTGATTTTCAATGTGGATCCCAAGCTGCTGATTACGAGTGATCCCGTCGGCCTGCAGATCGGGCCCCACGATGACGAACTCAACACCGATGTCCTGGGACAATTGCTCGAGCGCGGCCTCCAGCGAATCACGCGAAAAGCTCAGCGAAGTCTTCCGCGCCAAAAGCTCCCGCACCGACTGCATCGCCCCCGGCGAGGTCGCTTCTCCTGGACTGAGCTTGCCGAAGTCAGCGACCGGGACCCTCGCCGCCTCAGCCGTCCCAGCCCCCGGCGCCTCCGCCAATGTCAGCTCCGCCCCCATAATAAGATTATGCCCCGCGACGGCGGGCAAATAACACCGTAGCACGGCGCAATCCTGCTCCACGCCGCTCCGCGTATACGTGGCCAATTTACGAACCATCGCCGGAAACCGCGCCACGATCCGCCAGCCGTACGGCTGCGGGCTGAGGCGCAGCACATACTCTTCCACCAGGTCGGGAAGCTGCCGCACGCGCTCGGCCAATTGGCTTGCCGCCTGCTCCGACGAAACATCGAGCGTCGGCATCGCAGCCAGTTCGACAAAGAAGTTCTCGTTCCAGTTCATCGACAGCGCGGCCGCACTCAAACCGTCGTCGAGAAACCAGAACAACGGCCGGCGGAGCCGCGCCATTTCGCCGCTGAACATGCCCTGGCCTTCGCTGAACAGGAAATTGGGCGCGACGATCACCGTTACCTGACGATCCGCATCGGTATGGGCCAGCAACCGCTCGATGTCGCGCCGCAGCGGCGGCGCCGCGCCGGCCAGGTCGACGATATCGGTCATGAGCGAAGGCGGCGCTATGACCAGCACCCGGCCCTCACGCTCTTCCGGCAGATAGTACGCTCGCTCGCCGACAACCAAATATTTCTTACCCGCATGGCTTTGCGACGTCGCCCCGGACAGCTTGGCAATCGGCTCAGGCGAAAGCGGTGTCGCCGTATGTGCAACCAATGCAGTCAGCCACTCCCCACTACTCGTCGCCTGACACGAAATGACGAGCGATTGAATGTCTCCAAATCGCAGCAACATTGCGTCCTCGACGTATTGGATCGCACGCTGTCCAAACGGCCCTAGCGCAGCGAGCACCTTGGCACCCTCCCCGTGCTTGGTCAAATCTGCCGGCCGCAGCGCCACGATGATCTGCGACCCCGGCGGCAAATACGCCAAATCGAGCGGCGGCCCTGTAGTCGGCGAAGACCACAAGGTCTTGCCGTCATCATCGACAAGATTCGATTCTGTCTGCAGACTTGCGGGTTGCTGCGGATACGTTGTCGCTTCAGGCAAGGGACGATCTTTCTTGCCGAAAAATAGCTCTTCGATCTCCTTCTTCGTCTGCTGCTCTTCCTGCCGCGTGCGACTCTTTTCAAAAGCGACCAACAGTAGTCCACCGATCAAGCACGCCGCCACGACCGACAGAATCAACCATTTCATCGGCAATCCGCTAGCTCGCGTTTCCACCGGCACCGGCATCGGACGTTTTTGAGGACGACTACTCATGTCAACCGCCAGTGTAGATCGCCGCCAGGAACCGGTCGAGCGGACATCAACCTGCCACGCTTGACGCACCTCGGCCACCCACCCGACAATCCGTGGACTAAAATACTAGTGGAGGCGAATCACCTTGCGACTCGCCACTCGCCACTCACCACTCGCCACTTGATCCCCATGCGTGCCTTCGAAGCCGTCCAACGATACTTCCACCGCGCCGCCGACCAGCTCCAACTGGCCGACAGCCTCCGCACCTATCTCATCACGCCCCGGCGTGAGGTCCAGGTGCAAATTCCCGTCGAGATGGATAACGGCCAGTTGCGCTCGTTCATCGGCTACCGTGTGCAGCACAACCGGGCCCGCGGGCCGATGAAGGGCGGGCTCCGCTATCATCACGAGGTCGACCTCGACGAAGTCCGCAGCCTGGCTTCACTCATGACTTGGAAAACGGCCGTCGTCAATCTGCCCTACGGTGGATCCAAGGGCGGCATCAACGTCAAGGTGACCGACCTCAGCCAGCGGGAGCTCGAGCGGATCACACGCAAGTTCATCGACGAAATCCACGATATGATCGGGCCCGATCGCGATATCCCGGCGCCCGACATGGGCACCGACCACCGCGTGATGGCCTGGATCATGGACCAGTACGACAAGTACCACGGTTTCAATCCGGGCGTCGTCACCGGCAAGCCGGTCGAGCACTACGGCATTCCCGGCCGCGAGGAGGCGACCGGCCGCGGCGTCGGCCTGTTGGCGCTCAAGCTGCTCGGCCGACTCGGCCACAAGCCCGGTCAGACCCGCATCGCCATTCAGGGCTTCGGCAACGTCGGCACTCACGCGGCCAAGTTCCTGCACGAAGCCGAATGCAAAATCGTCGCCATCAGCGATACCAGCGGCGGCTACTTTCGCGCCGATGGCATCGACGTGCCCGGCGCACTCCACTACGCGATCCAGCACAACCGGCTGCTGCACGGCTACCCGGACGCCGATCGTATCACCAACGAGGAGCTACTGGATTCGGACGTGCAAGTGCTGATCCCGGCCGCCCTGGGCGGCGTGATTACGGCCGCCAACGCGGCCACGATTCGTGCCCCGGTGATCATCGAAGCGGCCAACGCGCCGGTCGATCCCGACGCCGACGACATCCTCGACAAGGCCGGCAAGACGATCCTGCCCGATATCCTGGCCAACGCGGGCGGCGTCACGGTGAGCTACTTCGAGTGGGCCCAAAACCGCCAGTTCTACCAATGGAACGTCGACCGCGTCCGCCAGGAGCTCGAAAAAACGCTGACCCACGCCTTCGAGCAAACCTGGGACCTGGCCCGCGAACGCCAAGTCAGCCTCCGCACCGCCGCCTTCATGCTCGGCATCGAACGCGTCGCCCGGGCCGCCACTCTGGGCGGGATCAGCTAGATGCGGGTTGCGGTTGGGTGCCACGGGCTCTGCCAGTGCTTCTGCCGATCGAAGCCTTGCACGCGGCTACAAGAAGAAATCGTTCCAACGCTCTAAGCTTTCGCCGCAAATGCGATAATCCGCTACCGTAAGGAAATCTGTCGATTAACTGCCGTACAAATACCACGGACCAAGCCAGAACCCGAAGCAGTATGCTGCCAGCACATGAATCCCAATCACAACCAAAGTTGCGAATCCCAGCCAATTCCAAACGAATTGCCGGCGATCGACTTCCACGATTCTGCAAATGAATGCCTCTTGGCGTCTCTGCCAAAAATTCCAACTCAGCCGGATACTAAGAATGAGCGCCGCTACGCAAAGAAGCGATGTCGGATCCAGAGCGACATATCGGACGACATCCGCAATGGAAGTGGACAAGAATCCTAATGGTGTTAATGCGCCGCGTGCAAATTCAATCAAATAGAGGATGCACGAAATAGTTACCATCAACTGACACAGGAACGATTCATGCACGCTATTCTCTGCCCGTTCCGTTGTCGGACACTTGACAATATTGATTGAGTGCGGACCAATCGCTCGTCGATACGCGCCAGCAGTCGCGGCGAAAATTGCAATTGTGAAACCACCCAGCCAGTCAATCCAATTGCCGGATATGCCCACCTCGGCTATGTCTGGCGCAATGCGCGGCATCTCTACGTAGCGATACCAAACTCCAAAGCCTGCGGCCACGGCCATCAATCCGACATAGGAGCCCAATTTCAGGCGGTGGCTCATTGCCGAATCGCCTCGATTGAACTGAAGAAGAATTCCCGCCGCCAGCGCGACAGTCGCCGACATCGCAAGGCATCCCCAAAAGTGAAAGTAGCCTTCTGCTGCATGGTCAGGGTAGCTGCCCGCGCGGTGATACACGCCCGGCTGAGCTGCTTCAATTCCATTCAATGCGCAATAGACAAGGAAAAAAACTAGCGCGGCGTCGGGCAAAATAATCAGGATCAGTATCGTGCTGCACAGCCAAGTCGCGGTTCGCATCCAAGGTGATACTGGTCGATTCGAGTCTCGCTGCCGACGCACGACACTGTTGGAAATAGTAATGACCACGCAGAGCAGCCAGAGTTGAGTCGGCACTACAGTGTACAAGAACCAGTCCACATGCTCGGGCGTCGAAAGAATCTGCCGCGAAATCAGCGACTGAAGAACGATACACGTGAGCAGCGCAACGGCTTTACCCAACCCGTACTCTCATAGCCCCTGGTACTGGATTTGGGGGCAGGCCGGGGTTTAGAATGATTGCTGGCGTGGATTCCGAGTTGTCAGCTGGAACAATTGGATGCGCGGCACCCCTTTCGGCTGGCTACGACCATTGCGCCGGTTCGCGCTGTTCGTACCGATCACGATCGGCGGCGCGGCCGCGGCGGCGGCCGACAATGCGCGGCTGGATTTTAACCGCGACGTGCGGCCGATTTTGTCGGACAACTGCTTCCAGTGTCACGGGTTCGACGAGAAGGCGCGGCAGGCCGATTTGCGGCTGGATGTTGCCGAAGGGGCGTACGCCGATCGCGAGGGCGTGAAGCCGATCGTGCCGGGCAGCCTGGCGAAAAGCGAAGTGTGGCGGCGGATCACCAGCGAGGATGAGGTCGAGCGGATGCCGCCGCCCGATTCGCACAAGGCGCTCTCCGCAGCGCAGAAAGAAACCCTGCGACAGTGGATTAAAGAGGGGGCCGTCTACGCGAAGCACTGGTCGTTCATTCCGCCCGAGAAAGCCGCGTTGCCGAAGGTTTCGAATGAGGCCTGGCCGCGAAATGAGATTGATCGGTTCGTGCTCGCGCGGCTGGATGCGGAAGGGCTCGCGCCATCGGCGGAGGCCGATCGGCGGATGCTGATTCGGCGGGTGTCGCTCGACCTGACGGGCTTGCCGCCGTCGGCCGAGGAGGTCGAGGCGTTTGCGGCCGATGATTCGCCGGATGCGTACGATCGGCTGGTTGATCGGCTGTTAGCCAGCCGGCACTTTGGCGAGCGGATGGCGCTCGACTGGCTCGACTCGGCCCGATATGCCGATACGAACGGCTATTCGATCGACGGCGGGCGGAACATCTGGCTGTGGCGCGATTGGGTGATCGACGCCTTCAACCGCAATATGCCGTATAACCAGTTTCTGGTCGAGCAGTTGGCCGGCGACCTGTTGCCGACGCCGACTGATGCACAGCTCGTCGCCACCGGTTTCCAGCGCAACAACATGGTGACGCACGAGGGCGGCACGATCCCCGAGGAAAATCTCACTAATTACAACGTCGATCGGGTGAAGACGCTGGGCGAGGCCGTGCTGGGACTCACGCTGGGCTGCGCGCAGTGCCACGATCACAAATACGATCCGATCACACAGCGAGATTATTACCAGTTGTTCGCGTACTTCAACACGGTGAGCGATCAGGGGCTGGACGGCGATCGCGGGCGAAATGCGCGGCCGACGTTCGAGGCCCGGACGGTGCTCGCGACGGATGAACTGCCCGAGCTGCGGCGGCGGATCGCGGCGATCAAGGACGCGCTTGCGCAGCCGGATGCGGCGGCCGTGGCGGCGTGGGAACTTCAGCAACGTGACGAATTGAAACATCGCGGCGAAGGATTTGCGCTGCATCCCGTCGAGCTGATCAAGGTGAGCACGCCGAACACCGGCGCCGGATTCGACATCGAGGAGAGTCGATTCGTGCGGATCTCGCAGCCGGCTGAGCTCGTGGCATACGACATCTCGCTGCGGCTGCCGGAATTGCAGGAGTCGGTGACGGGCCTGCGGGTCGTGTTTCATCCCGTGAAGGAATTGCGTGGCGGCGGCTGGGGACATGGCACGTTGCAGGACGGCTATAAGGACAAGCCGACGCCGCTGCGGGGATCGAAAGGGACATTTGTGCTGACAGCATTCTCGGCGAGTGCATCATCGGTGCCCGGGGACCAGGTGAATCTCAATGAACTATTCGCCGTGCGGCGCGTGACGGCGAGCTCGTGGGATTCCAAGTTCCGGCCGGAAGGCGTGCTCGATACGCGGAACCACGACGGCTGGTCGCCGGACGTCTCGCAGGAGGGGCCGGCCCACATCACCGTGACGTTCGCCAAGCCGATCGACGCGGCGCGGGCGCCATTCGCCACGGTGCAACTCAATTTTGGGCACCTGCGGAATCTTGTCGGCGCGCAGATGGAAATCCTGGCCATGACTGGGACTGATGATGGTAGCACGCTGCCGCCGGACGTCATCAAGATCGTCGAGTCGCCGGCGGATGCGCGAATCGAAGCGGACTCGGAGCGGCTGCGAGGCCACTTTGCCGATCACGCGGACGCCACGCGGCGGCAGCGCGTGGAGTTGGCGAATCTCGAGGAGCGCGTCGCCGTGCTGACCGAGAAGTTCTCGACGATGGTGATGGATCAGTCGGCGCAGCCGCGGGAGACGCGCATCTTGCGGCGCGGCGATTACTCGCAGCCGACGGACAAGGTGAGCGCCGGTACGCCGGGCGTTTTGCCGCCGCCGCCAAACGGAGCGCCGCCGAATCGGCTGGGTTTGGCCCAGTGGGTAACGATGCCGGCGAACCCGCTCACCGCGCGGGTGGCCGTAAACCGCGTGTGGCAGATGCTGTTTGGGGCGGGCATCGTGCGGACGACGGCCGATTTCGGCGCGCGGGGCGAATGGCCGACGCATCCGGAATTGCTCGACTGGATGGCGGTCGATTACCAGGACAATGGTTGGGACACCAAGGCGCTCGTGCGTAAGATTGTGCTGTCGGCGACGTATCGGCAGACGTCGGCGACAAACGACGAGTTGTTGGCACGCGACCCGGGCAATCGATTACTCGCGCGCGGGCCGCGGTTTCGCTTGCCGGCCGAGTTCATCCGCGATTCGGCGCTGAAGGTGAGCGGCTTGTTGGTCGATCGGCTGGGCGGGCCGAGCGTCAATCCTTACACGCCGGGCAACTTGTGGCGGGAAATCAGCCATTACGGCAGCACGCCGGCCACATCGCAGACGTTTGAACAGGACCACGGCGAAAAGCTGTATCGGCGGTCGCTGTACACCTATTGGAAGCGGACCGTACCGCCGCCCAACATGGCGGCGTTTGATGCGCCGAACCGGGAGACGTGCATCGTAGCCCGGCCGACGACGACCACGCCGCTGCAGGCGCTGGTTCTATTGAACGATGTGCAGTTTGTCGAAGCGGCGCGGGCCTTTGCGGAGCGGATCGTGTCGCGGTCGGGCGATGACGAGGTGCGGCTGCGGTGGGCGTTCGAGGAGTGTGTGTCGCGAGTGCCGACGGATGCGGAGTTGGGCGTGCTGACGTTGGCGCTAAGCCGCGAGCGGCGGCGATATTTGGCGGATGAGGCGGCGGCGCAGTTGTATTTGGCCAACGGCGAGTCGCCGCGGGATCAGCGGATACCGTTGGCCGAGCATGCGGCGTGGTCGCAGGTGGCGGCGCTGCTCTTGAACTTGAGTGAATCGGTGACTCGGAACTGAGAGGCGAGTTTGCAAATGACGCCATTCGATGAATATCAGCGGCATTTGAGTCGGCGATCGTTCCTGGGCGTGACTGGCGCGGGCGTCGGGCTGGGGGCGCTCGGTACGATGCTGGGCGGGGCGGCGCTGGCAGCCGGCACTGGCGGAGCCAGTGGCACACCTGCATCGGCGGAGGCGGGGCTTGTGGAGTTGCCGCATTTTCGGCCGCGGGCCAAGCACGTGCTGTGCCTGTTTCAGTCGGAAGGTTTTTCGCACGTCGATTTGTTCGACTACAAGTCGACGCTCACCAAGCACCACGGTCAGGAGATTCCGGCGTCGGTGAAGGGCAACCAGCGGCTCACGGGGATGACGTCCGGCCAGGGCGCTTATCCGGTGGTGGCGCCGCTTTGGCCAGGGCGGCAGTGCGGCGAACATGGCACGTGGATCAGTGACCAGTTGCCGCACATCCAGCGGATCGCGGACGACATCTGCATCGTCAAGTCGATGTACACCGAGGCGATCAATCACGATCCGGCGATCACGTTCATCAGCACGGGCAACCAGCAGCCGGGCTATGCCAGCATGGGGGCGTGGATCAGCTATGGCTTGGGGAGCGCGAGCGAGAATCTGCCGACGTTCATCGCGATGGTGTCGCAAGGTTCGGGCAAGAATCCGGGGCAGCCGATTTTTTCGCGGCTGTGGGGGAGCGGGTTTTTGCCGTCGTCGCACCAGGGCGTGAGCCTGCGTCCGGGGACCAATCCGGTGCTATATCTCGATGATCCGCCCGGGACGACGCGCGAGCAGCGGCGGGCACAGCTCGACGATCTGGCACGGCTCAACGAGATGCGAGCGGCAGAGTTGGGCGATCCGGAGACGCTGGCCCGCATCCATGCGTACGAGATGGCGTTTCGAATGCAGACGTCGGTGCCGGAACTCACCGATCTATCGGATGAGCCGGCGAACATAGTCGCATCATACGGTCCGCAGGTCGCGCAACCGGGCAGTTACGCCGCGAACTGCCTGTTGGCCCGACGGCTGTTGGAGCGCGGCGTGCGGTTCGTGCAGCTTTTCCATCGCGGCTGGGACCAACACATTGCCATCGAGCGGCAACTGCCGAACCAATGCCGCGATGTGGATCAGCCGACGGCGGCCTTGTTGAACGACCTCAAGCAGCGCGGTCTGTTGGAGGATACGCTGGTGATGTTCCTCACGGAGTTCGGCCGGACCGTGTTCAGCCAGGGCCGGCTTGGCGAACCCGGGATGGGGCGCGACCATCACGGCCGGTGCTTCACGATATGGCTGGCCGGCGCCGGCGTGCGGCACGGGATCGAATACGGGCGGACAGACGATTTCTGCTACAACATCGTCGAGAACCCGGTCCACCTGCGCGATCTGCACGCGACGATGCTGCACATTCTGGGCATCGATCATGCGCGGTTTACGTATCCGTTCCGAGGTTTGGATGTGAAATTAACCGGTGTGGACGAGGCGCACGTGGTGAAGGGGATTCTTAGCTAGATTTGGGAGGGTTGGTGCAATGGACAAGTGTAACGCTAAGCTGCCCTTCAGTAAGCTCAGAACCGAAGGGCAAGCGATTGGCCGGCGCGAGTTCATGGTTGTTTGCGCCTCGCTTTACGGGGCAGCGACGTCGCGCGTTCGCGCCGATGTTGTGCCGCTGGAGGACGGCTCTTGGACGCTGGTGCTGCTGCCGGATACGCAATACTACGCGCAGAAGTATCCGCATATTTACGATGCTCAGACGCAATGGATTGCCGATCATGCGAAGTCGCACAACATCAAGTACGTGCTGCACGAAGGCGACATCACAAACAACAACACCGTCGAGCAATGGGATAACGCGCTGCGATCGATGAACCGCCTCAACGGCGTCGTGCCGTACGCGATGGCGCCCGGCAATCACGACTACGGGCCGAACGGAAGCGCCAAGGATCGACAAAGTTCGTTCAACGAGGCCAAGTATTTCGGGCCGCGGTCGTTCTACGCGCAGCAGCCGAGCGTCGGCGCGTTTTTTGACTCCGGCCTGGCGAGCACCTCGTACCACACGTTCGAGGCGGGCGGCGAGAAATGGCTCGTGCTGGCGCTGGATTGGGCGCCACGGGATGAAATCGTCGTATGGGCCAACGAGGTAGTCGAGACGCACTCGGACCATCTGGTGATGCTCGTGACGCACGCCTACATGTACTACGACGACACGCGGTACGATTGGGCGGCGAAGGAGAAGACGCAGAATTGGAATCCTCACGCCTATGGCATGGCCAGCCTGCCGGGCGAGACGGTGAACGACGGCCAACAGTTGTGGGACAAGCTGGTGTCGCAGCACAAGAATTTCCGGTTCACGTTCAACGGGCACGTGCTGGTGGATGGCACGGGGTTCTTGAGCAGCGAGGGCCAGCACGGCAACGTGGTGCACCAGATCCTGGCCAACTATCAGTTCAAAGAGAACGGCGGCAACGGCGACATGCGGCTGTTGGAGTTTCGGCCGGACGGCGACACGGTGGCGGTGCGGACGTATTCGCCGCACCTGGATCGCTACGATGAGGCGTACGATCAACAGTTCACGCTGCGGATGAGCGAGCTGCATCCGTCACTGGGTCCGCCGGTGAATAAGTACAAACCGCCGGTTCCCTCGCGTTCAGCGCAATAAGCCGCCATTCCACGGCGTCGGCGGATGAGTGGACTTTTTCGCAGCGTGGGGTTACGATCGTGATCGTCGGGCGGAGATGAGGACTGTGCCGCGAGGCGAGTCAACGAATCCACACCCATTCCGGGAGGACGGCCGTGAACCGCGCCATTCGGGTGCTGATCTGGGCGGGCCTGCGGGTTGGCCCGCTGACGCTGCTGGTGTCCCGGCCTGCCCCACTGCAGGCGGCCGTGACAGATTTGTACGTCAGCAGCGGATTCTTCCACACCACCTCGCCAAATTTCCGGGTCAAGCGGTTTGACGGGACCACTGGCGATGCTTACGACGGGATGGACGGCACGTTTGCCGGCAGCGATGGGCTGTCATTTCCGCGCGGGCTGGCATTCGGGCCAGACGGCAATCTGTACGTGGCCAGCGAGGGCACGAACAACATCCTCAAGTTCAACGGCACGAGCGGCGCGTTCATCGGCGAGTTCGTCGCGGCTGGCGCGGGCAGCGAGCCGTTCGAAGACGGTTTGGCGGCTCCCAAGGGAATTGCGTTCGGACCCGACGGCCACCTGTACGTGGCCAGTAACGGCGCGCCCAACGCGCTCTTCAAATTCGATGGCACAACAGGCGCCTTTATCGCCGATTTGGCCGAAACGGTACCCATGTCGGTTGCATTCGCGCCACCGATTTGGGGCCTGACATTCGGGGCGGACGGCGACCTGTATGTGAGCAGTGGCGTGACAGGCAATGTGGTCCGGTTCAATCCGGCCACGGAAATGTTCGTCGACGAGTTTGTGGAGATCGGCAGCAGCGGTGGATTGAACAACCCGCGTGGGTTAACTTTTGGGCCGGACGGGAATTTATATGTGGCCGGCGGCGACCTGGACGGGCGTGTGTGGAAATACGACGGCACGACGGGAGCGTCTCTGGGCCTGTTTGTAACGTTGGCGGACAACGGCGGGCTGAGGCGACCGGACGGGATCGCGTTCGGTCCCGATGGCAACTTGTATGTCAGCAGCGGCGATACTCACCGCGTGCTCCGCTATTCGGGCAGCGACGGTTCGTTTTTCGACGTGTTCGCGGAGCTCGAATTTCCAATCTTTTTGAGCCCGGCCGGGCTGGTGTTTCACTCTACGTCCGCGGTGCCGGAACCGGCGGCGGCGACGTTCATGACGGTCGGCATCGCGCTGATCGCGCTCGGCGCGCTGAGCGCGCGGCGCGGCAATGGGGCGCGGCGAACGTGCCGCCGTGCCGGCATGGCGGCGGTTGACCGGGAGCGATGATGGGGCGCCGACTGCTCGAAAGCGTCCTGGCCCTCTGCCTGTTCGGTGGACTTGCCGTCGCGCAGGTGGCGACGCCGGAACAGCCGATCCCGCCGGCGCTCGAATCGTACAAAGGCCGGACGATCGCCACGACGATGCACTATCTCGGCGCGCCGTGGCTGACGCGCGAGTCGCGGGAGCGCGAGGAAGAGTGCAGCACGCTCCTCAAAGTGCTGCGCGTGAAGCCCGGCCAGACCGTGTGCGACATGGGCTGCGGCAACGGATTCTACGCGGTGCCGCTGGCGAAGCTCGTCGGTGAAAAGGGGAAAGTGCTCGCGGTCGATATTCAGGCGGAAATGCTCGACATGCTCAAGGAGCGCTCCCGCGCGGAGGGGATCAAGAACATCGAGCCGGTGCTGGGCACGTTGATCGACCCGAAGCTGCCGGCCGCGTCGGTCGACTTGATGCTGCTGGTCGACGTATACCACGAGTTTTCGCACCCGGAGCACATGCTGCGGGCGATCCGCCGCAGCCTGAAGCCGACCGGGCGCGTGGCCCTGGTGGAGTTTCGCGGCGAGGATCCGGACGTGCCGATCAAGCCGCTGCACAAAATGACCAAGGAGCAGATTCTGAAAGAGTTTCTGCCGAACGGATTCAAGCTGGTGGAGCAGTTCGATTCGCTGCCGTGGCAGCACGTGATGTTTTTTCAGCGAGATGACGCGCCGGAGAACATGGATTTGAACAGGAGGTAACAGAGGGAACAGAGGAAGAAAGAATTGTGCACTCTCGTCGGATGATTTCGGATTGTATTCTCTCTGTTACCTCTGTTTCCTCCTATTCAATTCTTTGACGATTCGTCAAGCGGGTAGCGCGGCGGGTCCATTGGGCCTTCGTCGCTAACAAGGGAGGCCCGGGCCGGGTCGGCGAGCAACTCGGCGATGTCGAGGTTCTGGCCGCCCAGATGCAGCGTGCGGTTCACGAGCCTGGCGCCGTGGCTGTAGTCGACGTATTTGTCCCAGTGAACGATGGTGAGCGGCTGGATGGGCTTGCCGTCTAGCTGCCGCCAGCCATAGATGGCGAGCCGCTCGGGCTTCTCGAAAATTCGCGGCGTCAGGACGATGTCCTTCTTGATGCCGGTGATTAAGCGGTCGAGCGGTTTGCCGGCCCGCTGCTTTTCGATGATCTGGTGATGCTGAAGGAACGTTGAGACGGCTTCGCGCTCCTGGGTGAGCGGATGGGGCGCGACGTGGACCTCGGCGGCCGCGTCGACGGCGTCGACAATTTTCCGCGTGGGGAGCGTGCAGGCGAAATCGTCGGCGATTCGCTGGGCGGTTTGCGGCGTCATCGGCATGCGGACGAAGTCGTCGTCGCTGCCCACGGCGAGATAATCGGGCATCACTTCGATGGTGGCGACGATCTCTTTTCCGTCGGGCGATTTGCCGCGCAGCTCGACGATCTTGAAGTTGCGGAGGAACTCGGGGAAATTGCCGGCCGCGATTTCGCGGAGGATGGCCGCTTCGCGATCTACCAGATTGAGGCCGGCCAAGCTTTCGACGAACGCGGTGCCGCTCATCGCGTTTTTTGGCCGAGGCGGCAGCTGCGCCTGGACGGCCGTGGGCAATTGCGATGCGTTCGTGGTTGGCTCGACGGGCTCGCTCTGCTGCGCGTCGCGGCTAAACGTTGTGGGTTCGGGCTGGACCCATTTGGTGTAGGCCCGTGGCCCGCCGAAGGTGCCCCATTTTCCTTCCTGAGACGTTCCCAGCGTGAGCGCGTGGACCAAGCCGTTCATTTCACCGACCAGAACCGTGTGCAGTATCTTGTTCTCGGGGTTCGGATGGATGTAGAAGTGGATGCGGCCGTCGAGCCCGACCGTTTCGTGGAAGGGCGGATCGTCCGACTCCGCGAGCGGGAACACCTTGCCGAGCGCATCCCGCATCCGGCCGGTCGCGCGGAAGGTGCCCCCCGTGGGGCCGACGACTTTCTTGCCATCGAGCATGATTTCCCGGTCGTCGTAGCAAATTACCACCAGCCGGCGTGAGTCGTCGCCCTTGAGCCACGTTTCGAATTTGGCGGCATGCTTGTCGGCGTCGAACGAATAGTTCGAGTCGAGGAATGCAAAGCGGTCGACGTACTCGGGAAGCTGATCGGCTCCTTCGATCGCGCCGAAATTGAAGCTGCCGCCGCCGCTGTGGCCGGTGATGGCGACTTTGCAGTCATCGGTGCCAAAACGGCGCCGCCAGTCGTCGATCATTCGGGCGATTTTGGCGTTGGCTTCGGGCACGGTTTGCCGCCAGTTCGGCCAACTCAAAGAGTTTGCTTGGACGACGATCAGCGCGATTCGTTCATCCGGAAACAGCTCACGCAGGAGCCGGACCTGGGCGGCGATGTGCTGAATCTCGTAGTGCCAATCGAGGCCGTCCGCTTTTTTGCAGCCGAGCGTCTGCTCGATCGTGTTGCCGTTGGGAGTGGCAAAAATAATGAGCCGCGTGGCGCGGGCCGCTCTGCCCTCTGAGTCGAGCGGGGCATTCACGTGCATCCGCATCTTCGGTTCGACGGCGGCGGTGAAGCTCAGCTCGTCGAACCAGGGAGAGCGAATCCAAGGGAGCGGCTCCTTGGCCGACTGCGCCGAAGCGGACGAGCACGTGGCCAGCAGCGTCAGAGCGGCGACGAACGGGCGGCGAATGGACGGCGGCATGCGGCGACGAAACGCGGGGAACTGGTGGGGATCGTAGCACTTGCCCCACCCTACCATGCCCGCGGCATGATTGCCAACCGCCGGCGCCATGGCCGCGATGGGCGATCGTACGTCGACTCCACGGCCTCCAAATGAAAATGGCAGACAGGGTGAGATTCAGGAGCGAGCGCGGCGGCTCGTCGCGACGGCCGTCGAAACGATGCCGATTACGAGCAGAAAAAGGCTACCCGGCTCGGGCACCGAGGCCAGCAATTCGGCCTCGAAGCCGGCGGCGGAGCCGGCGCCCGTCCGCGTGTTTTTCCAAATCCGGAAATCGGTGAAGTTCACCAATCCATCGAAGTTCGCGTCGCCCTGGGAATTCCCGCCGGCCGTCTGGAAGTTATCGCGAATGATCTGGTAGTCCAAGTTGTTGACCGCCATGTCGCCGTTGAAGTCGGCCGGAAAATCGCCGGAGCTAACCGAACGCGTGACGGCGTTGAGAAACATCTGTTGGCCGACCGCGGTCAGGTCCATGATGCCCGATATTTGATCGCTGCTGGGGGGATTTGGCGTCGCGCCGTCGTGCTCTCGACTGCCGCTCAAGAACACAATGCGATGGCCGCCGAGAATGTCGACGGGACTAGTGTTCATGCTGGACCCCGATTCCCATTCGCCGACAACCATTCCATTGAACGCCCCATCCGTAGGCGTGCCGACCATGGCCAGCAGGTTCCCTCCACCGAAGGGGTTATTGTTGTTCACTGAGATGCCCCGCTGCACCGTGTTCACGCCGTTCTGCTGGAACGGCAGCGTAACCAGCCCGGTCGTATAGTCGCTAACCATCGTGTTGTTGCCGTCGAGTGCGATGCCGCTAAAGATCGGGTGGGCCGGATCGGAGACGGTCAGTTTGATCGCGCCGGTAGTGTCCGGGATCGCGCCGCCTTCGGTGAATCCGAGGCGGACGTTCCGGATCGGATAACCGCCCATGATGATCATCGGCTTGTAGATGCCGTTGTTCCAGGCCTTGGTTTCAGAGTCTGTCTCATAGTCTCCGCTGGGGACCGACCGGCTGATGATGACGAGATCAAACTTGTTGAGATAGTCGAGATCGGGATTGCCGGTAGTAA
>JBIOWO010000099.1:0-2304 GCA_044868555.1 Lacipirellulaceae bacterium | reverse complement strand
CGCTACATTTGGGGCGTGACGGCTGGTATCCTGCGGAATCTTTACGATCGGATTTATCGATGATCCGCCCAGTTCTTACCGAAGTCCTTCTTTTTCTCACGCCGTTCGTGCTCTACGCGGTTTTCTTGTGGGCGACGAAATCCGGTGTGCTGGATCTAAAGTCTTGGCCGTTGATGCACGTCGTCACGCTGGCCATCGCGGCACTCCTGCTGGTGCTTGGCAGCTTTGTCTATTTCGCACACTTCTCGGGCGCGCCGCCGGGATCGACCTACGTGCCCGCCCATATGGAAGACGGCAAGTTTGTGCCGGGGACTACGAAATAATGGCTCCACAGGCTGGCCGCACCGACCGCAAATTCAGCAGTGCCGCCTGGCTCGCATCCGGCTCATTGCCACAGCTATTGGCCGTGCTTGACCGCGACGGCGAAGAGGCGCGCGCAGTAGGCGGCGCGGTTCGCAACGGATTGCTAGGGGCGCCGGTTCTGGAAGTCGACGTGGCGACGACCGCTGTCCCCGACGAGGTCGTCAAACGCGTTGACGCGGCGGGTTTCAAGGCCGTTCCAACCGGCATCGAACACGGCACGGTTACCGTCGTGATCGGCAAGCAGCCGTTCGAGGTGACGACGCTGCGCAAGGATGTCGAGACATTTGGCCGGCATGCCAAGGTCGAATTCGGCCGCGACTGGCAAGCTGATGCCAAACGGCGCGACTTCACGATCAACGCGCTGTCCGTAACACGCGATGGCAGCGTCTACGATTATGCTGGCGGACTCGATGATCTGGCCAATCACCGGGTGCGTTTCATCGGCGACCCCGCAAAACGCATCGAAGAAGACTACTTGCGCATTTTGCGGTTCTTCCGCTTTCACGCCGCCTATGGCTCCGGCCATCCTGACGCTACCGGGCTGGCGGCCTGCATCGCCGCGCGAAACGGACTCGACCAGCTCTCGCGTGAGCGTGTTCGCATGGAGCTCTTGAAACTACTGGTGGCTCCGCACGCGACGGCCACACTTGCCGTCATGTCGCACGCCGGATTGCTGCTGCTTGTGCTCGGCAGCGTGCCCTATCTCGCTGATTTCGAAAACGTGGCAAAGGTCGAGGCTGCGATTGGAGCGGCCCCCGATTCTGTGCGCCGCCTAGGGGCGCTCGGGGTCGTGGTTGCCGAAGATGCCGAGCGGCTGTGGCAGAAGTTACGGCTGACGAACAACGAGCACGGGCGGCTCGCATCAATGGCGGAGGGCTGGCGGCGGATTTCGCCTGCATTCGGCGAGAAGGCGGTAAAGGCGCTGCTCTACCGGCTCGGTCCGCAACACTTCACCGATCACGCGCTGCTCGGATGGGCCCGATCCCTGGCCAACGCCCACGACGCAAAATGGAACGAGCTTGCAACGCTTCCGCAGCGATGGACGGCGCCGGAATTTCCGTTGAGGGGGGCCGATTTCATGAAGCGTGGCGTGGCGCAAGGGCCAGCGTTGGGCGCAGCACTCGCCGCGGCCGAGCGTGCCTGGATCGCGGCGGAGTTCACGCAAGAACGACGCGCGCTTGATGACATTGCCGATGCCGCCGCGAAAAGCGCGGCCGGTTCATGAGCGTCCTCTCCGGCTTTGCCGATATCTCTTTCTGGCAACTGGTCCCGGTCGCGGCCGTGGCCTTGCTTGCCTCCATCATTGGTGGCGTGTCCGGCTATGGCACCGGTGCGCTGATGCCGCTGGTGCTGGTGCCGCTGGTCGGCGCCGAGCCGGTTGTGCCGATCATCGCCATCTCAGCACTGTTCACAAACTCCAGTCGCGTCTTTGCGTTTCTGAAATATGCGGACTGGCGCCGCACCGCGATCGTGCTCGCGGCGTCGGTACCGACCTGCGTGCTGGGCGCCTGGGGTTATACGCATCTTTCCAGCGCCGGGGCGGCGTTGGTGATCGGCGGCATGCTGATCGTGAGCGTGCCGTTGCGGCGCCTCCTGCGTTATCACGGCTTCAAGGTTGGTGACGCGGGGCTTGGGCTGGGGTCGCTGGGCTATGGCCTGGTGGTGGGCGGCACCGCCGGGTCCGGAGTGATATTGCTCTCGCTGCTGATGGCAGCAGGTGTCGAAGGGGCGGGCGTCATCGCCACCGATGCCGCAATTTCGATTGTGATCGGAATCGTGAAGAGTTCCGTTTTCGGACTAGTTGGGGTCATCACTGCGCAGGTGATCGCGTTCGCGCTCTTAATCGGGATCGTCACATTGCCCGGGGCGTTCCTGGCCAAGGCCTTTGTCGAGCGCATGCCGATGCATGTGCACACGGCGATCCTCGACGTCGTGGTGCTG
>JBIOWO010000098.1:0-18413 GCA_044868555.1 Lacipirellulaceae bacterium | reverse complement strand
CCTTCCAGTGGACAGCCGCCTCGCGGTATTTCTTCTGAAGCACGAGACTCACTGCCAGGTTGTTCAGCACGCTGACGTTGTCAGGCTCTCGCTTCAGGCATTTCTCAAAACACTGCTGCGCCTTTTTGTCGTTGTCGGCAACCAGTCCATATACGATGCCCATCATGAAGTCGGCCTGGATGCTGTCGGGATCGAGCCGGCTGGCCTCCTCTAGGTTCTTCCGCGCGAGATCGCCATTGCCGAGGCGCAGCATTTCCATCGCATGCTCGACTTTTGCTTGCGCCTGCTCGTGAACTTTGTCAGCCTCCGCCTTAGTCATCCACTGTTTGCCGACGCGGACCTGATCAGCAGCGGCTTTCTCTTCCCACGATTTGAGCTTTTCGGCCGCGGTCGCGCGCTGCTGCGCCGTCAGGTTTGGCCTGGCAAGATAAAACTTGTACACCAGCACCGCTTCCTTCGCGGTGCGACAGATGAGCGCTTCCTCTTCGACTTCCTCTGGCGTCTTGGCCGGCTCGGCTCCTACCGTACCGCGAGCGTCCGGAGAGGGCAGCGATTTCCCTCGGACGTATTCCTGGTCGGCGGCGCTTAATCTCGCGAGCGGCACTTGCACCTGCGTGCCATCCTTCTTCTTCAGTACAACCGATCCATTGTCCTTCATCTCGACAAACTCGGCTTCCGTCGAATAGTTGCCGGTGGCTGCCCTCCATGTGCGCAATTCTCCGCTGTGTGCCACGGCGATAAACGCAAACGCCACGAACAGAATGGAACTAGTCGGCAACAGCGCCGCCCAGCGGAGTCCCCGGCAGCCGTCCGTTCGCTTGGTACGATTTTGCCTTCGCCGAGACATGGCGTGCCCTTCGACGAACCCGATCAGCGCGTCTGCGAATCGAAGCAAGCGGCTTGCGCCCAACCGAGCACAGCCCGATCGAAAAGAAACCCCTGTAAAGCGCGGCAACGCGTCACCGTCGCAGTCGAATTCTAGGCAGTTGACACGGCGACTGTCAATCTGCGGCGTGTTCGCAGGACGGACAATCCTGTCCGCCCGTTGCGGGAAACAGACGAGATTGTCTGTTCAACATCGCAACTGACTCCTTGCCCGCCGTTCAGCCGATTTGTTGACCGGTGACGGCCGCAGCGTCTATCTTGTCAGCATGGTCTCGCTGAAAACCATTGGCTTGGTCGGAGGAGTGGCGAGCGGGAAGTCGCGGGTGGCGCAGATGCTGGTCGAGATGGGGGCCGGGTTGGTGGATGCCGACCGGGCCGGCCACGCGGTGCTAGCCGAGGACGCGGTTGTTCAAGAGGCACTTCGGGAGCGGTGGGGCAGCGAGGTGTTCAAGGACGACGGCACGGTAGACCGTTCGGCGATTGCGAAGCGGGTGTTTGCGGCCGGGGGGACCGCGGAGCTTGAACGCCGCTTTCTCGAAGACCTGCTGCATCCTCGCATCCGCCGGCGGCTGAAGGCCCAAATCGATCAATTCGCCGCCGAGGGGCGCAAGGTCGTCGTTCTGGACGCGGCGCTCTTATTCGAGGCCGGCTGGCACCCGCTGAGTGACCTCGTCGTTTTCGTCAATGCGACGCCAGAAATTCGGCTGACACGGGCCCGCCAGCGGGGCTGGACCGAAGCCCAGTTCAAGCAGCGGGAAGCGGCCCAATGGCCGGTCGAGGAGAAACGCCGTTCGGCCGACGTGATGCTCACCAATGACGGTTCGGAGGCCGAACTGCGGCAGGCGGTCCAGGAGCTCTGGGAGCGACATGTTGAGCCCGTCCGGCGAACGTAGCTCGCCACTAATTGGCGGTGCCCGATAGCGACGGATTCTCAGCCGGCGTCGTGCATTTCTTGGCTGAAAGGTCGCGAAGTCTTGCACGTGGCCGCTAACATGGTAGATCGTTCCAACGTATTTTGCCGACGCAATTGAAAAAGTGCAGGTGTCGCAGCATGTCAATCTTCAATCGTCATCCATGGCGCGGACTTTTGGAATTAGGCGGCGACGCGAAGCGATCGTACCTATTGGCGATGTCGAGCATTCTGCTTGCGCTCGCGGCTTTTGCCGCGCCGGTCCTTATCGGACTTTCCTTTTTGATTGCCATTGGGGTCTTGATCCATTCGTGTATTCGGCGGACGCGCGCGTGGCTTCCGGCGTTCGCCGGAATATGCGCTTCGTTCGGTGTCTTCTTGGTCATGGATCGATACGAGCATTACCGATGGCCGATGGCCCAAAATTCCGACTCAAGAGTTGGTTATTTCCGCTATCTGGAGTCGTTTCCCAACGGCGAACACTCTGCGGAAGCCCGGGCACGCCTTGATGCGCTGGTGAAAGAAGAGAATCAAGCTCTCGCGAACCGCCGCAAAGAAAGAACGCGACCATTGGAGAGTTTTGCCAGTGAGCTGGCCAGCGAGTCGACCACCGCCGACCAATTTTCGCCTCCAGTATTCGCAGTAAATCCGGAAAGTGACGAGTTACCATCTGCCCTATCCTACTCCTTGCCGATGACGGATGATCCAACGAAAGCCAAAACATTCGTCACTTTCCGCATCCAGGAATCCACGGTTGGTCAATACATCGGTGTCGTCACCGGACACGTAGGTGGACCGGCCATTTCCTATTCGATTACCGTCCATGCGGTCGATGTTAATGATCGCACGCGACACTACGCCGCGACAGTAACGACCCATCCGGACAAACGTTCGACAGGCTCCGGCGGAGGAGCAGGTTCGTGTGTTATCCCGAAGACAGGCAAGGAGTTCCAGTTTGTTGTGCCGGCACAAGTAGTTGCGGAAATCATTTCGTCCATCATGGCGAAGTAACTACGAACCTGGGGCCCACTTTCCCACGACCAGCGCCGGACATGGAGTGGACTTCATACGTTTCCCCCCGCCTGAACCGCAAACCAATTCGGATGGATTTTCGCCCGAGTCGCCGGGGCTAGCACTGTTAATTGGAGCATCTTGGCTCAAAGAATCTGTGAAGATTTGGCGGGGGTGGTTTCGTGACAGATTCGTCGATGCTTTGTCCGGTTTCCACTTCCCAAGACTGTGCTTCTTCTGGCATAATAGGCAAAGAGAGGCACCTCACGGCCAGCCGTTCGCGCCGGCCACCTGAGATCCCATCTGTTTGTACATCCCACCCCACCCACAGGCGCCGTCCGTGCGCCACCCGCTCTCGTCTCTTCCAGGAGCGACCCATCCATGTCGGAACCAATTGACCGCGATACGCGGCAGGACCACGGCGGCCGTGGCGCCCGCCCGCGCCCCATGCACCGCCGTCCACGATCGGGCGAGGAAAACGGCAACACGATCATCGATCAGGAGCTGCTCGCCCAACTCGAGCAGGAGGAGCCGCTATCGCTCGCCGAGGAGCTGGATAAGGCGGCCGAGCGAGTGCGACGGATCGGCGCGGCCATTGCCAAGGACGATGCCCGCGACCGCAATATCCACATTGCCGAGCTGCAACGGATGTCGATGCCGGAGCTGATCGCCACGGCCGAGGTGGAAAACGTCGTCGAGATTGCCGGGTTGAAGAAGCAGGAGCTGATCTTCCGCATCCTTAAGGAACGTGTGAAGCTCAAGGGGTTGATGTACGGCGAGGGCACGCTGGAGATTCTGCCCGACGGGTTCGGCTTCCTCCGCAGTCCCGACTACCACTATCTGTCGTGCCCAGACGATATCTACGTCTCGCCCAGCCAGATCCGCCGGTTTGGTTTGCGGAATGGCAACACCGTGGCGGGCACGATCCGCCCGCCGAAGGAGAACGAGCGGTACTTCGCGCTGCTGCGGGTCGAGGGCATTAACGGCGACGACCCGAACCTGCTGGCCAAGAAAATCTACTTCGACGATCTGACGCCGGTCCATCCGGACAGCCGGATCGTCATGGAGACAACCGCCGATGTGGTCGAGATGCGGGTGGTGGACATGATTGTCCCCATCGGCTTTGGTCAGCGCGGGCTCATCGTCAGCCCACCGCGGGCCGGAAAGACGATCCTGCTGCAGAAAATGGCCAAGAGCGTGCTCACAAATTATCCGGAAGCGTACGTGATCATGCTGTTGATCGACGAGCGGCCGGAGGAAGTCACCGACATGGAGCGGCAGATCAAAGGGCCACACTGCGAAGTGATCAGCTCGACGTTTGACGAGTCGTCGGCCCGCCACGTTCAAGTCTCCGAGATGGTCATCGAGAAGGCCAAGCGGATGGTGGAATACGGCAAGGACGTGCTCATTTTCCTGGATTCGATCACGCGGCTGGCCCGGGCGTGGAACAGCGAATGTCCGCACTCGGGCAAGATCCTGTCCGGCGGCATCGACGCCAACGCAATGCAGCGGCCAAAGCGGTTTTTCGGCTCGGCCCGTCGCGTCGAAGGCGGCGGCTCGCTGACGATCATCGCCACCGCGCTCATCGACACGGGCAGCAAAATGGACGAAGTGATCTTCGAAGAATTCAAGGGCACAGGCAACCAGGAAATCGTGCTCGACCGGCGGCTGGTGGATCGGCGCGTCTGGCCGTCGATCGACATCGGCCGCAGCGGCACCCGCAAGGAAGAAATGCTGATGGACCCGGAGGAGCACCGCCGGGTGTGCCTGCTGCGGCGCGTGCTGAACGAAATGAACGCGCCGGACGCGATGGAGCTGCTCGTCACGCGGCTGCAAAAGACCAAGACGAACGCCGAGTTTTTGATGAGTGTGAAGGAGTAACATAGCCCGGCCATCCTGGCCGAGTTCGTGCAGCTCGACGGTTGGAGCGCAGCCTGCACACCGTCACGGCGACCCAGGATGGGTCGGCTATATGGACCGCCATGCCCACCGAGTTCACGCCCGCCGAGCTTTCCGCCGCCGACTCCTTCGGCATCGTCGTGGCGAAATGGAACGAGGCGATCACGCGGAAGCTCTTGGACGGAGCGGTGTCTACTCTCCGCGAGCATGGCGTGAAGGATGAGGCGATCGAGGTCGCCTGGGTGCCCGGGTCGTTTGAGATTCCGCTCGTGGCCCAGCGGATGGCGACGTCGGGCCGGTATCGGGCCGTCATCTGCCTGGGCGCGGTGATCCGTGGCGAGACCACGCACGACCAGCACATCAACCGGGCGGTCAGCATCGCGATCAGCCAGATCGCACTGAGCGAAGACGTACCGGTATTGTTTGGCGTGCTGACGTGTGAAACAATGGAACAGGCGATCCACCGGTCCGGCGGCAACGTCGGCAACAAAGGTGTCGAATGTGCCGAAGCGGCCCTGCACATGGTAGGGCTGTTAAAGAACCTGCCCCACCGTAAGTTAGGCTTTCTAGCCTGACCCTGCCATGCCCGCGAGTCTTGGCAGTCCCAGCGGACTACAATAGATTAGCGCCCCGCCAACGTCTTAACCAACACAGAATGACGAATATCCGAATGTCGAATGACGAATGAAGTCGGTCGTCGGTCGGTGTTTTACATTCGTCATTTGTCATTTGCACTCCCATGTCCCGACGCAGTCGAGCCCGCGAAGTCGCCTTGCAAATCCTCTTCGAGGACGATGTGAATCCGCGCGCGCCGATTGAGGAGATCAAGAGGTTTCTCGCCGCCCGTCTGAGTGCGCCGGAGCTGGAGGAATTCTGCCTGTCGTTGATCCAGGGCGTGCGGCGGAACCAGACGGAGCTCGACGAGCTCTTGACGAAAACGGCCGACAACTGGAGCCTCGGCCGCATGGCGGCGACCGACCGCAACGTGCTCCGCCTGGGTGCCTACGAAATCCTCTACACCGACACGCCCGATCGGGCCGCAATCAACGAGGCGGTCGAGCTGGCCAAGCGCTACGGCAGCGGCCAATCGGCCCAATTCGTCAACGGCATTCTCGACAAGTTCCTGCACCGCGAGAATTTCTAGAAACCTCGCGCCGATTGAAGGTGGCCAACGCCAGACGCTCGGCTGAGGCCATTCCGGTCATACCGCCTATTTTGGGGGGCCAACCGGTTTTTTTCTTGTGATCCGCCGTGACTGGCGGTACGCTGATCGTGGTTCGATGCGTCCGCCTGCCTTGTCCCGGTGGCGATTGGATCCGTTGTGCGCGCGGCTGCGTCGGCTTTTGAGAGTTCTCCGATCATTGGCCAGTGAGGGAGAGTCTAATGAGCGTCTCGAGGCGTTGGACCGACTCGCGCTTCCATCGCGTGCGGTCAGTTGCGTTCTGCTTGATTGGGAGTGCCGTCGTATTCATCACTTCGTCGCGCGTCGATGCAGCAGTCGAGGTCCACGGTCCGCGTCTTCACGACAACGGCGGCATCGGCTTTGGACCCCTCAACGGCCCGCAGGTCGGGACGTTCATGGAGCCACAGTTTGACGAGCTGGGAGGCACACGCAAACTGATCAAGGTGACACTCAGCGCCACGATCAATTCCAAGTTTGGAAAAGCGGAGTTCGACAACCAAGACAGTGCCGGCGGTATGGTAACGCTGGCGATCGGCTCGTTTGTGGACGTCGCGGGACCCGATCCGGTGCCCGGCGCTCCGCTGATTGTCAATGCCGATGCCGTCGAAACTCTCACCGGTCCGGTCACCGCTACGGAAGGCGAGATTCCCGCCAACTTTGCTGGGCCGGATTACATCAGTCTCACCGGCACGGCATCCACCGACACGGATACCGACTTTTTTACCACGGTGCCCGAGTTGGCCCCCTACATCGGCGCCGGCATGGTGACGTTCGACTTCGACGGCGGCCGCAGCACCACCGGCACCGTGCTGACCCCGTTCGGCACGCACCGCATTGATTTCCCCGGTTTCACCACGCCGCCGCTCCACAACTATACGTTCACGACCACGCTGACGTACGAGTACGTGCCGGAACCAGCGAGCTTGGGTTTGCTGTTGTTTGGCGGCATCCCTTTATTGTTCCGACGACGAACTGTTTGACGAGTTCGGGTGCACGCGATAGGGTGTGGGATTTTGATAAGTTGCGGCACCGCAAGGAATGTCGAGGGTCGAGAACTGAGAGCCGGCACACCTCGCCTCTGGGAGAGGCCGCAAGTTTTCGAGCGGGTGAGCGTTTTCAGCCGCTCAGCGGCCGCAGCCAGTAGCGGGCGCGTGTATGCTCCTGGTCCTATCCGCGCCGACGCGCGCGATAGCACTGAGCCCAGAAAGAACACGACACCGTCATCAATAGCCAGCTGGATGGCTCCGGCACCGCGGCCATCGAAACCGAAGTACCGCTGCCGGCCGCTGTGCCGAAGTTCGCCCGCCAACGCGTGTAGTCATCGGCTCCGACGCCGACCGTGGGGTCGTTCCGTAGCGACGTGCTGCTGCCAAGGTTGTTGCGCCACACCACGTAGTCGGAAGCATTGACCGCGCCGTTGAGGTCGTAATCGCCCGTGAGCCCAACGCGTGTCACCAACATCGTAATCGTCGCGTCATCCGCGTGCGTGAATGGCGGCGTGCTCGTGCTCAGCACGTTGGCGGCGTTGACCCTGGTTCCGCTGTTCGCAGCAAAAGCCGGCACGGCGCCGCTGTAGGTGCCCGACGCAATCCTCGTCGAGTTGTTCCAAGTTGCGCTGCCGAACGGATCGAGTGCCGAGCTGAACGCCGGCGTGCCGACGCCGACGACAATGCCGGGTAAGCCGAAGTCCTGAAAATACACCAGCTCGTTCGGGGTGCCGGCGACGACAAACGGAGCGCCGCCGTCCGTCGCCGCGTTGATTCCGGAGCCATACGTGACACCAGCCACGTTGATGCCGGTAAGGAACGCATCGATGCCGGCGATTCCGTTGGCCGAATTCGTCTTGGCCACCAGGGTCCAGGCGCCGCCGCCATTTGGGTTGGCGTTCGATGTGGGAAACACGTTGAGACTGAGGCTGACATTTTGCGCCGGGGCCACTCCGCCCCATGCGCCGAGCCATGCCGCGGCCACAAGCGCCGCGCGCCGCCGACGCCCGCCGCGCACGAATGCGGCGAGGCACATCGCCGCAAGCCCGGCCAGGACGACACCGGACGGCTCCGGTACTGCCGACGCCCCGACGGCGCTGCCACCGCCAGGGCCGAAGGCGCCGAACTGACTTTGCCAGATGTTGACGTCGCTCGCGTTGACCGCGCCATCTTTGTTGGCGTCGCCCATAGCAACCGTCGCCCCGCTCGTCGTGCCGTACCCGCGTTGCAGTGCCAGGAGGTCGGCGCCGTTGACCATTGAATCGAGGTTGAAATCGGCCGACGGAGTGTACGTCAGTTGAAAATCGTCGATCGCCAGGCCGTCGTCGCTGTTGCCAACGTCGAGCGGCACCCAGCGGAGGTACAACCTGCCACCCACTGGAAGGCCGCCCGCCGGGAGAATAGTGGTCGGAGAAAATACTTGGCGATTATCCGAGTCGTTACCATCTTTCGCGCCGACGCCAGTATTCGTGGGAGTGTAGAAATCCAGCGCATCGACGTTGGTCCAGGCGGCTGCATTGTCGCCAGGCGAGTTCGCGGTCTTACTGTATTGAAAGTCAAGTCGATCGATTAACGCGTCTGCGGTGCCCAGCCGCCACTGCTCGCCGGCGAAGCTCACCGAGAGCGAGGGGATCGTGAAGCCGGTATTGTTGAGGAAGCACACGCCGCAAAACGACCGCACCGCCAGCGAAGTGATCTCCCCCAGCGCGCGATCGGTATCGGTTCCTTCACCGTAACTGTACGTGTTGGGGGTGGCTGCGCCGCCATTGTCGGCAGCATAGGTGGCATCGGCTCCCGATCCGGTCTCGACGAACGAGAAGCCAATCGGCAGCGTCGAGCTATTGTGGCTCGCGCCCGACGCGGGAAGCGAGTTAAAGTTTTGGCTGTAGGCCTGGCCAAGGAGCTGGACGCAGGACTGCGCGACGCACCGCGTCGCGCCGAAAGACAGGCCAATCACGGCCACGATCGCGCTACCGGCAAATAGCCGGATGCAGCTGCACAGCGCGCTCGCAAGTAAGCGATGCACCTTCGACATAGTTCCGTCCGGGTCGGAAGTAGCTCAATGGAGCGCGATTCAAGGGGGCCAAGCCATCGGCCGACCGCGCCACAAGGATCGTCGAAGTTTAGCATCCGTTCGCAGCCCCGCGTTATACCGATTTCGCGGGCGATTCTTGCATTCCCGAGCCACGAAACGTCGGTCGCGAGCCAATGAACATCTCCAGCCGCGAAGCGTCGGAAGTCAATAGCCAGGGTGCGTTAGCCCCTGGAACGGAAGCCCCCAACTTCCCCTCGCCCGCAGGGCGAAACAAGCCGCAAAGCGGCGACACTCACTCTGGCTCTCGACTCTCCACCCTAGACTGTTCGTGAATCCACGCCGGCGTGTCAACGCCCTTAGCCGGCTGATGCTCCATTTCATCCTGCGAGATGTCGGCCATCAGGCGTTGCCAGCTTGCGAGCGTGAAGGCGTAGAGGGTTAGCAGTTGTGGGGGCAAAGAAGATTTCCCGCTGGGAAATGGTAGAATGGGAGTGCGATATTATAATCCCCGACTCTAGCCGACCGCCCTGACTTAAGCCACAATGCGGTTGGCAAGCTAACTCGCCCACGAGCCGATATGATGAGCGCCTACGAAACATCGACGACTGTTGGCGGCCAGGGAGAAATCCACTTGGCCAGCGTTCCGTTCCAGCCGGGCACGGAAGTAGAGGTCATCATCAATCCGAAGGCTCGCGGCGCTTTGCAGGAAGCGGACGCCAATGGTGGTCTCGGCGCGCTGTTGGCCGCGCTCGACCAAGCCCACAACGACGAGCCCATCGGCGCTCGCTGAGGCGCGAAACGTTGGTCGCGACCCGGTGAGCATTCCCAGCCGCGAAGCGGCGACATCCAATAGCCAGGGTGCGTAAGCCCCTGGACACGAAGCCCCCAACACCTCTCGCCCGCAGGGCGAAACAAGCCGCAAAGCGGCGACACTCGATTGCCGCTTGTATTCTGGCCCTCGACCCTTGACCCTAGACTCTCGACCTCTTTAAGAATTAACACTCTTGGCCGCCTGCAGCTCCATTTCCTCCTGCGAAATATCGGCCATCAGCCGCTCGCACATGGCGAATGTGAGGGCGTAGAGGGTTAGGAGGTGTGGGGACATAACTGTTCTCAAATTCAGGATGGCGCCGGCCAAGCCGAAAGCCATCATGTCTCGGCTCGCAGTTCAAGTGGAATCGGTGGGGCTGATTTTGTGAGAGACTTCGATCACGGTTCAATCCTTGCTTCAACGAACACGAGAAGAGGCTAGCCGGGGTCCAGGGGCGGCAATGAGCGCCCTGGTCGTCCGCCGCGGCGGACGAAATCCCGACAGGATGTCCTCCTCACGCGGCCTCCTCCATCAACTTGTCCAACTTCGCATCCCGTTCGGCCATTTTCGCGTCGCCGCGATCGATTCGCCCGTTTCCAGCAGGCTCTTGAGGCTGGAGAGAATATTCGGCCAACCGCCCAGATTGCACGTTGTTCACGAAAAAAGCTGGCGAAGTTTCGCGAGTGTTTCGTTGAGTTTCGTCTTCGTCAGTTGCGCAGCCGTGTATAGAATCACCGAGTCTTCGACCGTGAACAAGCGATTCGGCCGAATGTAGCTCCGCGCGTTCAACTGGCCGCTCTGAAAATCGCCCTTGTCCAAATCGATCGAATAGGCGTCGCGATGCACCTGACTCGTGATCTGACAAAGAATCAGGTCGTTGCCTGATAAATCGACGACGACCAATGCGGGCCTTCGCTTGCCGGGCTGCAGGTTGGTCTGAGGAAAGGGCAGGACGACGACGTCGCCCGCTATAGGTTTGCCCATGCCGCATCCTCTTCGGGCGTATTCCAATCGCGGGCCAGGACGGCCTCACTGGCCAGCAATCCGTTGAAGGACTCGTTATCGACTTTCAACCTGAGAAACCGGGCAAAGTCGTAAACCTCGCGCTGCAATGGCTCAGGCAACACGTCGAGTTCCCGTTCGATAAGTTCGCGCGTGCTCATAGAATCAATTATACGACATGCCACCGTGTGCGAGCAACGTGTTATGGGTGGTCGAATCCTTCAATGCCAATGGCCACCAAATTGACTTTAAGCGACCATATGTACGGTAACGATGAATTCCCTCTCGCGGCTTCGGCCGTGAGCTCAGCCGAACGGAGCGAGTGGAGTGCACTACATCCCCTCCGGCCACTTCCGCGTCGCCTCCAGCGATTCGCCCGTTTCCAGCAGGCTCTTGAGGCTGGAGAGAATATTCGGCCAACCGCTGGACACAGAGTCGATGAACTTCGAGTCGAGTACGTCCATCTCGTGGGTGACCGTGAGCTTGACCACCTCGCCCTGTTGTTCGAGCTCGTAGGTCAGTCGCGAATAGCCTTCCGCGCGCAGCTCGGGCATGAATTCGCTCCGCCACGACAACACCAGCCGCCGCTCGGGCTCGATTTCCACCACTTCGCCGGCGTCTCCCACGCGGCCGTCGGGCAGCATCAGCTTCCAGGTGGCGCCCGGTTTCCACGCGCAATCCTGCCAGGTTTCCACCCAGTATTGGCGCGTGAATTCGGGATCCAAAAGCGATTGCCACAGCTTGGCCGGTGTCGTGCGGATGTAGATCACATAAACAAAACGCGATTCAGCAGCCATGAGTATCTCCCTCCAGTTTCTTCTTCAGCTCGGCCAGCACGCGGAGCCGGCTGTGTTCGAATTTATGGATCCACCGTTCCGCCATCTCGTGGATCGGCACCGGGTTCAGGTAGTGTAGCTTCTCGCGGCCCCGCCAGATCGTGACGACCAGCGACGCCTCTTCCAGCAGCTTGAGGTGCTTGGTCACGGCCTGCCGCGACATATCAAGGTGCTCGCACAACTGCCCCAGCGTTTGCCCGTTGTCGACGTGCAACCGATCGAGCAGCACCCGCCGGCACGGATCGGCCAGCGCCTTGAACACTTTGTCGATGTCAGTACCCATCGCTCAATTATGCAACTATTTGGTTGCATTACAACGGATAACCACTCGAGATTCTGACGCGATTTCGGACGGCCGAATGTCGTTGAACGCGGTGGCTGGCACTTGCATTGCCTACCGCTCACGGAACTCCCCGACCCAGCCAACCCCCCGAAGGAGTGGAAGATGCCCACAAATAGGGGGCGGAATTGTGGGCATCTACGCAAAACACCGAGGAATTTCCGCTTCGACGAATGCCAAGTTTTGTCCGGCGGCCAACTCGCATAGAATTCGTCGTTCTCCAATTCTAACGTCCGACCTCCCACCTCTGATCTCTCCCCATGGGCTTCTTCGATAAACTCAAGCAAGGGCTCGCCAAGACCGGGCGGCTCCTCAAGACCGACGTCCGCGATCTGTTCAAGAACGAGGGGCGGCTCATCGACAAGCCGTTTCTCGATGAGATGCGGGCCATCCTGTTCAAGACCGACATGGGCTTCGACGGCGTCGAGAAAATTCTCGACGAGGTGGCCGCGAACTTCAGCGGGCGGGTCGTCACGCTCGAACAGGTGCTCGAGACCTGGAAACAAAAACTAAAGTCGTTGATGGCGCAGGACGAGGCGCCGATCAAATTCGCGGCTTCCGGGCCGACCGTGATCATGGTCTGTGGC
Source organism: Lacipirellulaceae bacterium (assembly GCA_044868555.1). GTDB lineage: Bacteria > Planctomycetota > Planctomycetia > Pirellulales > Lacipirellulaceae > JABDGM01. The sequence continues at coordinate 5,928 of JBIOWO010000098.1, read as the reverse complement.
GTCAACGGCACGGGCAAGACCACGACGATTGCCAAGTTGGCGCGGCTGTTCAAGTCGCAGGGTAAGAGCGTGCTGTTGGGGGCGGGCGACACGTTTCGTGCGGCGGCGGTCGAGCAGCTCACCATCTGGAGCGATCGGCTCGGCGTGCCGATCGTCACCGGGGCGGCGGGAAGCCATCCGGCCAGCGTCGCTTATCGGGCGGTCGAGCAATCGATCAAAGACGGCATCGACGTGTGCATCGTCGACACGGCCGGCCGGCTGCAGACGCAAAAGAATCTGATGGCGGAGCTGACCAAGATTCAGGAGTCGATTCGCAAGCAAGTGCCCGAGGGGCCGCACGAAGTGCTGCTCGTGCTGGACGCGACCACCGGCCAGAACGGCATCAGCCAGGCGACGAAGTTCACCGAGGCTGTCAATTGTACGGGCATCGTGCTGGCCAAGCTCGACGGCACAGCGAAGGGCGGGGTGGTCGTGGCGATTCGCCAGCAGGTCGGCCTGCCGGTGAAATACGTCGGCGTCGGCGAGAAGCCCGAGGATTTGGCGCCGTTCGTACCCGACGAGTTCGTCGATGCGCTATTCGACGAGGTGACGATGGGCACTGAAGCATAAGCCCCCAGCCTATTCGACGCCGTGTAACCACGCGCGCCGCATTCGCGAAAGTCGTACGGCGCTAATTGACATCGCGGAAACGTGTGGTAGAGTGCGGCTTCTCAGGCACTTTGTGTGGAGGCGGACCATGTTATCTAGCGCCGCAAGCCGCAAGCCGCAAGCCGCAAGCCGCAAGGCTCTTTCTCCATCGCTGCGCGGCTGACCTCTCCGTGCCTATTCCAACATTCCCTTGCACAGCGGGAGGGGACCAGGCTGCGCGCCCAATCGGATTTCCAGCAAATCCTTTTCCCCGCCGACTCTGGCATTTCAAACGGATATCGTTTTGGCTGCCTCGTAACTCCGCACTTGAGGAGCGAAAAAGAAGCGATCGCGGCCACTTGACATGGAGGCCGTTGTGTAGTATACATATGTCCACTTAGCGGCTTTTCCACGGATGCAAATACGTGCTGCGGAATCGAAGATGAAGACTACACGCCGTGTAATCGTTGGATTAGTTATTTCATCCACTTGTCTTAGCAACATCCCCGCCCCCGCCCAAGATGCCAAGGTCCTCATCCTGAGAAACCGCGTGCCGGATGGGATTACCGTCGTCCGGCCGGAAAGCTACACGTACAGCGGCGGAGTCACGACGCGGAACTGCTACGAAGTGACGCAGCACGTGATCCCGCGCTATCGTCACAACAGCTTTTCGCAGCCCTCGGGCGTACAAACGTCATTCGGTCCCGCCGGCATGCTAATTGGATGGGGGCCGGACAGCGTCGTTCGCGGCACGGCAGCCACCGAAGCGCTCGCCAGCCAGGGTATTACCCCGGCCATCGTCATTACGGAAGATTACGATGCGCCGGAGGGAATCGCGCAATTCTCCGGCGGCGCCTTCCAGGCGCCGAATCGCAATCCGGCCGTAATCCAGCCACAGATTTGCGACATCTCCATCGTCGGTCGCGATACTGAAGGGAACGACTACCAAACCGCCGGCGTCGTGGCCAATTCGCCCGGCCAGTTCAACAAAATAAGTGGGAGCATCAATAACCGCACTGGCTCAGTCACCGCTGCGTCCGGCACGTCGCCCATTGTCATCACCTCACCCGCTCACGGTTTGGCGACCGGGCTGCAAATGACCATCAGCGGCGCGGACGCCCAGATCAATGGCGCGTGGACGATCACGCTGGCCGACCCCGATGGCGCGGGAATGACGTACACGACCGCCGACGGCTTCAGCCTCAATGGCTCCAGCGGCGACGGCACGTACGATCCGGGCGGAACGTGGAGCACGCCGGGTGCGACGAACACGTCGCCCATTGTAATCGCGTCCAGTTTCCACAGTCTGCCAACGGGGGCCCAAGTGACAATCACCGGCGTCCAAGGCAACACGGCTGCGAATAACACATGGACGATTACCAGGATCAACGACAACTTCTTCAGCCTCAATTCGTCAACAGGCAATGGCGCCTATACGAGCGGTGGTATCTGGACGTCCGACTACTGGCACGACCGCTGGCACGGGGCCTTTGTGAGGGCCAGCGGGCCGAAGGTCCACGGCGTCAACTTCGGCTACATCGCCGGAACGGCCCTAAGAGTCGCTCGTGGCGGCGGGCTGAATCAAGGCGGCACGCGCTGGTATGACCGCGAGAAGTTCCGAGTCGGCGACATTAACATCAATCGCGCTTATCGAGGGATCGAATTGGACACGGTCGACGGCGTCATCGACGGGGCGATCGAGATTGCCGGCTGCCGCGACTACGGGCTCAAGATCACCTCCGGCGCGGTCCAAATCGGAGCCCCGATCCACGTGTTTGGCGTGAGCAGCGGAAACCCGTTGGCGCCGAGCCCGGCAGCTTGGTTTTCTGGCAGTTTTAGTGGCTATTGCTGGGGCGGCCCATGGTACGTAGAGTCGAGCGACATCGGGATGCTTATTGACTCCAGCAGCAATGGGCACATGCTCGGGCCGATCTACTCGCACACCTGCAGCAATGCTTGTCTTTGGATCAACGGCAGCCAGTGTGAATTTACCGGCGTGTACGTAAATCTGCCTGTCACCGGTTTCCAGCCCTACGGCGTTATCATCGGTGGCCAGTACGACGCGATTCAGCAAGGGACAATCAATGTGCCCGTGGGTGGTACTGGCATCTATTTGCCCGGCGCTACGGGCAATCGCCTCCTCAACCTCAAATTGATCGGCAACGACACGACAGGAACCGTCACCAACACCACTGGCAACGGAGTTAGCCCGATCGTAATCAGCAGTGCCAATCATGGGCTGCTGAGCGGTGCTCGTGTGACGGTGAGCGGCGTTCCCGGGAATACGGCCGCCAATGGTACCTTCACGATCAACGTTATCGACACGAATTTGTTCAGCCTCGACGGCACCACAGGAAACGGCAATTACATGTCCGGCGGCACCTGGAAGACGGACACCCGTCTCATTGACCTGCAGGATGGAAGCGGCGGCGCACCCGTTCAACAAATCAACTACTCGGTAATAGATATTCATGTCTATGGCGGAGCGATCGCCCTCGATCTTCGCAATAACGACGGCAGCTCCCGAATTGGAAATCGGAATACCATTCGAATTCGCACCCCCACATCACCTGCTCCCCCGGTGCGCACTCTCGACCTCCCAGCTAGCTGGACTTACTCCACAAACGACATCGAGGTAAACGACATCAAAGTCATGCGCTCAATCACTAACGTTACAGGAACAACGACTGTGACTGTAACATCTGTCGGTCACGGTTTGTCGACAGGGGAGAAAATCTTCATCGCAGATGTTGTGGGCTTCGTCGGCGCGAACACGCCGATCAGCGGCACGGGAACGCCTTCACTGTGGACAATCACCCGCGTCGATGACGACACTTTTACGTTAAACGGCGCGACGGGCAGCGAGAGTTATGCAACTGGGACCGGCTGGTGGGGGGTACCGCGACAATGACGCCCGGCAAACCACAACAGCGCCAGGAATGTCGTCACGAACCCTGTGGGCTCCGGTACACCGTAAAGGCGTGCTGTAAGTCCCACACGATAAGTCCAACTGCTGACTTGCTGAATTGTTGCAAAATCATCGATCGTAATCCTCACAGCCGACAATGGGTAGGATTGAAGCGTGGGCGCGTACAGCGTCAGACAAGGATTGGGATAGGTGGAATAGCAGCCTTGTCCGGGAACGTCTCCGCGAAAGCCGAATTCGTAAGGCAGGCTGGGTCCCCAATTGACACCGAACACAACAAGACTGTTTGGATTAGCGGCGGCGATTTCCGCAGCCATCAGTGCCAATTGATCCGGCTCAGGCGAAAATGTCTGTCCGGTATCAGACACCGTCGTATTGCGATGCCAACGGCCACTGCCGATCGAGAAGTCAAGAGCCAAAGACGACGGCGGGTCCTGGTGGAACATTCCGAAAGCTTCAGCGGCAAACTGGAATTCAGCAGTCAGGAATTCGGCTGCAGAGGCTGTCCCAGCGGTCGAAAATGTCGCTAATACGAACAGCGTGCACAGATGTTTATTAGTCATGAGACCACCCTTTCCAATGGGATTCCGCTTTGCTGCAAAGACATTTCGGCCAACAAATTTGACCATACCACGGCCGTCGTTCGGCCGTCAACAAAATCACGTCCTTCGTAGTCGTCTCGCTCGGCGAGACGGTTCGATGCGCGCGAGGAAATCATTTCGCGGAGCGAGATGACGACACGACTACGTCCTGCGTAGTCGTTCCGTTCCGCGAGACGGTTCGCTCCGCGCGACGAGCTGATCTCGCGGAGCCAGACGACGACACGACCATGTCATTTTTAAAGGAACGAGCGATGAAACGCGTACTGGACGATGCCCGACAGCAGCGGGCCCTCGTTTGCTGGGCGGCGGAAGGGATGGCAACCAAGCTGTTGTGAGCGGAGCCGAACGAATGCGAAACATAGCGGTAATTCTGCGGCTATTGACCTGCCTGTGTTGTCTTTGCGCGACCACGCGAATGGCGCATGCTGGTGACTTGCTGTCGAATCTCATTTCCTATTGGGCACTCGACGAGTCCAGCGGCGGCGCCAGCGATTCCTACGGCTCGAATTCACTCGCGCAGAATGGCACCGTCGGCAACGCCACGGGAAAGATCAAGGGGGCTCGATCGTTCAGCTCCGGCAACTACCTTTCCATCGCGTCGAATAGCACGCTGCAAACTGGCAACATCGACTTCTCCCTGGCCGCCTGGGTCAAGTTCAACAGCTTCGGCGCCGACCGCGCCATCGTCGCGAAGTGGAACTCGTTCACTACCAATCGAGATTACGTGCTGAAGTATTCCAACAGTGACGGGAACTTCATTTTCCAGGTCAGTCCCGACGGCAGCACGTTTCAGAAGGCGGTCTGGAACCAGTCGGTCAGCACGGGCACCTGGTATTTTGTCGCAGGCGGACACAATGCAGCAGCGGATGAGCTGTGGATTTCCATCGATGGAGCCACACCCGTTGTCCAGAGCCACAGCGCCGGCGTGCAAGCCACGGGCGCGGCATTCACGCTCGGATCAACGGTTGCAGGCAACGAAAACCACGACGGACTGATCGACGAAGCTGGCTTCTGGAAGCGCGACGTTCGTTCCGATCTGACGCAGCTTTACCACGCCGGCAACGGGCTCGGCTTTCCCTTCGGACGCACCACACGCACCCTATACTTTGCGAGGTCACGATGAATGCTTTCCCATCACGATGGCTTGCCGCATGTGTTGTTTTCTGTTTCTGGCTCTCGTCCGTCGCGACTGCCCAGCAGTGGATAAAGTCCGGCACGAGCCCGACTGTGATGATCGGGCCATTCGTGGACAAAGTCGATGGATACACGCCGCAGGAGTCGCTGTCGATCGGTCAAGGCGACGTCCGACTCTCGAAGGAGGGCGGGGCATTTGGCCAAAAGAACAGTACCGGCGCCGTATCGCATGCTGAGAACGGTTACTACACCGTGCCGCTGAATGCGACAGACACGAACACACCTGGTCGGCTGCGTGTAGCGGTGAAGACGTCCACCGCGCTCCCGGTATGGCAAGATTTCATGGTCGTGCCCGCCAGCACCTACGACGCGCTAGTCGGTGGATCGGCTACGCTGCCGGCAAATGTGACACAATGGAATTCTCAGAACTTGGGCACTCAGCAGCAGAACGGCTTCCCCACGGTCACAATCAAGAACGGCACTGGCACCGGCGAGATCGCCACGTTTGAAGGCGCGCTCGTCAGGCTACTCGACAAATCGCGGTTGGCCGCTCGTGGCACCGTCGTGTCCGATCCATCTCCGCAGCAGACTGTATTCACGATCGCCGCTGAGCTGGACACATTCGACAACACGACCAAT
>JBIOWO010000097.1:0-6509 GCA_044868555.1 Lacipirellulaceae bacterium | reverse complement strand
TGGCGCGCCCACTATTGAAAGCCGTTAGCCGTCAGCTCACCAAGCTGATGGCTGAGGGCTCTTTCCGGGGCCGTAGCTCAGTTGGGAGAGCGCTAGCTTTGCAAGCTAGATGTCGAGGGTTCGAGTCCCTTCGGCTCCACCTTTAGTAGCAAGGACTTACGTCAACGGAGAAAAGTCGATCCTAGCCCGTCACAGCGTTCGGACACGTGTCCGGCGGCTAGGTTGCAAGGGTCGACTCCACTGGCAAAGTCCGCAAAATCGAAACAACTCAAACAGCCCACATTGAAGATGAGAAGCCGCGACGGCCGCGATTACTACTCGTAACCTATACTTTTGTTGGCGGCCGTTCACTCGGATGTGGGGGCGAACGTGGATCGCGGGGCAGGTTTCTCCAAGGCGATCACCTGAGCGGCACCCTCGCCTTAATCGGAGCAGATGCTCGGCCGCCTCGCTCCATTCCCTCCAGCTGAGTCGCTTTCGACGCCGCGACGCATTCCCGACGACATAATAGCGCTCAATACGCACTCAGGACACCGGCCACCTTTTCTACCGCCGTCGCGCCGGTCGACGCATCACTTGGGAGTCATCACCATGCAGCTTCTCGCCCATCGTCCGGACAATTGTCGGTTCGCCGGCCGGTCGTCCTCCGACCGGCCCCGTCTCAAAGTATTGTGCATCGACGACGATCCCCAAGTCGTCAGTGCATTGGCTCGCAGCCTCGAAGCGCGGGGTGCATCGGCAATCCGTGCGTATCACGGTATGCAAGGCTACTGGCTGGCTTGTTCCGAGGCGCCGGACATCATTGTCACTGACATGATGATGCCGCGCGGCACCGGCGAGTATGTTGTCGAGTGTCTGAAACGCAACACCGCGACGCGAAACATTCCGATCATCGTATTGTCGGGAGTCGGCGTGAAGAATCTTGAACAGCGAGTGAAACAACTGGACGTGGATGGCGTGTTCACCAAGCCGGCCCAATTTGATTCATTGTACCGGACGATTTGCGCGCTGGCGCCCTGACCTGTCGGCGCAAATCTTGGGGCATTCTGTGCGACCGATTCGGGCGGGAATAAAAACTTGGGAAAAAATCGAGTAGCCGCTATTCAGAGTTGCGTAGCTTCGTGCCGCACTCCGGGCAGGACGTAGTCTCTCGGCTCGATTCAGCTAGCTTGTCATCGCTGGTTTCGTGGCCTTCCACTCTGCTGCGATTGCTACGGATTTTCGGACAGTGGCGGGGACCGAATAATGGTTCCTGACGGAGGTCCGAAAGTGGTGGGCTATCGCACACCGATGGATGCATAACACATGGCCACACTTAGGAGAATTGAAGCGCGGGACAATGCCGAGCGCATCGTCAAGCATGCCTACGATGATTTATCACTCCGGTGGGACGGGACGCGCGTAGACCGGTAACTGTCGGTGATGTCGCTAAGCACTTGGACGAGAGCTACAGCAACCAAATAGTCGTAGATTGCCAGTTCGACCGCGCGCATGAGCAGGGGACGAGTCAGGGATACAACTAGTGGACGGATCACACCGCAAACGAATAACGCCCCGCCGCTGTCCGACAGTCCTGGGCTATCGCAGCTTGACGTGTCCGATTTGCTTTGACGTGCAGGCCTGACTAATCTTCGCTGGGCGGTTTTTGCAAGCTAGATGTCGAGGGTTCGAGTCCCTTCGACTCCAATCGTATTCACCGGAACATCGCTTTCGACGCAGGTTATTCAGCGGTAAACGGCGAAGCCGCTGCTGGCCGTGACCGGAAGCGCGGGCCACTCTTTCGGAATTCGCAGCGGCAGCTCAGCGCTGGCTTTTGGCCCAATCCTGGTATCGTTTCTGATAGCCGTACCCGAAATAGTCGATCGAGAACTCGTTGCGCACTTTGTACTTCTTGAAGATCTTTACGATCTGGCCGTCGCTCCAAGCTGCCAGTGCATCCTCGCGCGCCTGCGCCATGCGATCCCAAAGGATCGCCTTTTCCTCTTCCGTCATTTCCGGCACCATGGCCACGTAGGCGTCGTAAGTGCGTTTGGCTCCCGGCGATCGCGTGATGATGTCCACCAGCTCGATGGTCTTTTCTTCGCCGATCTCCTCGCGCAGGGCGCGCAGCAGACCTTGGATTTGGGGAGTGAACTCCGCGTAGATCGGATCGACCTGCTCGGTCATGACCGTCAGCGCCTTCAGCTCATCCTTCTGTTTTCCATTGCTGTTGTCGCGGGCCGCATCCCAGGCGGCCCAGGCCGCGTTGAGTTTCTCGCGAACCTGCTGGTTCCAGGCCCAGAGCCGGCCGAAGTGCTCGGTGATCAGTGCCGCGGCTTTTTGTGTTTTCGACTCGTCATCCAATTTCAATTGCCCGGCCAAACGCTTCCCCTTGTTGTCCACATCGCGCTGGACGGCCTCCGGCAGTTCCGGCGTCCACCATTTCGGCGTCTCGCCGCGGTCGACGGCGGCCTGTATCTCGGCGGAGACGCCCGCCGAGGTCACGGCCCCTGCGAAGGAAGTGGTCAGTGCCACGGCAGACAGGGAAAGTCCGGCCCAAATCAATTTACGAATCCGCATGGAAAAACCTCTGATTGAAAAGGAAATGAGGCTCGCGACCTGCCTAGCATATCCGCGTCCGGAGGCGATTTCCAAGTCCCATGGCTCAAAACGATGGTTCATCCGAGCCGCAACTGCCAGGTTGTCACGATCGCACTGCGCCATCATCGAGTGTCGCAATCGGCACGATCGGCATGATCGCGCCGATTGTGCGGGCGGCGCGATATCCGGCCGAGTGGACCGCCATATCCGCGCATTTTCGTGCAGCTTAGTTGCATTGACTTCAGGGCCCAAAAAACTACCTTTTCGAGAAATACCGATCGAACTGCGCTCGCGGGCAGGGCGAGATGCACGCCGATTCCCTGCGCGATCGCTGCCGTCTCGTTTCGGCAGTCGATGCCCTCGGGAACCATCGACATGCTGTTACTGCCGGCCGCCATTGGCACCTTTCTGCTGGTGAACCTGCTCTGCGCCTGCGTGGCGTTGGGAGTGGGATTCGCGGCCGGCGTGTGGTTCTTTGGCGCCAAGATGGCCAAGCCGGCCAAGCCGGCAACGCCCGAAAAACCCAAGCCCAAGCCGGCTGCCGCCGTGGAAAGGACGGTAGAGCGGGCCATCATGGCCACGCAGCGCGTGGCCGACGTGGCCCAGGGCATCGTCGGCGACGTGGGCGACCACGCCGCGAAGATGCAGGCGATCTCGGCCGATTTGCAGGGCATCGACCGCAAATCGAGCGGCGCCACGGCCGAGGTGTCGGCGGCGTTGGACCGGATCATGGCGGCCAACGCCGATCTGCAAAAGAAGTTGGAGCAGGCCGAAAAGCAAATCGCCGCGCAGGCGGCCGAGATCAAAACCCATGAAACGGAAGCGCGGACCGATTCGCTCACCAGCCTGAACAATCGACGGGCGTTCGACGACGAGCTTAAGCGCCGGCTGAGCGAGTGGGAGCGGAAGCAATCGCCATGCACGCTGATTCTGATGGATATCGATCACTTCAAGAAATTCAACGACACGCACGGCCACCTGGTGGGCGACGACGTGCTACGCGTGGTGGCCAAAACGCTCAAAGCGCAGTCGCGCGACATGGACGTGCCGTGCCGCTACGGCGGCGAAGAGTTTGGGGTCATCTTGCCGGCCACCGAAGCCGACAAGGCGTGCATCGTGGCGGAGCGAATCCGCAAAGCCGTCGAGGATTCGGTCACCGTCAGCGGCGGCAAATCGCTGAAAGTGACGGTGAGCCTGGGTGTTTCGCAGTTGGCGCCGAACGACAAGATACCGCAGCTAATCCGCCGTGCGGACGAAGCGCTTTACAAATCGAAGGAGGCCGGTCGCAACTGCGGCCACTGGAATACGGGCGAGAAATGCGTGCCGATCACTGCCGCCGCCGAGGTGGCTGCCGAAGCCGCAAAACAATGCCTGCTGACGCCTGCGAGCGCGCTCACCGCCGAGTCCGCCAGCACAGTCGGCACCATGGCGCCGTCGGAGCAGCGGACGGCTACGGGAACCAATTTCATCCACATGCTCAAGCGGCGGGTTATCGAGAGTCACCGCTTTGGCATTCCCTTGTCGATCATGTATGTAAAGATCGAAGACTACGAACGGGTGGCTCGCGACCACGGCAAGGCGATTGCCCGGCAAATGGCCAACGCCGCCACGCCTACCCTCGAAAAAGCCCTGCGCGAGATGGACGTGTTGGCACAGCTGGAGAATGGCGAGTTCGTGGCGATGCTGCCCGGCAATACTCAGGCCGAAGCCGGCCAGATCGCCAAGCGGATGAAAATCACGATGAACAGCTGCTCGATTCCGATGGTCGATCGCGAGCTGCACGTGAGAATTCGCCATAGTATTGCCGAGCTGGCTGCCAACGAAACCGCGCAGGAGCTGTTAGCTCGGGCCAAGCAGGGCTTGATCGGCAGCAGCAAAGCGCCGGGCCGCAGTCCGGTCGACGTCTGACGCGGCATAGGTTGAAACCCGCGGCGCTGGTAGCCTGCTTCGGCTGCATGGTATGATCTGCCCGATCGCTGTCTGGTTTGCCGCACGTCAAGAGGTTATTGCCATGTCGGAGTCTGGAAGTCCATCGCGACCCCGATTTCAGTTCAGCCTTCGCTGGCTGCTCGTCGTCGTGACAATCGTGGCCGTGTTGCTCGGACTGTCGATGATTTTCGGTCATGCCATTTCTCAGATTTCCGCGATTGTGTTATTCGTTGTGTTTCCGACGCCGCTGCTGGTGGCGATCATCTATTCACGCGGCGACATGCGGACATTCTCGATTGGAGCCGTGGTCCCCTGGGTGTCGTTGATTGGGAACGGTCCACCGACAAGCGCCGATTGGGGAGACTTCCTGGGCCTCGGCATCTGGCTGTTTTTCATCGGCGGCGTCTGTGGAGCTGTCGCGGTAGCCACCCGCCGCTGGATCGAACGCCACGGCCACGGCGGCGGCTTGTAAGTCGGGCTGGAAAGACCGCCCGTCGACGCTTGGCCGGAATCTGACCTCGGCAGTGGCCCCCGCGTGCCCGCCCAAGGCTAAGCGGCTAGTTTTTTTCCTTTGGATTTTGGGCCTTGTCCGCCGACCGGATAAGCGTAGAATCACCTCTAACGCGGGAATTGACGCGGCCGAGACAAGCCGTTATATTTCTCGTTTCCACCGAAGGGGCCGGCCGCTTGCGGCCGCTCATCGGCGGGCTGCCACCGCGAGTGGCCAGAGGCTGGTAAGGCAGCCGTTTCCAGGACGGATAGCTCTGCCTTGTCGGCCTCTGTCCATTGGCGAGCCGACGTATTCGGTTTGCGATGGGCGGGCCCGGTAGTTTGTGACCGGCGTAAGCGGCGCTAGCCGCGACGTTCTTTGACAATTTGGAAGTGTAGCAAGAGTGGCATCTTGCTGAGCATGTCACCGGTCGTGGTGCGCAAGCACGACGATTGGAAAGCATGTTCAGCCAAGACTCTTTTTTGTCCTTAGATTGAAGAATGAGCGTTACTCGTCCAAGTCGCCTTCGCCGGTGGCTTGGACAACAACGTAGCGTGAGTCGGATATGCAACCGACTCACCAAGCATTTGTCGAAGTTGGTTTAACGCGAATGGCCGACAGCCGATAGCCTAGAGCCGACAGCTTTTAAAAGAGCGTTCGATAAATGTGGCCAAGCTACTAAGGGCGTATGGGGGATGTCTTGGTATCAGGAGGCGATGAAGGGCGTGGAAGTCTGCGAAATGCCCGGGGGAGTTGACAAACAAGTGATGATCCCGGGGTACCCGAATCAGCTCATGGTGAATCCATAACCATGAGTGGCCAACGTGGGGAACTGAAACATCTAAGTACCCACTGGAAAAGAAAGAAAAATCGATTTCGTGAGTAGTGGCGAGCGAAAGCGAAACAGCCCAAACCGCGGAGGTTTCCTCTGCGGGGTTGTAGGGCCTCTCACATGGGAGTGACAAAATTGCCGACTAACAGAATTTTCTGGAAAGTTAAACCATAGAGGGTGACAGTCCCGTATGTGGCAGTCAGCAATCTCCCGAGAGGTACCTGAGTAAGCCGGGTCACGTGAAACCCCGGCTGAACCGGCGGGGACCATCCCGTAAGGCTAAATACTCCCTGATGACCGATAGTGAACTCAGTATGGCGATTGAAAGATGAGAAGAACCCCTGTTAGGGGAGGAATGTGAACCTGAAACCATACGCTTACAAGCGGTCGGAGCGCTATGCCCTTCGGGGAATGCGTGACGGCGTGCCTTTTGCATAATGATCCGGCGAGTTACTGTCTGCGGCTTGGTTAAGGCCCTCCGGGCCGAAGCCATAGGGAAACCGAGTCTGAATAGGGCGACTATTGGTCGTTGGCAGTAGACACGAAACCACGTGATCTACCCATGAGCAGGTTGAAGCGCGGGTTATACCGCGTGGAGGACCGAACCCACTTGGGTTGAAAACCGAGGGGATGACTTGTGGGGAGGAGTGAAAGTCTAATCAAACGTGGAGATAGCTC
>JBIOWO010000096.1:0-5593 GCA_044868555.1 Lacipirellulaceae bacterium | reverse complement strand
TGTCGGGCAGTGCGCACGCGAACACAGATTACGCTGACAAAAAGGTGCCTGACCCTCTTGCGCTGCCGCGACTCGACAAGATCGAAGGAGTCGTCGTCCATTCGACGGCCGAACCGATCGGCGAATTCGAGTGTTCGAACCCGCTCTTGAATCGCATCCGCACGCTCGTGCGCTGGGCGCAGCGATCGAACATGGTGTCGGTGCTGACGGATTGCCCGCATCGCGAAAAACTTGGCTGGTTGGAGCAATATCACCTCAACGGTCCTGCGATCCGCTATGAATTCGACGTGACGCGGATCTTTGCCAAGGGCATGCGCGACATGGCCGATTCGCAGATCGAGACCGGCCTCGTGCCCAACATCGCGCCGGAATACACGGTGTTTCCCGGCACGTTTCGCGCGGCGGCCGAGTGGGGCTGTGCGTTCATTGTCGTGCCGTGGCAGCAATACCAGTTCACCGGCGACACATCGCTGATGCGCGAGCACTACCCGGCGATGAAGCGGTACATGGATTACCTGGCTACGCGGGCGACGAACCAGATTGTCTCCGAGGGATTGGGCGATTGGTACGACCTGGGCCCGGCCGATCGGCCCGGCGTCGCGCAACTGACGCCGCCGCCGGTCACCGCCACGGCGCATTATTTCAACGACGCGAAGCTCATGTCGCAGATGGCCGGGCTCTTGGATAACGAGGAGGACGCGGCCAAGTACTCGAAGCTGGCCGACGACATTCGTCAGGCGTGGTTGCGTGAAAACCGTCATGCGGACACCAGCACGTATGCCACCAACTCGCAGTGCTCCAATGCGCTGGCACTGGTGATGGGCCTGGCTGAGCCGGCGGACCGCCCGGGCGCGCTGGCCGCGCTGGTGAAGGACGTCCGCGATCGAGGCAATGCGATGACGGCCGGCGATGTCGGCTTTCGCTACTTGCTCCAGGCATTGGCGCAAGGCGGCGAATCGGACGTGATCTACGACATGATCAATCAGGACGAGCGGCCGGGCTACGGCTATCAACTGAAGAAGGGTGCGACCAGCCTCACCGAGGCGTGGAACGCCAATCACAATTCATCGCACAACCACTTTATGCTCGGCCACATCACCGAGTGGTTTTACAAGGACCTGGTGGGGATCGATGCGGATCCGGCTGCGCCCGGTTTCAAGCGGATCATCATTCGGCCGACGCCGGTGGGCGATTTGAAATGGGCGCGGGCCAGCTACAACTCGATCCGCGGCCCGATCTCCGTCCGCTGGGACCGCGACGGCGACAAGTTTCAACTCGCCGTGACCATTCCCGCGAACACGACGGCCACCGTGTATCTGCCTGCCCGCGACGGCGGCGCGATCACCGAAGGGGGCGTGCCGGCGGCGGATAGCGACGGCGTGCACGCAGTTGGCCGCGAGGGCGATCGCGCCGTTTTCGAAATTGAGTCAGGCGCCTACGCTTTTACGTCGCAGATGTAATTCGCGGTGCAAACGCGAGTTACAATCCGGCTGGGGAACGCTTGCATTCGAGCGTAGGTTCCAACAGGAGTGTGGATCATCATGAGGCGACTTCATTTTCGAGATGTGGCGACCGTTGTGTCGCTGGTCGCAATGTCGGTTTCCAGCATGGACTTCGGCCAGCTCAGTCGAGCCGCGGTTGCCGATGAGCCGGCGACGGTGAAATTCGCCAAGCGCAAACTGTTCGTCAGTCCGTACGAGAGCTGCGACGTGGGCGACATCAATCGGGACGGCCACCTTGATATTGTTTACGGGCCCTATTGGTTCGCCGGTCCCGACTGGCTGCCGCACACGTACCGCGCCAATCACACGTCGGCCGATTACATCCGGGCCAACAGCGATCACTTGTATGATGTCGACGGCGACGGGTGGCTGGACGTGATCATGGGGTCGTGGGGCGAGGAGGGCATTGTCTGGTACAAGAATCCGGGCAACGGCCCGGCCGAGCGCGGCAAGCCGTGGGAAATGCACCTGCCGTGGGAGTCGCATGTGCTGACGCCGACGCTCGGCAACATGGAGATGTTCGCCCTGCACGATTTTGATGACGACGGCGTGCCTGAGATTCAATCGGCGTGCTATCGGCGGGAGCGGCCGCTCGAAGTCTGGCGACTCACCAAGGACGATCAAGGCGCACCGGCGGTGACCCATTTCGTGCTTGGCCGCGACGGGGGCGGGCACGGGTTTGCGTGGGGCGACGTCAACGGCGACGGACGCGAGGACGTGCTGTGTGAGATCGGCTGGTACGAGCGGCCGGAGGGCGATCCGTTTGCGAAATCATGGAAGTATCATCCGGAGAGCAGCCTGGCCAAGCTGCACTCGAGTTGCCCGTTTGTGGTGAAGGACCTCAACCACGACGGGCGGCTGGACATCATCGTCGGCCGGGGACACGCGTATGGCTTGTATTGGTGGGAGCAGCTCGAGCCGACGGCCGACGGGACGACGCAGTGGCGCGAGCACGTAATCGACGAATCGTGGGCGCAGGCCCATTGCCTGCGGCTGGCCGACATCGACGGCGACGGCGAGGATGATCTGGTTGCGGGCAAGTGCATCTGGGCGCACGACGGCCGCGATCCGGGGGCGGCCGATCCGCCGGTGGTTTACTACTACACCTGGGACAGCGCGGCGCAAAAGTTCACACGGCACGAGATCGCCGGACCGGACGAGCACATTGCGCTGGGTCGGCAGTTTCAGGTCGTGGACCTCAACGGCGATGGCCGGCGCGATCTGGTGGCGCCGAGCAAGACTGGGTTGTGGGTGCTGATGAATGAGGGAGTGAAGTAGTAGGCGGGGTCGGGAGTCTTCAACCGATTTACCAATTTGTTTCGGCGACGTATTATTGGTCGCCGTCATCAACGTGCATCGACCTCGACTCCCGACCCCTTTGGGATGGCGGCTTGAAGGGGTCGGGTCGCACGCTTCTGTCGATATGGACGGGGGAAGAAAAGAATGAAAAAAGAGCTGCGTCCTAGTTCCCCCTCCTCTTTTCCCCTCCCCTCTATTCTCCTCCCTATCCGTGGTCGTCAGATTCTCGTTCGGTCTGACGTGGATTGACTGCTGCTGCCCGAGTAGCCGTACGCTGAAGCACTTCCGCCCACCACTGTTGTGGATTTCGCTCCTCAACATAAGCTTGGGCGATTAGTGAACGCAAATCTGTCACCGAGGCGTAGTGCATTAGGGCTATCAATTGTTCGGGAGTGAGCGTATTTGGGAATGAGAGTTGGAGTCGTCTTAGGTGCCGACTGTAGTTAATTGGAACGATGACACCGAATATCGCAACTATGACATGAGTCAGAATTGCAGTTGCCCAACCTTGGTAAAACAGGAGAGTTGTGAACGAAACGATACCACTTACCTGCCAGAGTGCCGCTAGCGGCAGCAGGTGATTAGGAACGAGAGCCTGCTGAATCTGTGGCACGATACGGTCGTCATACATTAGTCCGTCGCGATTAAGCAAATAGATGCGAGCGATGTTTCGCGTTGTGTTCTGAACGCCGTCGAAGAAGTGGTGCAAGAGGAACCAAACGACAAATGGAATCCACGCCCAAATAATGAAACGTGAAGGCCACGCATATATGTCTTTTGAAAAAAGGAAGTAGAGAACGAATATCGCGGCGTTAATGAGGTAACTGAAATTTGCCGCGAGCATGATTTACCTTTCCAATCGTCGGTTTGAGGTCGTCTGCAAAACCGCATTGGCCAAATTATAATTGTCCGCAACCAACTTAGCGACAGGAGCCGACGAGGCTAAAAACAGATGAACGAAATCGTCCAGTTTATTGCCGCAGTACTTGGAGTCTTTGGTGGTGCTGCGGGCTTGCTGTTGTTTCTGTATTGGCTTGTAAACAAGCTAGTCACCCAGTTGCTTGCCAAAGAACTTGACAAATACAGCGAAACGCTACGGAACGAAACTGAGACTGGGCTGCGTCGCCTGCAATCGCTACTCACCAAAGAAGAACTTGAACATGAAGTAAAGGTGCGTCGGGTCGATGACAAAGTAGCCGACTGCATAGTGATTGTGTATCAGAAGATTTTTGACTTGTACGAGGGAGTAAACAGCTACTTAAGGATTGTCGAGCGTGAAAACGAGCCGAGCAAGGATGAGAAGCTTGAGGTTGTGATAAAGACCAATAAAGACTTCTGGGATTACTTCCTTCACAATCGCCCTTACGTTCCGCCATCGCTTTATAAACAGGTTCATCAACTGGCGATCGCGTTGGCAAATATCGCTGACGAGTTTACGAAAGTGCGTGCGGCGGAAAAGAAGGGGACGAGGCTTCCACCACGCGAAGGGTATTGGGAAGCAGCGGATGCCAAGTTACAGCAAAGTGCAACGCCGATGTTCACTGCAATGGTCGCAGCAGTTCAAAATCGACTTGGAGTTGTTGACATCGGTGAACATAAGGAATGAGCTTGTCTCGGGTCTGAGAAAGGACGCAGCTCTTTCTGCTAGCCCAACGATGCGGATTTTCTCGGTCGTCCGCGCGGGCGGAGCGTTGATTCCAGGCCGGGCAGGAAAAAAGGGCCCGAACGATTTACCGGGGCGCGGTAAATCGTTCAGACAACTGTCGCCCCGTTGGGGTTTGATGTGTGATTGGGCCACATGTCCAGGGTCTTACGACCCTGGCTATTGACGGTCGCCGCTTCGCGGCTGGGAACCGCGTCCTATATCTCGTGTTGACGCACCGGAAGCCGCTGGCATAGAATTCACCGCGGATGGGTCGTTCCGCAGGTCTGGTTCGCTCGTCTCAGGGACGAGTTTTTTTTTAGACCGGATTGTGAAATTATTCACAATGTACCGTCCGCCTGTCGAGAATTAGGTCATGGCCGAACAAGTCGTCAAATTCTACCCGATCTTGCTATACCTCGCGTTCATCGTCGTGTTCATCGCGACGACACTGATCCTCGCGCACATGCCGCGCGTGAAGCCGCGCAGGGAAACGAAGGTCAAGTCGATGCCGTACGAATCGGGGATGGACCCGGTGAAGGATGCGCGGCAGCACTTTGATGTGAAGTTTTACCTGGTGGCGATTTTGTTTTTGATCTTTGACATCGAGCTGTTGTTCCTCTTTCCGTGGGCCGTGAGTATGTACGCCGCGAAGGGCGGCATACCGCCCGAGCTGCGCGATCTGGTGCTGGGCGCGGTGGCCGGGTTCATGGGGCTGGTGGCGATTGCGTACGTGTACGAATGGCGGAGGGGAGGCTTCAAGTGGCGGTGAAACTGCCGGAAGGCGTGGTGGTCAGCCAGCTCGACGTGGTGGCGAATTGGGCCCGGTCCAACAGCTTGTGGCCGATGCCGTTCGCGACGGCTTGTTGCGGCATCGAGCTGATGGCCACCGCGTCGTCGCGCTACGACCTGGCTCGGTTCGGGGCCGAGGTGATGCGGTTCAGCCCGCGGCAGTGCGACCTGATGATCGTGGCCGGCCGGATCGTGATGAAGATGCTGCCCGTGCTGCAGCGGATCTGGCTACAGATGCCGGAGCCGAAGTGGTGCATTTCGATGGGGGCCTGCGCGTGCTCGGGGGGCGTGTTCGATACCTACGCGGTCGTGCAGGGAGTGGACCGGTTCATTCCCGTGGATGTGTACGTGCCGGGTT
>JBIOWO010000095.1:0-4293 GCA_044868555.1 Lacipirellulaceae bacterium | reverse complement strand
CCAACTCCTCGGCCCGCGATTGCAGTACAGAATCCATGCGTCAGTCTCCTTCTGCAAGAATGGGGTATTATACCTACACGCTTCTTGCTAGCTGACACAAGATTTCTTACAGGGCCGACTTGCATATTAGCGACGATCCTTCTCAATCCAATTCGCCTTTTCGCCGTTGGATGGGACAATGATGACTTTATCATTGCAGGACATAGCCTTGGCAGAATAGGGGTGTTCGACAGCGACTTGTCGTTCAAAAGTTTAGTTGATAGCGATTTCTCATCGGTAACTGGATTAGATTTTGATAGTGAAGGGCGATTGGTGGCCTATAGCCAAAACGACCAAGTGCGCGTCTATGATTCATCCGGTCAACGTGTGGCTGGTCTAGGCTTTATTGAAGCAGCACTTGGAAATGGAGTCGACATTAAGGTAGGTCCGAACGGCAATTACTTTGCTGGCAACCCTTGGTTGTGGGAGTTCTCCCCCACAGGAAGTCGACTGCAAACGCTTTATAATGACAATATTCGCGGAATAGTGGTATTGCCAAGTGATGTAATGTGGATCGGGACTGGCGGGAACGATACAAGTCCTGGGAAGATTTTGCGGCTAAATCTATCGGCAGGTAATTGGGACATGCTTCCGTTAACAGGTGGCCAAAAGAGCATCTCTTCAATGACGTATAGCATTTCGACCAATACTGTACTCGTTGTCGACGAACACACGCACAAAATATACGAACGGGCGCTGGATGGTTCGTTAGTTCAGACTTTTTTCGCTGAAGGGTTTGGGCATAGTAGTGGCGCGACGCGTGGGCCAAACGGTGATATCTTCGCGACAGATTATTTCAGCACTTCAATTTTCCGCTGGAAATCAAACGGAGTTTTTGTCGGACAAACGAGCATTAATATCAATCTTCTAGGACCATCAAACATTCTCTGGGCAGGAGCGTTGCTTGTACCAGAATCCAGCTCGATGACCATGCTAATTTTGGGCATCAGTGTTATGGCAGCATTCAAGCGACAGCTCGTGCCTCGCCATCAATCATGATTCGCTGGATTCATCTTCCTCCCCCGTTTCCATGCCCAGTTGGCGCATTTTGCGGTAGAGGTTCGAGCGGTGGACGCCGAGGTTTTGGGCGGCTTGGCTGACGTTGCCGCGGGCGCGGGCGATCGATTGCTCGATGTATTTCTGCTGGAATTGATGCGTGGCGTCGTTGAGGTTGAGGCCGGCGTCGATGAGCGACGGCGTGCTGGCGGCCGGGGACAGGATGAAGGCCAGGTCTTCGGCGTCGATTTTCTCGCCGGCGGAGAGGTAGGCCAGCCGCTCCATCAGGTTGCGAAGTTCGCGGACGTTGCCGGGCCAGGTGTGACTCACCAACCGCTTGCGGGCGGCGGCGGTGAACTTTGGGACGCGGCGGCCGGCGCGGCGGCTGAACTGACCGAGGAAGTGTTCGGCCAGCAGCAGGATGTCGTCGCCCCGGTCGCGGAGCGGCGGCAGCTCGAGCGACACCACGTTCAGTCGGAAGTAAAGGTCCTCGCGGAACCGCTTGGCTCGGACCAGCTCGGCCAACCGCTGATTGGTGGCGGCGAGGACGCGGACGTCGGTGTGGATCGACTTGCTGCCGCCGACGCGGACGATTGTTTTTTCTTCCAGCACGCGGAGCAGTTTGGATTGGCCGGCGAGGCTCATGTCGCCGATTTCGTCGAGGAACAGCGTGCCGCCGGAGGCCAGCTCGAATTTGCCGGCGCGGGATTCGTGGGCGTCGGTGAACGCACCTTTCTCGTGGCCGAAGAGCTCGCTTTCGAGCAGCGTTTCGGTGAGGGCGGCGCAGTTGACGGCGATGAACGGGTCCTTGCGGCGGCGGCTACCGAAGTGGATCGCGCGGGCGGCCACTTCCTTGCCGGTGCCGTTTTCGCCGAGCAGCAGGATGGCGAGGTCGGTGTCGGCGACGCGCTGGACCGTGGAGCGGAGCGCCTGGATGGCCGGGCTTTCGCCAATCAGTGGATTTTCCTGGGCCGCTTGCTCGACCAGTTTTTCGTGTCGGGAAACGAGTTCGACGAATTGTTGCGTGTTGGCGAGCGCAACGGCCGCGTAGGTGGCCAGCTCGACCAGGCCGCGCTGGTCGTCGGCGGTGAACGGGCCGTCGTGTTTGTTCAAGAGCTCGAAAGCGCCGATTCGCGTGCCGACGGGCGTGATGAGCGGCACGCAGAGCAGCGTTTCCGTGTGGTAACCGGTCTTGCGATCGACGGCGCGATCGACCTCATCATCATCGTGCGGTCCGCTGACACGGCGCGGCTCGCCAGTTTGAATCACCTGGCCGACGATGCCCGCATCGTCCGGCAGGCGTAGCTCGCCGCCCGCGACGCCGAGCGCTGGCCGGCCGACGACGGTCTTGTTGGGCTTGTCCCAGAGGAAAATGCTGGCACGGTCCGCGTCGAAAAATCGCGTGGCGGCCTCGGCCATCCTCACCAACAGCGTTTCCATTTCATTGGTCTGGTGCCAGTCGTGGGTGATGTCGAGAACGGTTTCGAGCCGACGGACGCGACGGGCGGCGCGCTGGGTGCGCTCGACGATGGCGAGCGCGTCGGCCAGGCCGACCGCCGTGGCGGCGACGCGAGATTCGGGGCAGTTGCCGCGCACCAGCAGCACGAACTCGGATTCGGTGGGTGTGGCGTGATCGCGGGACGTTTCGAGCGGCGTGGCGAGCCAGCGATTGGCGGCAACGACTGTGTCACGCTCCAGCGCTTCAGCGGCCAGATCAAGCGGCACGGCCGAGGCCGATGTTCCCCGCGCGGCCTGGATAGTCCAATCGGGGGCGGTGGCGCGGGCGATGGCGGCAGCTTCCGCGCCGGTGGCGGTGAGCACCAGATCGAGAGCCGGTTCGAGCAGGTCGTCGACGTCGGCGGCCTCGCTGGACAAGTGGAGCAGGTTCGCTACGATGTCTGGCATTGGCCGCGCCGCCAAGAGAATGGGAAACCACCAAGAATACGCAGGACACGAAGCAGTAGAAAGTAATGGTTGGTGGAGTGAAATTATATCGGCGGATGTCAAATGTACAACAGTGGAGTGTTGCAAGACCGCGACATCTGCCATGATGTGTTTCACGCAGAGACGCGGAGAAAACAAGAATCGGAGCAAACCGCTGATGGACGCTAATCAGCGCTAATGAATAGAAGAATCATCAGCGACTATCAGCGAACATTAGCAGTGCGATTCTTTTCGCGGTTTTGATTTGTGCCTTGGCGCCTTTGCGTGAGACCGTGTGACTGCATTTTTGTAAGGAGCCGAATTGATGGAACCACTTTTTGCCGGCAAGCGCGGGTTGATCACCGGCGTGTTCAATAAGCAGTCGATCGCCTGGGCGATTGCGGAACGGATTCTGGGGGAAGGCGGCACGTGCGGGTTTTCGTATATGCCCGATAAGCCGGATGATGAGCGACAGAAGAATTTGGGGCGGGTGACGAAGCTGACGGACGGGAATCCGCAGGTGGCATTTCTGCAGCCGATGGATGTCACCAACGACGAGCACATCGGACGGCTCATGGGTGTGGCGAAGGAGAAATTGGGCGGGCTGGATTTTCTGCTGCACTCGATTGCATTTGCGCTGCCGGACGATTTGAAAGGGGACACGATCGACACGAGCCGGGCCGGCTTCAAGCTGGCGATGGAGATCAGCGCGTACAGCCTCATCGCGCTGGCGAAGGCGGCGCGGCCGATTCTCACCCCGAACGCGAGCATTCTTACGCTCACGTATTACGGCGGCGAGCGGCCCGTGCCGGGCTACAACGTGATGGGCATCTGCAAGGCGGCGCTCGATTCGATCGTGAAGTACCTGGCGTACGACCTGGGACCGAGCGGCGTGCGAGTGAATGCGCTGAGTCCAGGTCCATTGCAGACGGTTTCCGGGCGGGGTGCAGGCGTGGACGAGATGCTCGGATTGTACGAGGCCATGGCGCCGCTGGGCCGCAACGTGACGCACGAAGAGGCGGGCCGCTGCGGGGCGTTTCTGCTGTCGGACATGTCGTCGGGCATCACGGGCGAGATTCTGCACCTGGACGGCGGCTACAACGTAATGGGCTCGCCGGGACGGATGCTGGAAAAAATCAAGGCGGCGCAGAAAGTCTGACATTTTGGACCACGCTAGCACGCGCGAGTCGATTTGCAATAAATCGGCCTAGGTGGCAATGGTGCCATCATGCTAGAGTCTGCAAGTTTTACAAAGCCGCTCGACGGATGAACTGCGTCCAGCGCTGCCGCGTATCGAGAAGTTAGCAGAGATTGGGCCGTGGTTTTTGCGTGACG
>JBIOWO010000094.1:0-9137 GCA_044868555.1 Lacipirellulaceae bacterium | reverse complement strand
GGACCAGCGGCAGCAGCATGAACTGCATCGTTTCGACCGTGTAGCCAAACGCTTGCAGCCGTTCGAGCAGCGTTTTCGGTTCGAAGCCGTGCGGCTCGCTGCTGGTTTCGAGATCGGAGAGGTCGATCCGCTGATTGGCGAGCCATTGTGCGTAAGGGCGGCGGTTGGCGAAGTCGCGCTTCAGCTCTTCGTCGGGAATCAGGCGGCCCCGTTCGAAATCCACCAGGAACATACGGCCCGGCTGGAGCCGGCCCTTGGCCTTGATATTCTTAGGGTCGATCCGCAGCACGCCCACTTCGCTGGCCATGATCACGCGGTCGTCGTGCGTGAGGTAATAGCGCGACGGGCGGAGACCGTTGCGGTCGAGCACCGCGCCAATGTATTTGCCGTCGGTAAAGACGATCGAGGCCGGACCGTCCCAAGGCTCCATCAGGCAGGAATGGTATTCGTAGAACGCCTGCTTGTCCTCGGGCATCGTTTCGTGATTCTGCCACGCCTCGGGGATCATCATCATCACCGATTCCTGCAGCGTGCGGCCGTTCATCAGCAGGAATTCGAGCACGTTGTCGAACGTGCCCGAGTCGCTGCAATCCGGCTCCACGACGGGAAAACTCTTCGCCAGCTCGCTGCCAAACAACTGGCTCTCCGCCATGCCCTCGCGGGCCTGCATCCAGTTCTTGTTGCCGCGCAGCGTGTTGATCTCGCCGTTGTGGCTCATGAACCGCATCGGCTGGGCGCGGTCCCACGAGGGAAAAGTATTGGTCGAGAACCGCGAGTGGACCATCGCCAGGTGGCTGGTGTAATCGGGGGCGGCCAGATCGGGATAATACTTGAAGAGCTGCTCGGTGGTGAGCATGCCCTTGTAGATGATGACCTTCGTCGACAGCGAGCAGACGTAGAACATCTGCGCCTCGGCGAGCGTCGTATCGCCGCGCAGTCTGTGCGTAGCTTGCTTGCGAATGAGGTAGAGCTGCCGCTCGAACGCTTCGTCGGCTAGGCCCTCGGCGGCCGCGATCACGAGCATTTCGACGTGCGGCTCGCCGGCCCGGGCGGTCGGACCGATGTCGGCTTTATCGACTTCGGTGGGAACCTGGCGCCAGCCGACCAGACGTTGGCCTTGTGCGGCGATGAGTTCGTCGACGACCTTTTTGCACTTCGCACGCTCCTTGGCGTCCCTCGGTAGAAAGACGATGCCGGCGGCGAACTGACCCGGCGGCGGCAGCTCGGCCTGCAATTCCTCGCGCACCACGCGGGCCAAAAACTCGTGCGGAAGCGCTGTCAGGATGCCGGCGCCGTCGCCCGTATTGGGCTCGCAGCCGCAGGCGCCGCGGTGGTCCATATTGTGCAGCACTTCGCGGGCGTCGAGCAGAATCTGATGGCTCCGTTGGCCCTTGATGTGCGCGACAAAGCCCACGCCGCACGAATCGTGCTCAAACGCCGGGTCGTACAGACCCTGCTTCGGCGGGAGCGATGTGAAACGCGGCTGGTTGTTGGATTTCTCGGACATGGTGATCGTTCCCCGTTGGGGGCGATAAAAAGGTTCCCTCTAACCGACTGCTTGCGATTTCTTGCGCGAACGCCGCCCTGCGTGGCCGTTCGACAACGGGGCCGGCGCGCCGTTGGTCGATTCCTGTGCGGGCGGCGTCGATTGCGATTGCAAAAGTTGGATAAATTGCTGGGCCGTAATGCTCAGTTTGCGGTCGCGGCGGTGGATGATCCCCAGTGGCCGTACCAGCGGCGGGCCCGCCAGCGGCACCGGCACCAGCGTGCCGGCGTCGATTTCGCGGGCGATCGTGGGCTCCGGCAGCAGGCTGATGCCGGCCCCGATCTCGATGGCCCGCTTGATCGTCTCGATGTTGTCGAACTCGAGCGCGATCCGCGGCGACACTTTGTGCAACTCGAGCGCGCCGTCGATTTCCTCACGAATCTTGAGCCCGTGCTGAAAGGCAACCAAAGGCTCGCCGCCAAGCTCGTCGAGCGATACGCTGGCTCGTCGCGTCAGTGGATGCTGCGGGTAGCAGACGAGCACCATCGGCTCGGTGCGCCACGGCAGCGCAACCAGGCTGGCCGACTCTTCCGGGTAGCTCACCAGGCCGATGTCGGCCTGGCCGGCGTCGACCGCTTCGTACACGCGGTGCGGATGCAGGTATTCGAGCCGCACGTCGGCCTTGGGATGCGCGGCGAGGAACTCGCGGAGGCAGCCGCTCATGTGCGCCAGTCCGACCGAGTAGATCGACGCCACGGTGAGCCGGGCCGCTACCGCTTCGTGCAACGACTTCACTTCGCGCTCCAGGTCCTCGTACCGCTGGACGATAACGCGGCTCCCCTCGTGGAACCGCTGACCCTCCGGCGTGAGCACGAACGGACGCTTCGAGCGGTCGATGAGCTTGACGCCCATCCGATCTTCAAGCTGGTGGACAACCTGGCTGGCGTTCGATTGCGATACGCCGTTGGTCTCGGCGGCCCGCGAGAAGCTGCCCAGGTCGACGATATCGCAGAAGATTTTGAGGAATCGAAGGTGCATATCTTATCGATCCGATCGCAATTACCAACCGTCGCAGCCTCCCCAAGCCGCCGACTTGTCGGCCGGGAAAAACTCACCACGAGAAACCCGGCCAAGGCGCGGGTCGCCACGCGAACCACCAACCTGAATCTCTGATTCGTGCGAGCGCCGTGGAACGGCGTTACGGAGAAGGAACTAATCCGCCTTGCAAATCACTTTTCTGAATATCGGAATCTAACAGAATTAGGAATCAGAATAGTAGAATATCCACGTCCCAGGGTGCTGTCAAGCACATCGATGGGCTATTTTGGGCACTGGCCGGGCGAGCGGCGCAACCGCCAAAACCGGCTGCAAAAGAGCCGATTTCCCGCCGAGGCAGGCCGGCTGTTGGCTCGTTCGGCCCAGTGCCGGCAGCTAGAATCAAGCGTCCGCCCCAAGCCGCCCCAACGCTTGCGGTTTAGCTTCCTTGTCAGTCGTCCCGCGATCCGCCACGAGCCCCGCCGATGGAACAGATCCTCGACTACTTTCTCCATCTACAGGACCACTTGGAGCAGTTTGTCTCGCTGTATGGTCCGTGGGTCTATGGCCTGTTGTTTCTGATCGTGTTCTGCGAAACGGGATTGGTGGTCACGCCGTTTTTGCCGGGCGATTCGCTGTTGTTTGCCACCGGGGCGCTCGCCGCGTCGACCGATAGTCTCGACATCCGGTTGGCGGTGGTGCTCCTGGCGGTGGCGGCGATATTGGGCGACGCGGTGAACTACTCCATCGGACACTTCGTTGGCCCGCGCGTGTTCCGGGCCGAGGACCGCGCTTCGCTCTGGCACCGGCTCTTGAACCGCAATCACCTCATGCAAGCCCACGCCTTCTTCGAGCGCCATGGCGGCAAGGCGATCGTGCTGGGCCGGTTCGTGCCGATCATCCGCACGTTCGTGCCCTTCGTCGCCGGCGGCGGCAGCATGAGCTACCCGCAATTCGCCTTCTACAACGTGACGGGCGCACTCCTCTGGGTGGGCCTGTGCCTCGGCGCCGGCTACGCCTTCGGCAACGTGCCGATCGTGAAACAGAATTTCGAGATCGTGATCATCGGCATCGTATTCATCTCCGTCCTGCCGATGGTGTTTGGCTACCTGGCTGACCGCCGCAAAAAACGCGCCGCCGCAAACGCAAAGCCGTAGGGTGGGTCGAGCTCCGCGAGACCCACTAGCGGTCTGTCAGTCTTGATTTGATGCGTAGCTGAACTCGCAAGAGTTCAGGGCGTTTCATCAATCTGAATCTTGCGAATTCAGCTACCATCATTTCATCGCTGACACACCACCAGGGCTATTTTCCGTCCCGGCCGGACGACCGAAAATAGCCCAGGAACGCAGTCGAAAAAGCGTCCACCGAGTCCCGTAGCGACGACCGATTCCAACCGAACAAAAAAGGGGTCAGAACGATTATGTGTAAAATCGTTCTGACCCTTTTTTTGCCCCTTCGAAGGGGCCACGCCCCACCAAAAAAACCGAACTTGGCCTACGTGGAAAATACGCGCCAACAACGTAGGTCAGGTTTTAACCTGACATGAAACCACCCACGCGTTCTCGAACCAAATCCGCCATTGCCGTGGCCAAGAATAGTTGCTGAAATCGATCCGCGCACGTGCTAGTCTCACGCACCCCATCGTGCGCAAGCTCTTTGACAATCCAAAACGTACGGACCTGCAGATGATACGCCAGCCACTTAGATCATCGCCAGCGCTAGGACCGCTTCGGCGCGCGCTCGCCGTCAGTGCGAGTTGCTTCCGCCGCGGCCGATTTGGCCTCGACGTCGATCCATTCGATGTCGGCCAGGTGGCCTTCCTGCGATGCGCCGCCGACGGCCAACAGTCCGCCGCCCGTCCCGGCGGGCACCAATTGGTGAAAGAACCGCGGCTTTTCGAGGCGGGCGACCTCTTCCCATTCCGACCCCGCTTCATTCAAGCGATACACGATGCCGCGGAAGCCGCTCACGTACAACCGGCCGTCAAGATTCCAGGCCGAGACGCCGAAGCCGGCCATGCCGGCGCCGGGCAACTCGGGCCCTTGCGTCCACTCGCCGGTGTTCGGATCGAACAGATCGACGCGCATCGAGATTTTCGCCTTCTCGTCCATGCCGCCGAGTGCGACCAGCTTGCCGTTCCACTGGCCGACTGCCAGGGCGCGACGCTTGTATGGCAACTCCTTCACCTCCTGCCATGCCGCTTGCGGCTTGGCGAAATCATAGACGAGCGTGGCCGGTTGCCACGTGCCGGGAGATTTGCCGGCCAGTTCCCAGCCACCGACAACGTACAGCTTGTCGCCGACGACAGCCGCGTTGTGCGAGGAGCGCGGCGCGGGAAGCGGCGCCAGGGCCGCCCATTTGCCGGTGGCCGGATCGAACTGGGCGAACTCGGCGGTCGAGTGGAGGTCTTCTTTGTCGTCGGTTGTGGCGTTGCGCGCATCGAGTCCGCCGACGCGATAGATCTTGCCGCCGTGGGTCACCAGCGGCAATCCTTGCAGCGGCGTCTCCATCGGCAAGTCTTCCCACGTATCGCCGCCGTTGAGACGGACGCGGCGGAAGTGCTTCGACAGGTTGGCCGCCGAGTGGTCGTGCTCTGTGCCAGTGTGGCCGCCGTAGATGTAGAGCCAGCCGTCGGCGACGACGGCGCCGAAGCTCGAAAGCGGCTCGGGCAGCGCGGGGACGGCCACGTGCGGCTGGGCCGCGGGCGTCTTATCGGCCGCATCGGTGGGCGCTTTCCAGGGAAATGTCAACGTGCAGTAATGAGTGCGGCTGGTGTACTCTTTGCCCGCGACCTCGCCTTGGATCCCCTCTTCGGCGTGATTTGTCAGCACGCCGACGAGGCCGCTGCCTTTCGGCCGCAGCGTGGCCTGGCCCTTGTCGTCGGTCTTGGCCTCGATGATGTCGTCGTCGCCGACGGTGACCATCAATTCGGCGTTGGCGAGCGGCTTGCCGTCCCACAGCACGGTGAGCTGAAGTTGGCCGTCCTTGTTCGCAGGAACGACGTCGAGCTTCAATTGTTTGGACGGACCCGCCGCGGCCAGCTTATCGTTCGAGGGCGCGTGAACGTGCTTGGCACAATAATCGAGGAGCATCGTCCCGTAGATGCCGTACTCGCCGGCCGCTTCGAGGACACAGGCGTCGTCGCTCGCCAGCGTCGCAACCCGGCCAACCCGGTCGTCGGTGTCGATCGCCTCGGCCGTCAATTCGGTACGCTTGCCGTCGGCCGCGCGCCGCCAAATTTTGATGCTGGCCAGCTTTTCGGGGAAGTGGTAGGTCTCGTCGGCGGCATTCTCACCGAAATACAGGAAGGCCTGCGGCTTGCCGTCGGGGACACTCAACGTTTTGAGCCAGAGGAAATGGGCATGGGCGACGGAGGCGAGGGCCAGCGTCGCGACGACGCAAGCAGCAGACAGAAGCGTGCGGTGGATCATTTGGGTCATGTTTATTCCAAGGGAGGTTCTAGAAGTCGTTGACGATTTCCTCGCCGGCGCGGGTCACGAGCGCCCGCAGCACGGGGTATTCGATGTTCGTTTCGATGAAATGGACGGACCCGTCGACGAACACAAACTGGGCACCGCCGGGATGGTCGCTACGATAGACGCGCTTGTTGTTTTGCAGGATGCGATCGGAGTTGAAGGAAGCGATCCCAAACTTGTCGTAGACTAGCCAGTCGATATGACCCCAAGCAAGTGCCCAATATCCGTTGGCCCAGGTCTGGTCGCCCCACATCGATTGTTCCGAACGCGAGGCACAGTCCCAAGGCCAATTGGCAAAGCCGAAGTCAGTTTCGCCGACCAGCAACGTTTTCGCCGAGCCATCGGTGAAATTCTTGAAGTCCAAGGTATATGGTTCGCCCGCCTTGGCGATGGTAAACGCGCCGTTGAGCGTGGCCGCGTCTTGAATGGTGGTGGCGGCATAGCTGGTGCGCGTGGAGATGATATAACTGCCGGGGCCGAGCCGTTCGCCGCAATCCGTGGCCGGCACGTCGCGATTGAGTTGCATGGTCGGGCAAAGGTACGACGAGACCGAGCCGGAAGTGGTCGGCAAATTGACATCCGCCAGCACGTCCTTGTTCGGATCATAGGTTGCGTAACGATTAGCTTCCTCCAGATAGGGCAGCACTGCCACAAAGGCGCTTCCCCACGTGTTGTAGAAGTTGCCTGATCCATCGGGCGGCGGCATGTTGGGCGGCGGGAGATGCCGCTTGGCCGACTGATAGTTGTGGAACGCGATGCCGATCTGCTTGAGATTGTTGGTGCAGGTGGCGCGGCGGGCCGATTCGCGCGCGGCCTGGATCGCCGGCAGCAGCAGCGCTATGAGAATGCCGATGATCGCAATCACGACCAGAAGCTCGATGAGTGTAAAAGCCGAACGAATCTTCCTGCCGAGCGACGGCGCAAAGGGGACAGTCCCCATTTCGCCGGCGCAGTCAGTTGGTCGAGCCAATTTCGATGTCAAATTCGTTCCGTTGAATCGGCGAAATGGGGACAGTCCCCGCTGGCGCTCGGCGGGGCGGAGGTCATTTCTGACCAGTCGTCTGGGTCGATGCCTTCTCAATCCGCCCGCGCCGAGCAGCCCGAATGCACAGAGAGTGATCGCGATGGTGGCCGGTTCCGGGACGGCCGCGGTCGACGCGAACACGGCCGCGGCGGCGCCGCCGAGCATGTTGTCGCGCCAGACGACGAAGTCGCCCGAGTCGATCTGTCCGTTGCCGTTACCGTCGGCGCCGCTGCCGGGCGAGACGCTCATCCCGAACGACGTGCGCCAGGCGATGTAGTCGGCCGGTTCGACGGTGCCGTTGTGGTCGTAGTCGCCGGGCGGCGTTTCGGGCAGGATGATGTAATCGACCGCGAGCGTGGCCGCATCGGCAAAGCCGATCGTCACGGCGAAACCTTCCCTGGCGTAGAAGGCCGGAAAAACGTCGCCGCTGCCGACGTTATGAAAGCCGGTCACATCGTGCAGCGACGAGAGGAAAACGCCCAGGTAGCCTTCCGAAAGCGTCTGCTGAAAATACTGCCTTACGCCCGGCAAGTCCAGATTCACGGAAAACGTGACGTTGGTCAGTCCGGGGACGTTGCCGCCCGGCGACACGCCGGCGGCGGTGCCGGTGGCCCAAGGAGTGACGTCCCACGGCTGTCGGATGATTTCGACAAGCTCGTACTCATCTTCTGCTGCGTTGTACTCGAAGACGCCTTCGCCACCTGGACTGTTGAAGACATTACCCAACGTGCCAGTGCCGTCGTCGCCGAGCGGATAGACGTTGAACGTCTTCTGCAGTTCCGGAACGCTCGGCCAAAGCGGGCTCGTCTCGCGCCATTCGGTCGACGAAGGCCCACCGAAGCCGAGTCGCTGATACCCGTTGCCGAAGCCGACGCCAAACAGCTCCATTGGTTTGCCAGGGTCGTCGGTGCCGCCGGCAATGTCTGCCAGCAGATCGGGCGTTGGATCGTAAATGAACTGCGGGACCTCGGTATCGATCAGCATGGCCGTGACCGTGATCGAATTCAATTGGTAGCGCGACGGCGCCACCAGCGGAATCGACGCCGAAGTGTTGAAGCCGAGCAGCATCGTGCCGCTGCGCGCCTGAGTAAATCCGGCGCCCGGCTCGTAGTTGGCAAAGGTTGATGGTTCGGCCTTCGAGGGATTGTTTCCCGGCTGATGGAGCCAGGTGTCCAGGTCCGGCTGATTCCAGGTCGCGACGGTCGCGGTCGCCGGAGCGACCGCCATCGCCACGACCAGCAGCGAGCAGGCGAGGATCTCGCCTGCCCGCCGCGATCGCATGCAGTCCATCATTTTCAGATGGTCCATCATCGTCTGGTCTTCCTACGCCTTCCGGCCTCGATAACGAGACGTGCGACGGCGGAACAGCGCGGCAACGCCAAGCAGTCCCGTGGCGGCCAACAGAATGGCGGCCGGCTCCGGTGTGGAGATCGTCACCTTGTCGATGCCGAAGTTGTAGAACGTGGTGTTGGCAGCCTGACCGCCCGGGATTGCCACGCCGAATGTGACGAAGCCGATGTCTTTGAAGATGTCGTGCCACGTGCTGCCCTCCAAACCGCCGGGGGCCAGTTGCGGGCTGTTCGGCGACACGTCGAAGTCAAGTTTGGTCCAGGTGTTGGGTGCGACGGGAGTCGTCCCCAGGAAGACGGCGCCTGGGAAGGCGCCCATCGGTCCGGCGAAGGCCGCGCGGAGAAAATAATCCAGCGGTTCCGCATAGTCGTGTTTGACGTACGCGCTGACGTGTCGAATGCCTTCCGCTTCCCAATTGCGCCGGAAGGCGTCGCCGCTGGAATTCCAAGGGTTGTCGTGTCGAGCACGAAGCATCACGGTAAGCCCACCTGCCGTTCGATTTTCAAACGAAAGCGGTCCGGAAGCGTAGCCGCTGTTGTCCGGCCCACCGGTCGCGTGGTAGTCCAGAAAGGCAGTGGAGCCGGCATTGGCCCAGTTGGCGGAATTGCTGGTAAAGTCCTCGGTGAAAATGTCGAGCGCCAGCACGTTCGGTGCAGTGGCGCTAATCATGAACGCGGCGACGGCGGCCGCGAGCGGGGCGATGTTCAACGATGCAAGTCTCATTAGTTCTTGGACCTCGAAGATCAGTGGAGCTAAACATTGAAAC
>JBIOWO010000093.1:0-14494 GCA_044868555.1 Lacipirellulaceae bacterium | reverse complement strand
ACCTGAATTGCGTATATTCAAATTCCTTTGGTCCGGCCGCCAGTCTGGTTGACCCGCCGGCACTATCCCTCTAACCTAATTATTAGCGAACTAACGATTTAGGCAAGCGGTGCAATGGCGGGCCGTTCATGACACTACATTTCGATTTCGAAGAAAGCATCGGCTATTGGTTGACGGTTAGTACCCAGGCCTACCACCGCGCCGTGTGCGAAGAGCTGGAGCCGCACGGCATCACCTATCGTCAGTCGATGGTGCTGGGCTGGCTGGCCTTGGAGGGCGAGCTGTCGCAAGCCGAACTGGCGGCCAAGATGATGGTCGAACCTCCCACGCTGGTTGGCATCTTAGACCGCATGGAGCGCGACGGCTGGATTTCGCGGCACAGTTGTCCGGGTGACCGCCGCAAGAAGCTGATTCGTGCTAGCGAGGCCGCCGAGCCCGCGTGGGAAAAGATCATCGAGTGCGCGGCGCGGGTCCGCGCCCAGGCCACCGCCGGCCTGAGCGAACGGCAGTTAGACACACTCAAAAAACTCCTTCGCCGCGTGCAGCGCAATTTGAATGCCCGCGAGACGTCGCCGAATCTCACGCTGGTTACCGAGTAGCCGCGGATGCAAGCCGCTGGGATCGTTACATGATGCACTATCGCACCAGCTTGATGTTCACAGCCGCGGCGCTGGCGGGCGCAATCGTCGTGTCGGGCGATGCGCACGCTCAACCGCCGGCGTTGCCCTCGGTAATTGCCTCTCCGGTGGTCGAACGCGAGATCGTGGCAGGACAAACGTTCGTCGGCACGGTGATGCCGCTCAAGAAGGCGATCATCGGCAGCGCGGTGGACGGCCGCGTCGTGGAATTTCCGCTCGACGAAGGGGACCGTGTCGAGCAGGGTCAACCGCTTGCCCAACTGCTGACCGATACGATCAAGCTCGAGATCGCCACGGCCGAGGCCGAGCTGAAACTCCGCGAGCAGCAACTGGCCGAGCTGGAAAACGGCACGCGACCTGAGGAGATCGAACAGGCGAAAGCGCGAATGTTGGCCGCCCAAGCGCGGGTGAAATACGCCGCCGCACGGCGGACGCGAGGCGAGAATCTGTTCCGCGCAGGCGGGGCCATGTCCGAGGAGGAACGCGACGAAATGATCTCGCTGGCCGTCGAAGCGGAGCAGGCGTTTCTCGAGTCCAAGGCCGCTTATCAGCTCGCCGTCGAGGGACCGCGCAAGGAGCAGATCGCCCAGGCCGCGGCACAGGTGGCCATGTCGCAAGCCACCGTCGACCGGCTTAAGGATCAGCTCACCAAACATACGGTGATTGCCCGCTTCTCCGGTTACGTAACGGCCGAGCACACCGAGGTCGGCCAGTGGGTCAAGCAGGGCGATCCGGTGGCCGAGATCGCGGCGCTCGACGAAGTGGAAGTCATCGCCCAGGTCGTCGAGCAATACACGCCCCACGTTCGCGCGGGCATGCAGGCGAACGTGGAGCTGCCGGCGCTGGCGGGCCGCATCTTTCCCGGCGTCGTGAGCGCCGTGGTGCCGCAGGCCGACGTGCAGGCCCGCACGTTTCCGGTCAAAGTCCGCGTGCAGAATATCCGCTCGGAAGACGGGCCGGTCATCAAATCGGGCATGTATGCCCGCGTGATGCTGCCCACCGGCAGTAAGCAGCGGGCGATGATGGTGTCGAAAGATGCGCTCGTGTTGGGTGGACCGCAGACCGTGGTGTTTATCGTCGACCTGCCGACGCCGGACGCGAAGCAAGGAAAAGTTCGCGCTGCAAACGTGGTAACGGGTGTCGCAGATGGCAATCTGATGCAAGTGACCGGCGAACTCCAGCCGGGGCAAATGGCAGTGGTACAAGGCAATGAGCGCCTGCGACCAGGCCAGGATGTGCAGATTCAGCGCGTGATCCAGCCGCCGGCCGCCAACCAACCATTTCCTCCCCGCCCGGCCGCCGAGGCCAAACTGCGTTAATCGTAAGTCAGGCCTAGCCTGGCACAAGTCTTGATGACGTCAGGCTGAAAGCCTGACCAAAAAGAGATGTCGCTCGTCGAAATCTTTGTTCGCAATCCGGTGAAAGTCGCCGTCGGCGTACTGTTGGTCTCGCTGTTCGGCCTGATTGCGCTGTCCGAGATGCCGATGCAGCTCACGCCCGAGGTGGAGATCCCCACCATCACGGTCGACACGAATTGGCCCGGCGCCAGTCCGCAGGAAGTCGAACAACAGATTGTCATGGAGCAGGAGGAGCAGCTCACGAGCGTCGAGGGGATCACCAAGCTGTCGTCGCAAAGCATGGATTCGCGCGGCAGCATCATTATGGAGTTCGGCGTCGGCACCGACATGGAAGAAGCGCTGCTCAAGGTGAACAGCCGCCTGCAGCAGGTGCCCGAGTATCCGGAAGATGCCGACGAGCCCGTGATCAGCACCTCCGACGCTTCCAATCGATTCATCGCCTGGTTCATCTTCAGCCCCAAGTACCCGACGCCCAAAGAGATCGATGCGTTCGCGAACGGGCATCCGTCGATCGCCAATGAGCTGACCCACGCGCGAAATGCACACAACGCGGGCGTTCGCGTGTTGCGGCTTCGCGAGTTGGCCGAACAGCATCCGGAAGTTAAAGACCTACTTCCGCCGGAAGATTTCGACATCACGAAAATGCGGCGTTTCGCCGAGGACGAGATCGAAGCCCGTTTCGAGCGCGTGCCCGGCGTTTCGCAGTCAACCGTGTTCGGCGGTCTGGAAAATGAGCTTCAGGTGGTTGTGGATCCGGAAAAGCTGGCTGCCCGCAAACTCACGCTTACCGACCTTCGCTCCACGCTGCGTAGCCAGAACGAAGACACGTCGGCTGGCGATTTCTGGGAGGGCAAGCGCCGCTGGGTGGTCCGCGCCATGGGACAATTCCGCACGCCCGAACAGGTGGAGAATCAGCTGCTGGCGATTCGTGACGGCGCTCCCGTGTTTGTCCGCGACGTGGGCGAGGTCCGCCTCGGTTACAAGAAGCCCGACGGTTTCGTGCGCCGTTTTGGCGAGTCGAGCATCGCCGTGAATGCCACGCGCGAAACTGGCGCCAACGTGCTGGACGTGATGGCTGGCCTGCAGGCAACCATGAACGAGCTAAACGAGGAAGTGCTTCATCCGAAGAATCTGCAGCTCACTCAGGTCTACGACGAAACGGAATACATTTACTCGGCGATCGATCTGGTGAAGGACAACATCTTCGTCGGCGGAGCGCTGACAATGGCGGTGTTAATGTTGTTCCTGCACCTGGAAGTAAAAACTCTGCTGGTGATTCCCTGGATCGTCGGGACGGCCATGATGGCGTCGTGGTTCTCACCCTGGTATTTCGTGCTCACGATCGCGATTGTACTGGTGTCCGGCTTCTGGTTTGCCCGCGGCGCGCTGGTCGTTGGTTTGGTAATTCCGGTGAGCATTATCGGCACCTTTGTGTTTTTGCACGCCATGGGCCGGTCGCTGAACGTAATTAGCCTCGCCGGGTTCGCATTCGCGGTCGGCATGTTCATTGACAATGCGATCGTGGTTTTGGAGAACATTTTTCGCCGCCATTCGCTGGGCGAGTCGCCGATGACGGCCACCGTGCGCGGCACGCAGGAAGTGTGGGGTGCCGTACTGGCCGCAACGCTTACAAACGTCGCCGTGTTTGCTCCGGTCATCTTCATGCAGGAAGAGGCGGGGCAATTGTTCCGCGACATCGCACTCGCGGTGACCGGCGCACTGCTGTTGTCGGTCGTCGTTTCCATGACGCTCGTGCCCGTGGCTACGGCGCGACTGTTCAAAGACGCGAATCCGCGCGACTACCAGCACGAGGCGCCAGCGCATCTTTCAGTCGTCGGCGGCAACGGTGATTCCACCAACGGACAGCGCTCGACTGCCGCTCATCCCGCGCCGCCACCCGCCCCACCGCCCACGGATCGCATCACCGAACGCATCATTGCGCCGATCAACGCGCTGGCCGATGGGTTCGTCGCGTCCATCGTGGCGATCAACCGCTGGACGCAGCCAAGCGTGTTCCGCCGGTTGGCCGTTGTCTTTTTGATGGTCGGCGTGACCACCGTGCTCGCTTGGCTGATGTGGCCGAAAGTTGAGTATCTGCCGACCGGGAATCGCAATCTGGTGTTCGGAATCGTGTTGCCGCCGCCGGGCTACAATTTGAATCAACTGATGGCGCTCGGCGAGACGGTTGAGAAAGGATTGGAGCCGTACTGGAACGTCGATCCCGACAGTCCGGAGGCGGCCAATTTGCCATTCCCAGTGATCGAGGATTTCTTTTTCGTGGCCCGCGGCCGACAGGTGTTCATGGGTCTGCGAGCGCACGACCCACTCCGAGCGAAGGAGCTCGAGCCGCTTGTGTTCTCGATTGGAATGGGCTTGCCAGGCGCGATGGCCGTCGCCAAACAGTCGAGCATTTTCGAGCAAGGCTTGTCGGCCGGGCGGACGGTCGATGTCGAAATCACCGGCCCGGAGGTGAAGAAGCTCGTTGGCCTGGGTGGCCAGGTGCTCGGCCAGGTGGGACCGCTGCTCTCCACGCCCGAAGCGCCCGCGCAAGCGATTCCGCAACCGAGTCTCGACCTGTCGAGTCC
Source organism: Lacipirellulaceae bacterium (assembly GCA_044868555.1). Taxonomy (GTDB): domain Bacteria; phylum Planctomycetota; class Planctomycetia; order Pirellulales; family Lacipirellulaceae; genus JABDGM01. The sequence continues at coordinate 9,913 of JBIOWO010000093.1, read as the reverse complement.
CGAATTGCACATCGAGCCGAAACTTGTGCAGGCCGCCGACATGCAGATCAATACCACCGACCTGGGCTTCACTGTGAATGCGCTCGTCGACGGCGCCTACGTGAGCGACTATTACCTGGCCGGCAAAAAGATCGATCTCACCGTCATCGGCGAGAACCGCTACGCAAGCTCGACCCAGGACATCGAGGCGCTGCCGATCGCCACGCCAATGGGGCAGCTCGTGCCGCTCTCAGCCGTGGCAGACGTGCGACTCTCCAGCGGTCCGGAGCAGATTAACCATCGCGAGCGCGAACGGGCGATTACGATTCAAGTCACGCCGCCCGAACGCGTCCCGCTCGAAGACGCAATGCAAAAAATTCAAAGCCAGATCGTGCAGCCGATGATCGCCGCCGGGCAGCTCGAAGGCGGATACCATGTTGATTTGGCCGGAACGGCTGACAAACTTCGCGAGGCCTGGAGGGCGATGCGATTCAGCGTATTGTTGGCGTGCGTGATCACCTATCTGCTCATGGCGGCGCTGTTCGAGTCGTGGCTCTATCCGTTTGTAATCATCCTCACGGTGCCGCTCGGCGCGGTCGGCGGCGTGTTGGGTTTGTGGCTGTTGAACTTCTACGTGCTGCAAACGCTCGACGTGCTGACGATGCTCGGCTTCGTGATTCTAATCGGCACCGTCGTGAACAACCCGATTTTGATCGTGCACCAGTCGCTCAATCACATCCGCGAAGACGGCATGACGCCGACCGACGCGATCGTGGAATCGGTGCGGACCCGTATCCGGCCGATCTTGATGACAGCGGTGACGACGGTGCTCGGCCTCTTGCCATTGGTGTTGTTCCCCGGAGCCGGCAGCGAGTTGTATCGCGGTTTGGGCGCCGTGCTGCTAGGCGGATTAATCGCGTCAACCGTGCTGCCGCTGGTACTGATCCCGGCGCTGTTCAGTCTGACGATGGATGCCAAGCAGTGGTTCCTGGGTATCCTCTTCGGCCCATCATCCGCGGTGCTGAAAGAAGCCGCTGCGAAGAAACGCTCGGCACCAGTGCAACAGCCGGCGCTCACGCGCTGACGATGTCGTAGGGTGGGTCGAGTTCCACGAGACCCACCATCCGTGGTGCGACTCGAAGCGATATTGGTGGGTCTCGCGGACTCGACTTACCCACGATTCATTCTTGGTTCGTCTCGGAAGGTGTACCAAACAGACCGGCGACTTCGGTATTGAATGCTTCCATGATCGAGCTGGGGCGCGGCGCATCTACCGCGGGCTTGGCGACCTTGTAACGGATCGCTTCGCTCGATGCGGTGTTCCCGGTCATATAGAGCTCGACTTCGCTCGCGGCCCGGCCCAACGTCGCTGACTTGTCCATCCAGAACACTTTGCGGCTGCCCCGCGCGCTGCAGCCGACGATTACTTTGCCGCCCTGCCAACCGTCCGGCGCGACGAACGTCACCGCTAGTTCGTGCACGCCTTCGAGCGACGTCTGCGTCGACCGCTTCAGCTTGAAAAACACTCCCCGGCCGGCGGACGATGTGCCGCTGACCACGACCGCGTACTTGGGCGGCAGGCGTTGCATCTTTTCCGTTGCGATTTCGCCGCGTGAAATGGCGGCGTTAATCGACGGCGTGACGTGGGCGACAGCCTCGGAATAAGGAATCGGCAGCACGCCGCCCAGCGAGCCGTCGAGCGAGCGGTCCTTCTTCACGGTGGTAGTGGTTTCGATCGTCCGCTTGACGTCGCTCGCGAGCTGCGTGTCCGGCGAGAAGTCGAACACCGAGAGTCCGGATGCGGTGCCGTTGATTTCAAGATCGAGCTCGTCCACGTCTTCGGCCGTCACGCCGCGGAACCGCACGGACACCGGCAGTGCCATTTCGATCAGGCGCTGATGCGGATACTGCTCGGCCCGTTCGGGCGGCGTCACGTCGCGGCACTCGACCGCACGGGCGAAATCGAATTCGACGTACGGCCGCGCGTCGGCGGTCGTCGGAACGATCGTGGCGGAGAGCAGCGCGAACGATGTAAGCGAACGAGTGGCGACGAGATCCTTTAGGGCGAATGAGAGTTGCATGTTGTCATCCTTCCGTGTTCAGACAAGTCGACAACTGACAGGTTCAAGATGCTAGCAGCGGCGCGCACCGTCGTGCCGCGATGTCGGCTGTTCTGTACTACGCAACGGCAGCGCGCGATGTTTTCGCGCGACTGAAGAATCGATGGGTGGCATGCTTTCACCGCACAGCAGCGTAAGCATGTTCGTAGGAGCGCCGACATGCTTACGCGGCTGGCGCCGCGAAAGCATGCCACCCTCGGGAAATTGAGCGTGCAGCACCGCTAGCGATCGGCGTCGCGATAACTTGCATCGATCGCAATGGTAAGATGGCCGGTGCTGATGAGTTGGTAGGCTGTACTGTATGTGCCGCGACTTTCCGTCATGGCGATCGGGCCGGACAGCTTCGTACGCACCGCGCGGCACGAATCGATGTCGATCACCAGCGGACCCTCGACTTGCATCCGCATTTGCGACGACTTGTTCGACGCGGCGTCGACGCTGGCGCGAAACGTGGCGCACGCCCGGCCGTTTTCCGCGCGTACTTCCTGCAGCGTCAAATCGAACCGCGACACGTCGCCGAACCGTTCGCCGATGCCGAACAGTCGGTCGGCCACGTCTTTCGGCAGGGCCAGCGTCTGGCCGACCGCGACCTTGCGGCCGGCGAGGAATTCGGCGAGCGGATTGGGCCGGCCGACCATCTCCATGCCTTGCGCGACGATCATGTACTCTTCCAGCGGCGGGATCAAACCGTCCGCGTCGGCAACGGTCAGCTTGCCGTCGTCGCCCGGCTCGCGTCGGCAGCGGTAGGCCTTGCCCTTCACCGGCTGCGCCACGGGCGAGCTGGCATCCGGCGATTTGCCGTCGGCGGTGAGCTGGCTCGCGTCGGCGCCGATGATCATCTGCTTGGTGGCTTCCGGATATCGGACGAGCACGGTTTGCGTGCGGCCGTCGAGAACTTCGCTGGTCGTGACGGCCCGCCGCTGCGTGTTGCGCATCGTCGTTTCATTTTTTTCCACGAGCTGATCGCCTTGGCGGAGCGCCGTGGTCATACGCATTTCGAGCGCGATCAATTGCTCCACCTGGTCGCCGACGCGTGGCCCTTGGCGGCCGAACTGCACGGTCTGCGGCGCGCCGGCCGATTCGGCGCGATTGAAGGACGCCGGCTGAACGGCCGACGGCGGCACATCCTGCGCGGCGGAGGTCGTTGCCATCGTGATGGTCAGCAAAGCAGGTGCGATGCGTCGAAACATGGCGAATTCCGTGGTTGGCGGCGGGTCGGGCAGCGCAGAATCTGCCGGGCGGGCGATCATCGGCGGGCCCGCCGGGCCGGTCAACGCCAGTTCGCCCGGCGGCCGGCCGATAGCATGAATAGCGTCACTGTCCCTGCATGTCGGGCTAGGTCGAAGTGACGCTGGTCTGCTATAGTTCCGCCCCGCCAAGTTTGCCGAGTCCTTCCACCACGAGACACGCGGATGTCCCTTACCACGCGCGCTGCGTTTGCCAGTTTGACCGTTTGCGTATTCGCGGCATCGCGCACGATGGCTCAGTTGCCGCAGCAACCAGCGGCCGCGCCGCCACAACAACAGGCCGTCGCGCCGCAACAACAAGCACCGCCGCAAGCGCCCCCCGGGTTTCAGCTCAATCAGTTGGAAGAAGCCTTTCTCGATCAAGTGCTCAGCGCCTGGGAGTTGCAAAGCGGAAAGATCAGCACGTTTCGATGCTCGTTCGAACGATGGGAATACAATCCAACTTTCGGCCCGGGCCTCAACATTCCGCTCAACAAGGACAAGGGCGAGCTGAGCTTTCAGAAGCCGGACAAGGGCAGCTTTCAGATCACGGAAATCAAGCGCTGGCAGACGGCGCCGGCGCCGCCGGGTCAGCAGCCGCCGCAGCCGGCGAAGGGCGACTGGGCCGCGCAGAAGGACGCGATCGGCGAGCACTGGGTATGCGACGGCAAATCGGTGTTCGAATATCGTCACGACCAGAAGCAGCTGGTCGAGCGGCCGATCCCGGCGGAGCTGCAGGGGCAGGCGATCGTCGATGGGCCGCTGCCGTTCCTTTTTGGCGCGGATGCTAAGAAGCTGAAGGCCCGCTACTGGCTGCGAGTCGAGCAGCAACCGGACGCGAATCAAATCTGGCTCGTGGCGCTGCCGAGGTTTCAGGCCCAGGCGGCCGATTTCCGTGCGGTGCGCGTGATCCTCGATCGCCAAAAGATGCTGCCAGTCGCGATGCAAGTGCAGTTGCCGGACAACAGCCGACACGAATACATGTTCGATGTGCCGAACGCCACGATCAACAGCCGCTTCGAAAAGTTGCAGCAGTTCTTTGAGCGGCCGCGGACTCCGCTCGGCTGGAAACGCGTCGTCGAACAGCCGCCGGTGCAGCAAGCGGCACAGCCGGCCGCGGCGCCGCGGTGAAGGCGTCAATCGCCGACGACCTCATTCAGCCCGGCGATCAATTGGTCGATTTCCTCTGGCGCGAGGCGGTCAATCCTCCGGCCAATGCGCTCCGTGGACAGCGTGCGAATCTGACTGATTTTCACCCAGGATTGCTTGGGCAATTTCGCGCTGCGAATTTCCAGCACAAGGGGAAAGCCGGCGGATTGCGACTGGCTGGTGATAGCCATCGCGATCACGGTGCCGGAACGAGCATTGAAAACATCGTGGCTGACGACGACAACGGGACGGCGGCCTGCTTGCTCATGTCCGCGGACCGGATCCAAATCGGCCCAGTGAATGTTTCCTCTTAATATTCGGGCCATGACTCGAAATCCGTTCCCATTCCCTGTTCGGCGAGCTCACGCTCAAAGCTAGGGTCCAGCTTTTGGCACTCGCGGCCGAGGCGCGTGCGATCGAGTCGCGCCAACTTATCGCGCACCGCTTCTTGCACGGCCCGGCTGCGGCTGGAGAATTGTCGCGCGCTCACAAGTTCATCCAGGCGGTGAAGCAAGTCTTCGTCGATTGTAATTGCGATTTTTGCGGCACCCATAACTGGTCTCCCCAGCGACTGCTCTCGCAGATAACGGTGGTATGACGTTTTATCATACCGAGTCCACAGTTGCCGATCAATGGTAGCGGATCATGGTGTTCCCAGCACGTCGCGATAGACCGCGTGGACGCCGGCGGCCATGGTTGCGTCGGAGAAGTGGGCCGCGTGGCGGCGGCGGGAGCCTTCGCTGAGGGCTGCGAAATCGACCGCGCCGGTGACGATCTCTTCGATTGCAGCGGCCAGTTGGCTGACGCTGCCCGGGTCCACCAACAGCCCCGTTTCGCGATGCCGCACCGCTTCGGGCACACCGTCGACGCGCGACGCGACGACCGGCACGCCGGCCGCCATCGCTTCCAGCACGACCATCGGCAGCCCCTCGCCAAACAGGCTCGGCAGCACGAACAGATCAACCTTGGCCAGCTCGCGATTGACGCCGCGCGTGAAGCCGATCCAGTCGATCGCGTCGGCGAGGCCGAGCCGCTCGGCCAGGCCGCGAATGGCCGACTCGTAGGCGGGCGTTTCGAAGCCGCCGACCGCCCGCAACCGCACGTTCCAGTCTTTCGATCGCAGCACGGCCAGCGTTTCGAGCAGCACTTCGGTGCCTTTGCGCGGGCGAAAGAGAGCGACCGTGCCGAGGGTCCAACTGCCGCCGGGCGTGCGGCGATGGGGCAAATTGCCGGCGGCCGGCACGCCGTTCGGCACGTAGACGACGCGCTCGGCTTCGAAGCCGCGGTCGATCATGTATTGTCGCAGGCTGGGCGAGACGGTGATCAGGCGGTCGGCGTCGCGGAGGCAGGCCCACTCGACGAGCGTGTTCATCCAATTGGCCCAGCGGCGGGTCGAGTCGTGGCCGGCCGGGCTGTGGACGTGGTACACGTGCGGCACGCCGGCGCGGCGGACGGCGATGCGGCCCACGAGCGCGGTCCGCGGCGTGTGTGTGTGGATCAGGTCGTAGCCATCGTCCTCGACGAGCTGCGCAACTTGTTTGGCGATCCGGTAATCGAACCGGCCACGCATCGGCATCTCGACGAGCGGGGCGTGCTTCGTTTCGCGGGCGGCCGGAAAGCGGCGCGGCTTGACGCACACGAAGCCCACCTCGCAGTTCAACCGGGGCAACTGGCGGGCGAGCAGGTCCTGCACGCGCTCGGCGCCGGAATAGTGCTCGCCGTTCACCAGGTGCAGCACACGAATCGTCCGCGGCGGCGCGGCGACGGGCGGCGCGATGGGCGCCGCGACAGACGCGTCGAGCGGCGGGATCGCGACGACGGGCGGCGGGAACGCGAGCGTCTCTGGTTCGAGGGTCGGTGCGGACATGGTGAACGGCGGAGCCCCTCCCCAACCCTCCCCAGCGACGGGGAGGGAGAATTCTGGGCCGAATAGGGTATCCATTCGGCCGCTGAGCCGGCCGGGCCAGCAGATTTTCGCCGCGGCCGGACTGCTCCCTATCAACCGTACCATGCGCGCGATTTCGGGACGGCAGGCGGCGTCTGCCCGAGCGGCTTGTGGCGACTGTGACGGTCGTGCGGGGCATCGCGTGGAGGTCGGAGGCGAGAGGTCGGAGGTCATGGAAGCTGGTAGGATGGTCGCCACGGCGTGGATATCGCCTCAGCGAATTTTTTTCTTTTTTGTGATGAGGCGTTATTCGCTCGCATTCGGCCGATCGTGTCGTTGCAAGTCGTTTGCCAGCCCTTGGTTCGGGGGTGACGCCTGGCCGAAACCTTCTCGATTTCGCCTCGGGGGTGCGACAGAATCGTCTCGGGATGAGGCGTTGGGGGATTTCGGATTGCGGATTTCGGATTGGGGATTGGGGATTGGAAATTGCTCCGACAGGTTTCGTGGTCGATGAATGCGCATTTGGAGTTCGGTATAGCAGAAGTAGTGGCCCAATTTCTAGGAAAGAATCCCAAGTGCGCACTTTTTCCGACCGCGGCAATGGGGCGATCCAAAATTGGGCGCGGCTGGTCGTGAAGCAAACTTGTTGTCACGAAACGAGTTTCGAAAGTGCTCTCCAGGGGGCGGGCAGCGGCTGACCGGCTTGTGGCGAATGTGAGGGTCATGTGGGGGTTGGGGAATTCTTAACAGTGGCGAGCGGGTGCGGGGAAGAATTTTTCACCACGGAGACACGGAGGGCACGGTTCGACTCCGCTCACCGCAGGCAGAGGGAGGAAAGGAAGACGGTTTGGAACGCTGATCGGCACTGATCTTCGCTGATTCTGATTAGCGTCGATTAGTGGAGATTAGCGTTCGAAGCCAGGCTTGACCGGGTGCGGGGAAGAATTATTCACCACGGAGACACGGAGGGCACGGAGATTGTGTGAGGGGAGGTGGAATTCCGTTTCGTGCCGTTTGCGATTCCGAATTTCCGGTAAGTGGCCAGGAATTGAGGCTTGACGCAGATAGAGCTATTGAATGAGGTCACTTGTCTGCGTACTCGGCTGGAAGAGCGTTGACGATCTTGACGGTCTCGACGCTGACGCGGACGACCTGGCCGACGAGGCGGACGATGTATTCCTCTTCATCCGTGTTGTTGGGGTCGCTCTTGATGCCGCTGCGTTTGTCGGTGCTGAGCGGCGCTGTCGGTTGCTTCTAAGCGGCGGATTCAGTAGTTTAATCTAGTGCCGTATGCTTCGATGGAGGACTGGCAGAAAGAAACTCCAATCGATTGGAGCGACGAATTCGCTCGGGATGTAAGCAATCGGAGGGTTTGATGTCGCTTGAGCCGGCATACGCAACAACGCTGGGACGCATGTACCTTGGGAAGTGCGAGGACGTTTTGGAGCAGCAGCCGATTCGGCGGCGACGTGGTAGGTTTCAATTGCTTTTCACTTCACCTCCCTTTCCGTTGAACACTAAGAAGCGATACGGCAACAAGCAGGGCGACGAATATCTGGAGTGGCTCGCTGCATTGGCACCTTTGTTCCGCGATCAGATCGTCGATGATGGCTCGATTGTAATTGAGTTAGGGAATGCTTGGGAGCCTGGAGAACCGACAACGTCAACCCTTCCAATGAAAGCTCTTTTGGCGTTTCAAGAGGCAGCCGAGTTGCACCTCTGCCAGGAATTCATCTGTTACAACCCCGCAAAACTTCCAACGCCCGCCGAATGGGTAACGATTCGTCGAATACGTGTGAAGGATGCATTTACGCGAGTTTGGTGGATGTCTCCTTCGGTATATCCCAAAGCCGACAATCGAAAAGTGCTGACCGAATATAGCGACAGCATGAAGCAACTTCTTAATCGAGGTACGTACAACGCGGGACGCCGACCGTCTGAACACCACATCGGGGAGAAGTCCTTTCTCTCTAATAATGGCGGGGCGATATCACCTAATGTAATCGTCCCTCCTAGGAACAATGACGAGCTGTTGAACATCTTGCCAATTGCAAACACAGGATCGTCCGACGCCTATCAAAATTACTGCCGACAACACGAGATCCGCCCGCACCCTGCCCGCATGCCTCCGCGACTCGTTGAGTTCTTTATTCGATTCCTAACCGATAAGGGAGACCTCGTGCTTGATCCGTTTGCCGGAAGCAATACGACTGGCTTTGTCGCGGAGCAGCTCGGAAGAAAATGGATTGCAATCGAGGCGGATCGAGTTTACGCAAAGGCTTCAAAAGCGAGGTTTGAACGCAAAAAGCTGCGTTCATAGAGTTAACATGCAGCGACAATGGAAACTGATAAAGGAGCCACGGGAATGGCAGTCGCTGGCCTTAGAGAATTGGCGTTCTGCTCAACAGGGAATCCTGAGTGTCGTAACCGGAGCGGGCAAGACGGTATTTGCTCAGCTCTGCATGTTACAGTTCTTGGAAAGTCGCCCAAACGGTTGTTTCGTCATCGTCGTACCTACACTTGCGTTGCTCGATCAATGGTACGTATCTCTCACCGAAGACTTGGCCGTGAGTGGCGATGACATTGCTCTATTTTCCGGTCAGAGCCGTGGCAAAACACCGAAGAAGGTAAATCTGCTTGTCCTCAATACCGCAAGAAAGATGGCTCCTCAAATTGCGGCACAGAACCCTGACAATTTCCTGATCGTTGACGAATGTCACCGTGCTGGCACGCCTGCGAACCACAAAGCTTTGCAAGGCAGCCATGCCGCGACACTTGGTTTGTCCGCGACCCCATTTCGTGAGCATGACGAAGGCTTTGAAAAGTGGCTTCAACCAAGCTTGGGACCAATCATCTTTGATTACGGTTATGAACAAGCCCGCCATGACAATGTTATTACGCCCTTTCATCTAGTGAACATCAGCGTAAATCTACTACCGCACGAAGAGGCAGAATATCAGACTCTCTCGCATCGAATTATCCGCCTTCGCCGTTCGAAAAACATATCGCCCTCAGAAAGGGAAGGACGAATCGAAAGGCTATTGCAGCGTCGAGCAGCCGTGTCCGCAAGAGCGATAATGCGAATTCCCGTCGCCGTAAAGTTGGCGGAAAACTATTCGAGGGAACGCTGTATTGTGTTTCACGAACGAATTGAAGAAGCTGAACAAATTGCAGAAATGCTTCGGCATCGCGGCGTTCGTGTTGCCGTTTATCACACGAAAATCGAACTGCATGTGCGACTTGATAATCTTAGACTGTTTCGACGTGGAGTTTTCGACTGTTTGGTAACATGCCGGGCTCTCGATGAGGGTACGAATGTGCCAGAAACGCAGTATGCGATCATCGCCAGCTCAACCAGTAGTACGAGACAGCGAATTCAACGGCTCGGACGTGTACTTCGGCCGGCACTTGGTAAGGAATCTGCAACGATATTTACCATCTACGCTACACAGCTTGAAGAGCGACGCCTTGCACATGAGGCGGGACGGATGTCAGAAATTGCCGACACAAAATGGATGGCGGGAGCTGTGAAACACGATGCCCAAAATCCTCGT
>JBIOWO010000092.1:0-7749 GCA_044868555.1 Lacipirellulaceae bacterium | reverse complement strand
GACCAGACCGATCCACCACTGGAAAGAAGCCCTCAACCACTTCGCCATCCTTTACGAAGGCCGCGTACCCGAACTAACCAACAATTGACATTCGTGCTGGCTTGACACAAAAAGATTTACAGGCCCTCTTGGGCTGCCGGCGATCAGATCGCGCTGCGCGGTCGCGATGACCTTGTGGCGCAAGTTTCGTATGCCTTTTCGATCGACCGATGCGCCGCACGGTCGTGCCCGGTGCGACCCTACCACAAGTCGCGGCCGGTTCCAAACAAAATTTGCCGGTCGCGACTTCTCCGTCGTAAAGTACTCCGCGAAAGTATTCCGCCAAGTGGTCTGCGATCCGCCGTTTGGCACATTACTGGCGAGCGAGTACTGTGCCACGGTCCATCCTCTGCCATTGGCACACCACTCTGGCGCGCACACCTTTCCTTTGGCACACGACTTTTGCTGGCGCACGACTCTGGCCGGCACATGTTGTCTCGTGCCGCCGCGCTCAAGGAAAACGCCAGCCAAGCGTGGCATTGCTGCCGCTTGGCTGGCGTAGGCGTCCCGCCTGTTCGCACGTTGAATCCCTGGCGCCCTCCTGGGATCGCTTAAGCTAGGGTTTTGCTGCTTCACCCGCCGTAGCCGGGCGGAAACTGGGATCCAGTGGAGCGGGCTGAGCTGACGGGTTGCCCAGCGCACCCTGCGGCTGCGTCGCACCCGGTTGCGGATTCTGCGGCGCGGTGAGCGCCGGCTGCTGTTCGCCTTGATTCAAGGCCGGCGCCCCGGGCGCTGGCTGTCGAATTTGACCACCGCTGTACTCGCGGGGGCCGTAGAAGCGAACGTCGCGCTGCGGGCTCGCGCTGGCTTGATGGTTTGCAGCTTCGCCTTCTTTATCGTCATCGTCGCCGTTGTCATCATGGTTGCCGTTGTAGGTTCCGCCGTGGCTGCCGCAGCTGCCGTTTCCGCCGTTGCTGCCATGGCTTCCGTTACTGCCCCAGCTTCCGTTGCGGCGTCGGGCGAAGAGGCCGCCGAAGCTTCCGTTGCTCCCGTTGCTGCCCCAACTGCCGCCGCCATTGCTTCCATTGCCGCCCGCACTGCCGTTGCCGCCCTCACTGCCGCCATTTCGGAGGCGGTGCCAGGCGGAAGCGGTGTCCGCGGTCGCCGCGCAGAAGGCGATTGCCGCCAGCGCGATCAAGCTGAATCCAAATCGTTGAGTCATCCTACTAGTCCTCCTGCTGTACGAAAAACGAACCGAAGCGCGAACCCTCCGACCTATTCGCGATTTGCCATGGTCGGAGGGAGCAAACACCATGCCACGAAATTTGCCCAAGGGTCGTTGGACGACCACGTGGCTCGATGGCCGGCATTTGCCTGTCTGCGCAAACGTAAGCAATTTCCGCGGCGGTCGCAATGGGCTGAAACCAAATCGTGGTTACGATTTTTGGGCTGAGTGCCAGCGATTTCTCGTTGATCCTGGGAAAATAGGGTCGCCGCCCGGCGATCGACCTGGCCGAATTGGAACCAGGTTGGTGGATAACCTGACGACGTGAATTCGGGGGCGAGCGATGAAGTGAGCGACCGCCAAACGCGGAGCATGCGGCTGCGGGTGCGCTTTGCTAACAATTCGCGGCGCATTTGAGAGAGTTTTTGCACACGAAATCTGCGATGCTTCGACGTCCATACGCGCGGGGTTATAATCAATCCACAGCTGCTAGAGCAGTTCCGAGAAGGGTGAAGCGTTGGGTGGCATGCTTTCACGCGGAAGCGGGTAAGCATGTGCTGAAAACGCAGAAACATGCTCACGCCGCTGACGCGGCGAGAGCATGGCACCCGCTACATTGAATGCGGACATGCTATAGGATCAACCAACGAAGCCGGTGAATCGAATGACGTTGCGACAGCGCCACCATTTCGAAGTCGTGATCAAGCGCTGCGTCCGGTTCGCGTGCGCACTACTGACGGTTTGGCTGAGCAGCGGATCGAATTCGTCCCGCGGCGCGGAACCGGCGATTGAATTCAATCGCGACATCCGTCCGATTCTTTCGGCGGCCTGTCTTTCGTGCCACGGGCCCGATAGCGCGGCCCGGCAGGCCGATTTGCGGCTCGACCAGCGCGACGAGGCCGTCGAGCATGCGGCCATCGTGCCGGGCGATCCGGATGCGAGCGAGCTGGTCCGGCGAATTCTCTCGGACGATGCTGAGGAGCAAATGCCGCCGGCCGAATCGAAGAAGTCGCTCACCGACGCGCAGAAGCAGTTGCTGGTGCGGTGGGTTCGCGAGGGGGCCGCGTATCAGCCCCACTGGTCTCTGATTCCGCCCCAACGACCGGCCGTGCCGAAGATCGGCAACTCGTGGTGGGCCCGCAATCCGATCGACAGTTTCATCGCGGCCCGCTTGGAAGCGGCCGGACTGTCGCCCGCGCAGGAGGCCGATCGGCGGACGTTGGCCCGTCGGCTGAGCCTCGACCTGACCGGCCTGCCGCCAGCGCCTGAACTGGTGGAGGCGTTCGTCAACGACTCGGCGCCCGACGCCTACGAGCGCCTCGTCGACAAGCTGCTTGATTCGCCGCGTTGGGGCGAGCATCGCGGCCGGTACTGGCTCGACGCGGCCCGGTACGCCGACACGCACGGCATCCATTTCGACAATTTCCGGGAAATGTGGTCGTACCGCGACTGGGTGATCAAAGCGTTCAATCGCAACATGCCGTTCGATGAGTTCACGATCGAAAACCTGGCCGGCGACCTGTTGCCCAATGCGACGCTGGAGCAGCGAGTCGGCTCGGGCTTTAACCGCTGCAACATCACGACCAACGAGGGCGGGGCCATTTCGGAGGAGTACCTGGTGCTTTACACGCGCGACCGTGTGGAGACGACCTCCCAGGTGTGGATGGGTCTGACGGCGGGCTGCGCGGTGTGCCACGATCACAAGTTCGACCCACTCACGCAGCGCGAGTTTTACGAAATGGCGGCATTCTTCAACAACACCACGCAAAACGCGATGGATGGCAATATCAAGGACACGCCGCCCATCGTGATGGTGCCGCGGGAGGAAGACCAGGCGCGGTGGACGGAGCTGGCCAAAGTGATTCCGGCGGCCAAAGAGCAGGTGGACAGCCGCCGCCGCGAAGCCCGGTCCGATTTCGACGCCTGGCTGGCACAGGCCAAGCCGGACGACGTGGCGATCGACGTGTCCTCCGCCGATCTTGAGCTGGCGGTGCCGCTCAACGAGGGCGGCAAGACGGTCGGTTTCGAACTGCGTGGCCAGCACGCCGAAGTGCCGCTGCCGCCGACCGCGGAATGGCGGCCGGGCCGGCTTGGTCCGCACGCCGCGTATTTGAACCAGGGCTCGATTCTCGAGGTGGCCGGGGCCGGCGACTTCGACAACAGTCAGCCGTTCTCGTATTCGGCATGGGTGAAATTGCCGGCCAACGACGGCTCCGGCGCGATCCTGGCCCGCATGAACGAGGACCAGGGCTACCGCGGCTGGGACCTGTGGGTCGAAGCGCGGCGGATCGGCGCGCACATCATCAACAAGTGGCCTGTGAATGCCGTGAAGTTAGTCACGCGCGACCAGTTGCCGGCCGACCAATGGGTGCATGTTACGATCGTCTACGACGGCAGCAACAAGGCGGCCGGCGTTAAGGTGTACGTAAACGGCGCGGCGCAGCCGACCAATGTGCAGGCCGATTCGCTGAGCGCTACGATCCGCAATGAAGTGCCGCTGAAGATCGGCCAGCGTCACAAATCGGCGCCGCTGTCGGGCGCGACGATTCAAGACGTTCGCGTGTATGCCCGCCAACTGGCCGAGGGCGAAGTCAAATCGCTCGCCAACTCGGCACTGTTCACGGTGGTGGCGACGCCGCCGGAAAAGCGCATTCCGGCCGAGGTCGATGCACTGTTTGAATGGTGGCTTAGTAGCCGTGACGAGAGTTTTCGGAAGCTGTCACAGGATTTCGCCGCGCTCGCGCGCGAGAACGACGCGATCAAGGCCCGCGGCACGGTGGCCCACGTGATGCAGGAGAAGTCGGAGGCGGCCGAAGCGTTTGTGCTGAATCGCGGCGAGTACGATCAGCGGAAGGACAAGGTTACTCCGGCGACGCCCGCGATGTTGCCCGCGTTCCCGGCCGACTTGCCGCGCAATCGGCTGGGCTATGCCAAGTGGCTGCTGCGGCCCGACCAGCCACTCACGGCGCGGGTCACAGTGAACCGCTTCTGGAGCGAAGTGTTCGGCACGGGACTCGTGAAGACGGCCGGCGACTTCGGCGTGTCGGGCGAGCTGCCGTCGCATCCGGAATTATTGGATTGGCTGGCCGTCGAGTTTCGCGAGTCGGGTTGGGACGTGAAGCGGTTGTTTAAGTTGATCGTCACGTCGGCGGCGTACCGCCAGAGCTCAACCGTCACCAAGGCGAAGCTCGAAAAGGATTTCGACAACCGGCTGCTGTCGCGCGGGCCGCGGTTCCGCATGGATGCCGAGATGGTGCGCGACTATGCTTTGTCGACGAGCGGGCTCTTGACGGAAAAAATCGGCGGGCCGAGCGTCAAGCCGTACCAGCCGCCCGGCGTGTGGGAGGCCGTGGCGATGATCGGCAGCAACACCCGCGACTACAAACAGGACGCGGGCGAATCGTTGTACCGCCGCAGCATGTACACGCTGTGGAAGCGGGCCGCCCCGCCCGCCTCGATGGACATTTTCAATGCTCCGGCGCGGGAGGTCTGCACGATGGTCCGCGAACGGACCAATACGCCGATCCAGGCGCTGGTGACGCTGAATGATCCGCAGTTTGTCGAGGCGGCACGGCGCCTGGCCGAACGGGCGATCGAGGCAGCATCCAAGGATGAAGAGCGGATGCAATTCGTCGCCGAGCGGCTGCTGGCCCGGCAATTGCGGACCGAAGAAATCGAAATCGTGCGCGGCTCGCTCGCGAAGCTGAAGGAGCACTACGCGGCGGCGGTGGACGATGCCGCGAAGTTGATCGACGTCGGCGACTCGCTCGCCGAGAAGTCGATTCCGCCGGCGGAGTTGGCAGCTTGGACGATGGTTGCGAACGAGCTGATGAATCTGGATGAAGTGCTGAATAAATAGCCGACCCATCTTGGGTCGGAGGGAAAAAGCCGGCCAAGATGGCCGGGCTATGTGAGCAACGCCATGAATCCTTTGGACGATTTCCGACTCGATCTCACGCGGCGCCATTTTTTGGCGACTGGGTCGCACCTGTTGGGGACGGCGGCGCTGGCGTCACTCGGCGGCAATGCGTTTGGCAACGCAGTCGCGGCCGGCCGCACGCAATTCGCGCCCAAGGCCAAGCAAGTTATCTATCTGCACATGGTCGGCGGGCCGTCGCAGATGGATCTGTTCGATTACAAGCCGGTGATGGGCGAGTGGTACGACAAGGACCTGCCCGAGTCGGTCCGCATGGGCCAGCGGCTCACGACGATGACCAGCGGCCAGGCCCGCTTTCCGATCGCGCCGTCGATGTACAAGTTCGAGCGGTGCGGCCAGGCGGGCATGTGGGTCAGCGAGGTGTTGCCGTGGATGAAAAAAATGGTCGACGACCTGGTGTTCGTCCGCAGCATGCACACCGAGGCGATCAACCATGAGCCGGCGATTACGCTGATGCAAACCGGCAACCAGGTCACCGGCCGGCCGTGCCTGGGGGCGTGGAGCTCTTACGGCCTGGGCGCGCTCAACAACAATCTGCCCACGTTCGTCGTGATGGTTGCCCGCAGCACCAATACCGAACAGGTGCAGGCCATCTCGGCCCGGCTGTGGTCGAGCGGCTTTCTGTCGGGCGAGCATGCGGGCGTGAGCTTCCGCACGGCGGGCGACCCGATCCTGTACATCAACGATCCGCCCGGCGTATCGCGCGACGTCCGCCGCACCACGCTCGACGGCCTGAGCGCGCTCAACGCAATCAACTACCAAACGATCGGCGATCCGCAGACACACACGCGGATTCAGCAATACGAATTGGCGTACCGCATGCAGGCCAGCGTGCCGGATCTGACGGACCTGGCCAGCGAGCCCGCGTCGACGTTCCAACTGTACGGCGAGAAGGCCAAGGAGCCGGGCACGTTTGCGAACACGGCCCTCCTGGCCCGTCGGATGGTCGAGCGGGGCGTGCGGTTCGTGCAGATTTATCACAACAACTGGGACACGCACGCCAACGTGGCCGGCCGACTGCCGGATCAGTGCCGCGACGTCGATCAGCCGTGCTTCGGGCTGATCCAGGATTTGAAGCAGCGCGGTATGCTGGACGAGACGCTGGTGGTGTGGGGCGGCGAATTCGGCCGCACGATCTATTCGCAGGGCGGCCTGTCGATGCAGAACTACGGCCGCGACCACCATCCGCGCTGCTTCACGATGTGGATGGCGGGCGGCGGCTTCAAAGGCGGCACCGTCTACGGCGAGACGGACGATTTTTCGTACAACATCACCAAAGACCCCGTCCACGTCCGCGATTTCCACGCCACCGTGCTCCACCAGCTTGGCTTCGACCACGAGCGGTTCACCGTCAAGCACCAGGGCCTCGACCAGCGCTTGACCGGCGTGCTGCCGGCGCGAGTGGTGAAGGAGCTTCTGGCGTGATGCGATTCACTGCGGTTTTTGCGTGCCAGGTTGTCAATCCTGCTACAATAGGGATGCTGCGCGTAACGCTGCATGGCGGAATATCACGGGCGAGCATCGCCGTCCCTCGAGTGGTCAACCTATGAGACGAACGGCTCCCCGGCATCGGATTGCTTGCCTCTTGTGCTTGATTGCGGCGCTCATCTTGTCGCCGGCCGAAGCTGTTGCCGTGTTCACGCAGATGTCAGCGACCGTCTTCGGCGGAACAGCACCGAACTTTGAATCGATCAGCGCGTCGTTGGGGGACATTGATAAGGACGGCGATCTGGACTTGTTCTTTCAGGGATTTGGAACAACAAGTCAGCGGCTCTATCGTAATAACGTGGTTGGGACGGGCGAACACACGTTCAGCGAAATCACCTCCGCGATGCTGGTATCTCCAACGTTACAGGACTCGTGGAGCGCTGCCTGGGGCGATTACGACGGCGACGGAAAGATCGACGTTTTTGTCGGGCAGGACAACAACGGCTCGTCCACGGGCGGCTTTAATCAGGGCGATGTGCTCAAGAACAATTGGCCGGATCCATTCACGAACACCAGTACGACGGTCGGATTGAATGATCCAGACTTTCATCAAAACGTCGCGTGGGACGATATCGACAACGACAACGACCTCGATTTGATCATCGGCATGGAGGGTCCGCCGAAGCACCAGATCTATATTCAGGACGGTGGAAGCTTTGCGCCGAAAGGCTTGGAACTGGGGCTTCATAGTGGCCCCGGTCCTGGGAATAAGGCCTACGGAACGGCCATCGGCGATTATGACAATGACGGCGATCGGGACATCTTTGTCTCCACTTGTGCGATATTTGAGATTCGGGACAGCTTCTTCAAGAACATGTTGAAAGAAAGCGGGACGAATACGCTAAGCTTCGTCGACATCGCCGGCGTCGATGAAAACGATCCAACTGGAAACGGAACCCAGAGCCTTCAAAACAGCTACGGGGCCGAGTTCGTCGACATGGACAATGACGGCAATCTCGATCTGTTCGTGGTGGGCGCCGACCAGCAACCTTCGCGGATCTTCCGAAACAATGGTCCTGCGCAGAATTATAAGTTCTCCGACGTCAATATGGTGCTGAGCGACGTGGGCGGCGACTACAACGGAGGCAAAGCGGTCGACTACGACAACGACGGCGACCTC
>JBIOWO010000091.1:0-19515 GCA_044868555.1 Lacipirellulaceae bacterium | reverse complement strand
GGGCGTCAGAACGCCGATTCCCGCCGTGCGCTTCACAAAAATCGCGTTCGTCGTTAGCAGTGCATGATACTCATCGATGAGCGGCATGAACGGATCGAGAAACTCTTCGCATTTCTGCAGCCAGCCGCGGGGCAGGTCGGCCGTTGCGCCGCCGGGCGTGAGATAACTGTATGTCAGCCGTGCGCCGCACGCTTCCTCGAACAAGTCGAGTATTTTTTCCCGCTCGCGGAATGCGTAAAGGAACGGGCTGAACGTTCCCAAATCGAGGCCGTAGGCGCCCATTCCAACGAGATGGCTCGCAACCCGATTGAGCTCGCAGATCAGAATGCGAAGGTGCCGCCCACGCTCTGGCACGCGGTAGCCCATCAACTTCTCAACCGTGAGCGACCAGCCGAGATTCATGTTCATCCCGGCCAGGTAATCCATGCGGTCGGTGTAGGGGATCCATTGCCGGGGCGTGAGATTTTCGCCAATCTTCTCGGCGCAGCGGTGCAGATAGCCGATGTGCGGAATCACCTCGGAGACGATCTCGCCGTCGGTCCGCAGCACCAGCCGCAACACGCCGTGCGTGCTCGGATGCTGCGGGCCCATGTTCACCAGCATCTCGTCCGTGCGGACGTCGAACTCGATGATCCGGGGATCTTCTATGGTTGCGGACATGTTAGTCGTTAGTCGTTAGTTGTCAGTTGTCAGTTGATAGTTGTTTTCCGTCGCTGCTCGACGCAATCGGCTTCGGACGACCAATCGACTTCAGGTATGCATTCAGCCGCGGCGCCAACTCGTCCAGCATTGGCTTCAACTCGTCAATTTGCTGTTGAGTTAGCAACCGACGTCGGAAAGCACGCCGCAGCCAGTGCTTTGTTTCATACAACGATCCACGCGCGTAATGAATGAACTGGCGGTTTTCCCGGTACGTGGCGCGGCCAATTCCTTCCGAAATGTTCGCGCCGATACTGTCAGCCGATCGAACCAATTGTTTGCCAACGGTATCGCGGGCAAAGTAATGCCAGCCTTCCACGACCGCCCAGACTCGGTCGGAAAGCTCTTCGGCCAATCGGTACACGTGCAGGTTCTCAAAATTTGATCGCGCCATGGTGCACCTTATGCCCTGCACGCCAGCAAGAGACTCTCAATGGTTCCCAACTAACCACTAACAACGAACAACTGACTACTCACTACCTTCCCCGAATTCCATGGTATTCCAGCGGCATCTCATAGTCCTTCCGCAACGGGTGCCCGACCCAATCCTCGGGACACAGGATGCGGCGCAAATTCGGATGGCCCGTGAAATACACGCCGCTCAGGTCGTACACTTCGCGCTCGTGCCAGTCGGCCGTGCTCCACAGGCCCGATACGCTCGGCACCTCCGGCAATTCGCCCGGCTTGTCGCCCTTCCACCGCGGCAGGATCACCTTCAACACCAGGCTGTGCTTGTGCTTCATGCTGAACAGGTGATAGACGACCTCCGTGTGCGGCTGCCACTCGGCCTTGGCCGCCTTTTTCTCGTCGGTGTGCAGATAGTCGACGCCCGAAATGCAGTTCAGAAAATTGAACGCCAGGCTCGGCTCGTCGCGCAGGTAACGGCACACTTCGAGCAGGCCATTGGGAGCGACTTCGATCCACGGATCGATGTTCTCCAAGTTCGCGCCGACAATCTTGTCGCCGAACCGGGTCTTCAATTGCTCGACAAATGTGGGACCAGCCATGCGTTTCTCTAAGGCGATTCGAAATCACGCCGACAAAATTGACTGACTCGGTTCCAGCGCTCGCACGGGCGGCGTGCGATGGATGACCGGCTCGCCCTGCCGCCGCGTCGTCGCCCGCACCCAATCGAGGTCGCCACGCTTCCACACGTACGCAAAGCCCACCAGCAGCACGCCGAAAAACACGCCGATGTCGGCCATCGAAAACAACGCCAGTTTTCGGGCCGATTGTTGCAGCGCCGCGCGCGACCGCTCGGCCGAATTCGCCGCCACGCCCAGCCTGGCCGCCGCGTCGTCGGTCAGCGTCGGCGCCGTCATATCGGCAATTCCAAGCTCACGCAACTGTGTTCGGGCAACCGCCGACAATTGCGCCGCCTGGTCGGCCGGCGCGTTCGGATCGAGATCGGCGGCCAGCACAGGTGACCCGCTGGCGGCCAACTGCGTCGCCTTCCCAAACACGGCCGCCCATGGAAAAAAGAACGCCACCTCCACGTCGAAAATGATGAACAGCAGCGCCACCACGTAGAATCGCAGGTCGAACTGCACAAAGCTCGACCCGATCGTCGGCTCGCCGCACTCATACACTTCGAGCTTCTCGACGTTCGGCAGCCGCGGCCGAACGAGCCAACCCACGAGCAGATTGACGAACAGAAACAGGAAGCCCGTCAGCGCGAACAGGGCAACGTAAGCGGCGATGGCGGTTGGATTGGCCATGATAGTCGTTAGTCGTTAGTCGTTAGTCGTTAGTTGTTGGATTGCTGCATACAACTAACAACTAACGACTAACGACCTCTACTGATTCGGCCCCCCGTGGACCGGCTCGGTAATCACCTTCGAATCGGCGACCGCCGTCGGATTCAGCGTCGCCCGGCCCCACGCCACGTCGAGCGGCATCCGCGCGAAATCGATGATGCAGCCGTCGCGGCTGTAGCAGCTCATGTCGTGCGTCGCGCCCATGAAAATGCAGTCCACCGGGCAGGGCTCCACGCACAACGCACAAAACATGCACTTCGTATAGTCGATCGTGTACCCGGTAATCTTGAACCCCTTGCCGCCTTCGACTCGCTCCTTGCCGATGTAAATGCAGTCCACCGGGCAGGCCTTGGCACACTGGTCGCAGGCGATGCAGGTCGTCAGATCGAAGCGATGGAAGCCGCGGTAGCGAGCCGCGACGGGCACCGGCAACTCCGGGTACTCGAAATGTTCGGTGAACGCCTTACGCTCCGGCCGATAAGTCTTGATCCACGTTCGCAGCGTGACCCACATGCCGTGGCCGACGGTGTACACCGCCTCGACCACGTTGCCCATCCAGGGCCACACCGCTTTCATACCGTTGATCATCGCGCAGTCGGAACCTCCTCGATGGTCGTTTGCGGACCAGCGCGCAGACAAATCGCCGCCGTCCGCAACCGGCCGTGTGCCCGCCAAAACAAAAATCGACGGGCCGCAAAGGTAAGACCATCAATTATATGGAGTGTGGTTCGTGCCGCAACCGGCAAAATGGATTGCGCATTTGCGGCGCGGGACTCTCTTGTTGACAGCGCATCACGAATTGCGCCACACACATCGCTGAACGGTTCGATGACATTGGTTCCATTCGGACCAACACTCCACGTCGTACGACGCGGCCTGTGAGTGGCATACGCCACATCCAATCCGCGCAATCAAAAACTCGAATTGCATGCGTAGGCGCAACGACCGGCACAGTAAGACTGCACGCCGCAGGTGCATCCGCAAACCACGCCGAAAGTTGCGCTGGTGGCCAAAGTTTCCTGCCGATAGCCCGCCAACTGGCGGGTGAGGGTGTTAAAATACACAAATTCGGCGCGCCGGGTTCCGTCGTTACAGAAAGACGATTTGGCCGCCGCCTTTCCGGTCTCGCGGGCCGGCTTTCTGGACCGGATCGCTCACCATAAGCGCATTGCCATCAATAACTTATGGACTGGCATCCGGCCTCCGCGCGGTGCGCCAATACCATTTAATAAGGGTGGTAAACCTGGGGGCTACCATCCAAATCTCGTGCCAAATGCCAGCTTGGTGCGTAAAAAAGCCGTTTTCACTCCCCGTTCTTTCCTTGACTAGCCCTTGGCACCACGTAGAGTGGATTGAAGGGGGTCGTCCGCCCTCGGGCACCCACATCCTGACACGCAGCGGGCCGCTGGCCCCAAGGGTGTCGGACAACGGCCTAGACGCTCTAAAGCGATGGTCTGCTAGGCGTTGGGACGAGCCCCGACGAAGGAATCGAGCATGTTAGTTCTGTCACGGAAAAAGAACGAGAGCATCATTATCAATGATGACATTACGATCGTCGTCGTGGAAATCCGCGGCGACAAGGTCCGCCTCGGGGTGGAAGCCCCGAAGGAGGTGCCCGTGCATCGTAATGAGGTCTATGAGGCGATCCGGCGGAATCAGCAAAAGACTGACCCATCCGCCCAGCCGGTCGTCGAACGCGACGGCGACAACTCAAGCGTCTGAGTTGCAACGCATTCGGTTCTCCTGGCCAGTACCCCCTCGTTTTCTTGTCTAGGTCGCTCGTCTGCCGCTGCTAGCATTTTCGACTGGCTGGCCCACGGTATTCACTTCGCCCCGCCACGCACTACGGCACCAGATTGCGGCCGCATTGCGCGCCGCCGACGCGTTCTCGTGGTCTGTCAGTCTTGAACTGATGTAGCTGAATTCGCAAGAAATTCAGTCCTCATGCAAGAATCTGAAGTCTTGCGACATCAGCTACGCATCAAATCAGGCCTGACAGACCACTACAGCCTCGGCGTGCGCCGGACGATCACCATATTATTGCCGATCAAGCCGCCGCCGCGTGACGGCCGCGACTTGACGCTCGCCGTCAATCGCCATATACACCTAGGAAAGCTGCGGCCCACTGCGGCGGAGTTGCCGGGGCCACAACCAAGCTGCGCGCACCTCTCGCCGCTGAAACTGATTCATGCGGATGAGCGGTAGTGTTCTGCGCCGGCCCCGTCGTCTAGCGGTCTAGGACACCGGCCTTTCACGCCGGTAACACGGGTTCGAGTCCCGTCGGGGTCACTTGAGAATGACGAATCCCCGAATCACGAATGACGAATGAACAGCCGGTCGGACTGCCTCCGACTTCGTCATTCGTCATTCGTCATTTCGCAATTAATCGCCATTGCTCATGTACGAAGCTCTCCTCCTTGTCTCTTTCGGCGGGCCGGACGGCCCTGACGACGTGATTCCATTCCTGGAAAACGTCCTCCGTGGCCGCGGACCGGCTGTCGCGGGTGCCCCGCCCCGCGAGCGGCTGCTCGAAGTCGCCGAGCATTATTACCACTTCGGCGGCCGCAGTCCGATCAACGAGCAGAATCGGGCCCTTGTCGCGGCGATCGAGCGCGAGCTGGCCGCACATGGGCCGCCGCTCAAGGTCTATTGGGGCAATCGAAATTGGCATCCACTGCTCGCCGACACCCTGCGGCAGATGGCAGCGGACGGCATTCGCCGCGCCCTGGCGTTCGTCACCAGCGCGTTCAGCTCCTACTCCGGTTGCCGCCAGTACCGCGAAAACATCGCGGCCGCTCAAGCCGAAGTCGGCCCCACGGCGCCGCAGGTCGACAAACTGCGGGTGTTTTTCAATCACCCGGGTTTCATCGAGCCGATGATCGAACGGACGCAAGCCGCGCTCGATCAGATCCCCATCGATCGCCGCGACGACGCGCTGCTCGTGTTCACGGCCCACAGCATTCCCCGCGCGATGGCCGCCGGATGCCGCTACCAGGAACAATTGCGCGAAACGTGCCGCCTCGTCGCGAACGGAGTCGACCGCATCGATTGGTATTCGGTCTACCAAAGCCGCAGCGGCCCGCCACAGCAGCCCTGGCTGGAGCCCGACATCAACGACTTCCTCCGCGAGCAGCACGCCCTTGGACCAATTCGTGACGTCGTCGTCGTGCCCATCGGCTTCATCTCCGATCACATGGAGGTGGTCTACGACCTCGACACGGAGGCCCGATCGCTGTGCGACGAGCTGGGCTTCCACATGGTCCGCGCGGCAACCGTGGGCACGCACCCCCGCTTCATCGGCATGATCCGCGAACTGATCGTCGAGCGGACGACCGACTCGCCGCAGCGCCTCGCACTCGGTTCGCTGGGACCCAGCCACGACGCCTGTCCCGACGACTGCTGCCTTTTCCTTCCGCGGCGCGAGGTGGTCGATTGAAGGACAATTCGGCCAAATTTCCGAGCGATCAGGGAACTGGCGATTGCAGCGTCACCGGCCGGCGGAACACGCCGAGCGCATCATTCACGTCTTTATAGTAGGCGGCATATTCCGTTGCCGGATGTCGACCGGCCAACCGCCGCGCACGGTATTCGAGGGTCACCGTCGGGCCCTTCGCCTCGGCACGCGAGGCCCACGACACAAACTGAGTACTGCCGCGAACGACCAGCCGATCGACGTCCTGCATCTCGTATCCCGCCGGCAGATCGACGTTCGTTGTGGATTCGATTCGCATTGGCATCCAGAATTCAAACGGCGTCTTCCGATGCGGAACGTATTCCGCTTCGAGGTATCTCATTTCCCACGAAGCCGGCAACTGGCCGACCATGGTACCGCCGGACGCCGCGGAGCCGACCAGGTGAAACGCGTCCGGAGCCGCATATTCCATTTCGAGGACCAGCGGCTCTTTGGTCTCTTCCAGGTTCTCAATGGTGACGTTCTTGAGTCGGAGGGAACTTCCGCCCGCAAACCAGCTCTGGACCGCTTCGGGCCGATCGGCAGGTCCGAATGCCTTCAGGAAAGCGCGCATCGCCGGCGCCGCGTACTCGTTCAGCGAAATCTGCTCCTCGATGTGTGTCTCCACGGGGCCCCCCGATTCGTCGACGCGAATCTTCACTTTTCGGCGGCTGATCATTCGGGCCGCGTCGGGCGGATAATTCGGCGTGTGGATGAGCCGCGGGTTCTCCGGATCCAGGACCAGCACGTCTCGATCCGCCAGGTTAGGTTGCGGTGCAGTCAACGCGAAAGTCTCTTTGTCCGTGCAATCGATAATCGTCCCGCCCGCGGCGCTCGCGGCGTCCGGAACGTACACGATCATATGATTGAACTGATCAAGCGACGGCATATCGAGCCGCAATCGGCCGGCCGTATTCACCAGGGCCAAATGCGACGTCACGCCGGCCGCCTGCAACAAGTCGTGGACGAGCACCGCGTGGTCCTTGCAATCTCCGTACTTGAGCCGCACGGTCTGGGAAGCCGCGTTCGGTATTTGAGCCCGCCGGCCAAATTCAATTGCCCGATAGGTGCATGTTCGTTGCACATGCTCCGCGATGGCACGCATCTTTTCGCGCGGAGTCTTGCTGTCGGCCGTGAGCTCCGCGGCCAGATTCCGCGTCTCGTCCGTAGGAGTCAGCTTGTCCTTGATCTCTTCGAGATACTTCCGCGCCACGACCGGCCATGTCGACCGCGAATCGCCGAGCCAGATCATCGGCAGGAAATGCTCGACGAAAGGCTGGTACGATTCCCAGCTGTAAACCACGGGATTCGGCAAGATGACATAGATCAGGTCCGAGGCCTTTTCGGCCGTGGCCGGCGCCGTCGTGCCGGATAGCAGCGAGGACACGTCCCCGCGCACAAATACGATGCTCATTCCGACGGGCACGGACGACGTCAATAGGAACTCCTGGTATCGAAAATCGTCGGATGCGCTCAACTCCTCAGTCGTTACTGCAAACTCCAAGGTGTGCCCCGGCTTCAGCGCCGGCACCGGCAAGTTGAGAACCTTGTCCTGCGTGGCCGTGCCGCTCGAGTCGTCGTCCAGAACGTAGTAGTCATCCACCGAACCGTCCGCCACTTTCTGACCTTGCTCATCAAACACGGCCAGCCGGTTGACGAAGACGCGCTCGGCCGACGGGTCGAAGTTTACTGTGAGTGTGCTGTACCGCGTCACCCCACCCGTTGTGTGAATCTTTACTTTTCGCCAATTCGTGGTGCGAAGTCGTTTGCCGGGCGCGTAGTCGATGCCCGTCACTCGGAGGACTTCCACCGCGTCGGCGCTATCGGCCGTGGCAGACGCCGGCACTTTCACCCCACGGATTGCCGACCGAACGAGTTCTGGAATTTCCACGGGGGCCAGCGGCCTGGTGACAAGCGAGTTGTCCCCCTGCCCCAGCATGTTTGACGAATGTGCCAGGTATTCCTTGGCGTCGGCGTTGCCTGGATTGATCGCTAATACCTTGCCAAACGTTTCTTTCGCTTGAGCATACCAATGAAGCTGTAACTGATTGCGGCCATGAAGCATCAACGTCGTTTCATCGTGCGCGCCGGCAGTGAGCAGTTGTTTGCTGATCTCCAAGGCGGCGGAAAAGTCGCCCTTCGCTTCGTAAGCGTCGGCCAGGCTGTACGCCGTGCGCCGATCGGAGGGAGATTGGTTGCGCAGCTCGACGAGCAGTGCGATCGCCTTTTCGTGGTCGCCTTTGTGGCTGTGTACCGTCGCCAACCATCGGCGCACCTGGGCACTGGGCCGCCGCTTCAAGAATTGCTCCACCGTCGAGATTGCTTCATCGAAAGCACTCGTATCAACCGCAAGATTGATGTACGTCAGCAAGTCGTCTTCATCGTCGTGGCCATCGGTGAATAGCTGAGTATAGATCTGGCGCGATCGCGACGTCTCGCCCTTCGTCGCCAGCATGTTGGCTTGCAGCGCGCGGAGCGACATGCTCTCAGGAAAGCGATCCAGCCGCCGTTCCAGTTCGGCAAGTGCCACATCGGCACCACTCGATCGCAATAATGCGCTGATCAGATTGCCGGCGATCACTTGCTCATCGGGGCGAAGCTCCGCCGATTTCTCGAAGTACGCTACCGCGTCTGCCGCATTGCCTCCCTCCAGCGCGCTCAACCCAAGCTCGTTCAGTATCAGGCCGGTCACCACCTGCTGCGGCTGGCTGAGCGACGGCTCGGCAGCTTCCGCGAAATCGTCGATCTCAACGCGATCGAGTGCAGCTTTAATGACATCAACCTTGGCGGACTCATTCTCGTCGGCTAAGCCGATAATGAGAAAAGCCCGCTTGTCGTCTGAGAGAACCCGCGCCAGGCAGCGCCGCATCACTCCGGAAGCGGCCTGACTACGGGTCTCGATGGCGAGCCCGCGCAGCGGACCGATCTCAAGCGGAGCTGAAGCAACAACGCTTGGCCCGGGATACTTAATATTGATTCCACCAAGCATACTTTTGGCGAGCATCTCCGCGTCGGGCCGGCCTGCGGGCAGCCGGATCGCGAATAATTCCAGAACCGTGTTGGGGCCACATGATGCGCCGAAATCAGCGCCCGTCGTTGTGTATTCCTCCGCCGACCACTCCGTCCAATCGGTCCTGGCAAACAAGGCTCGATAGCCGAATGCCGGCGACACATGATCACGGGCCGGCGTGACACCCTCGACATGCGCGACCTCGCTCGGATCGATCTGCCGGAATCCGCTGCAAAACTGGCGGCGCGCAGCTTCAATCTCGGCCGCAAAGACCTGGTCGCCATAGGTGACAAGCTGATAGACAAAACCATTTCTCGCCACCGCCCAGACAGCGTAGTGAAACGGTCGACCTGCGACTATTGCATCACCTTCCATCGCGATGCCGTTCAAGCTGGAGTACGTTTCTGCCCGCTCTTCGGTGAATGTGACATTCCCAATAACACTGCGCAAATTGGCTCGATATAGTTCCGCGAGCGACGATGTCGTCAACTCCTGCTCCACGCCGGCGCGTTCTCCGATCAGCATGAATCCGATTTGCGGCCGCGAACGCATCAGGGTCAGCGTTGCGGCCGGGTTCAACTTCTTGGCGTCGACCTCGACCCACGGAAGGTCCGGCAAATCGATCATCAGATTCAAAGATTCCAGGCGGCGGGTGCGACTAAACTTCCCGTCGCTCTTTGGGCCGGGTAAAAGTCCGCGGCTTTCGCCGACTGCCAAATCCGGCTCGATCATCGTCGCCACGCGAACGGCCACGGCCCCGCCCAGAACGAACAACAGCAATGAACTTGCAATGATCGCCGTTACGGCCTGTTTCCTTCCTTGGTTATAGGTCCCCGCGTGCTTGCGGTAATCCGCGAGGCCGATGATCGCGGTCACGGCCGACGCAACGTAGCAGATTAAAATTACCGCAACGATCGCAAGCCTTCCGGCCAGCGGCAACGCTGCAACGTATGTCAGGAAGGTTACCAAGCTGCTGACGAGCAACCCAGTCAATAAAAGTAGCAGCGAGTAAACGCACAGCGAGTTCGTCGCCGGCCGCCGCGCAATGTGAATGCATTTCACAATCCCCGCCAGTAACAGGCTGCAAAGAATGACGAAGCTGGAAACGCGGCCGATCGTTTCGGGCGGTGCGTCGGCAAGAAGCAATTCGACGGTCGTCATGATCGCGCTGGGAGCTACACGAAGAGCACACGTCGAACGGTGATCGCCGGATGGCGGGTGAAACCCGTCGAGACCGACGCATTATAGTTCCGGTCTCTTCCAATTGCACGTCATTGGCAGCGGCGGCTACGTCCATTTTTTCGCGGATTACCTGCTGTGCGCCTTACAATCCGTCCGGACCCGCCGCTACAAACTGCCGCCGGCGAGATTCTCCATTCACTTCGCCGAGCTGAGGCGCGTCGTCCCCCAAATTCGCCGGTTCAAGAATTGCCGGTCGGCAGGTTGCATTTGGTTTTGTCACGCGAAATCCTCGCGAAAGACACGGCAATTTCCGCGTCTTTTCGTTAGTTGAAACTTCGCCGTTCAACTATAATGGACGGATAGTTGGACCGGGTGCCCCGACGCCATCGCGCGACGTGCGCCGCCCGCTCCGCGCTCGTTCCGGAACAGAAGAGAGCTGCACCGATGTCTCCTCCCCACGTTGGCCTGCGCGCGTTCGCCGGCTTGTCGTTTCTCGTCCGCCTCGGTTCGGCCTGCGCGGCGGCGGCGTTCGTCCTCGCGGCGGCTGCACCCGCTGCGGCTCAGAATAAATTCTGGATCACGTCGGCCGGCGGCTCGTTTCCCACGGCTGCGAATTGGTCGACCTCGGCCGGCGGCGCCGGCGGCGCGGCCCCGCCGGCTGCTGCCGAGACCGCAAATTTCACCCTGGCCAATACCTACACCGTCGGTTTTGCAGCCAACGTGACGAACACCGGACTGGTTGTCAGCAACGGCACCGTCACGCTCGATCTGAATTCATTCGGCTACACGATCAGCGGCGCAGTCGGCACAACGATCGGCACGATCACCACGCAGACCGGCCGATTGACCGTCAAGGACGGCACGCTGGGCGTCGACACGGCCGGCGACGACATGACCATGGCCACCGTGGCCGGCTCAACCGGGTTCCTCACCATCTCGACCGGTGGCCGGCTCGGCAATGGCGTGCTGGATCCCGATATCGTGGTCGGCAGCCTGGGCACCGCCACGCTCGCGCTCGAAGACAACGGCCGCGCCGATATCGGCCTCCTGAATATCGGACAAGGCGAGGGCTCCACGGGCACGGTTTCGCTGAGCTCGCCGAATTCGGTGCTCGATGTCAGCGGGGCCGTCGTCGTCGGACTCAGTGGAAACGGAACATTCAATGTATTAGGCTCCAGCACGCTGACGACGGCGTCGAGCCTGTCGATCGGCTCGTTCCTCGGCGGCAAGGGGACGATGACGGTATCGGGCGCCGGCACGAACTGGTCGCACGCCGGCGCGCTCACCGTGGGCGACGCGGGCGACGCGGGCCTTTCGATTCAAACCGGGGCCCAAGCGACCTCCACCGGCGCGGTGACCGTCGGCAACGCGACCACCGGGACAGGGGCGGCAGTCGTGAGCGGCGTCGACGCCGTCTGGAACATGTCCAGCGGCCTCAACTTGGGCGTCGGCGGCACCGGGAATATGGCCGCCACCAGCGGCGGACGCATCAACACAACCGGCGCCACGATCATGTCGGCCAATGGCGGCGATTCCACGGCCGTGATCACCGGGGCCGGCTCACGCTGGACGTCCGGCGCCATTACGGTCGGCAGCGCCGGCACCGCGACGATGTCAATCAACACCGCGGGCGTCGTCAACACGACCGGCGCCGTGACGCTCGGCGGCACCGCGACGGGCACGGGCAAGGTCTCTATCAGCGGCACAGGCTCGGCATGGAACATCACCGGCCCGCTGACGGTCGCCAGCCTCGGTTCCGGCACGCTTACCGTCGAGACAGGCGGCTCACTCACCACGACCGGCCTATTCAGCCTCTTCGATCCGGCGGGATCGCCGAACGGCACGCTCAACTTTCAGGGCGGCACCATTACCGCCAACGGCTTCCTGCGCAACACCACCAGCACGCTCAATTGGACCGACGGCACGTTCGTCATCAACGGCGGCGTATTGAACAATGGCGGCGCGGCGCTCACCATCAACGGCGCCGATGGCGACGACCTGCCCGCGTTGCGGCTCGCCTCGGGCGCGACGTCGAGCGCGGCCAACCTGCCCAACCTGACCATCGCCAGCAACCGCCAAGGGGCCGCGATTGTCAGCGGCGGCTCATCCTTCCAAACGACCACCGCGTCGATCGGCTCGCAGGACGGCGGAAATGGCACGCTGCTGGTCGAGGGCGTCAACAGCACTTTCTCCACCACCGGTGAGCTCAACGTCGGCGGAACCACCAGCACCGGTGGCGGCATTGGCACCCTCACCTTGGGTAACAGCGGCACGATTGTCGTCGGCGACCGGCTCCGCTTGTGGAACGGCGCTCTCGTCAACATGAACGGCGGCACGCTTGTCTTCAACACCATCGCCGCCAACGGCGGACGATTCAATTTCGTCTCCGGCACGGTGCAAGCGTCGTCGAGCTTGACCGCCAATGCTGCCATCCTCAACGCCATTCTCGGAACGACGCACGAGCTCGGCACCGGGCGCCAGCTCGATGTCCCGGGCAATGCTTTGAACCTCCAATCGGATATCACGGTCAACGGCGGCACGCTCTCCGGCGGGAGCCTGGCCATCGCAACCGGAGTCAACACGCGCGTCTCGTCGGGCGGCAATGCGACATTCACCGGCGCCATTACCAATCCGGCCGGCGCGCGAATGTTCGTCACCGACGCCAACGTCACCGCCGGCACCTCGTTCACCAACAGCGGGGAATTGACCTTCGATGGCACATCGGCCACGGTCAATGCGGCTAGTTTCACGAACACCGGCCTCGTCACTGGTTCCGGCCGCATCAATGTCGTCATTACCAACGGCTCGGCTGGACAGCTTCGCGTCGCGGCCGGCCAGCGTCTCGAGATTCTCGGCAACTCAAGTTTTAGCGCCAACAACGGCCTGATCGACGTCGACGGCGGCACGATCGAATTCGCCCGCTCGTTGACCAACAGCACCGCCAGCCCCAGCTCGGGCTTGATTGCCGCCCGCGATGCCACGCTCCGCTTCTTCGGCGGTTTGCAGAACAGCGGCGCGCTCACGTTCACATCCGGCGTCTCGGACGTGTTCGGCGACGTGACGACACTTAATAATCTCTCCACCGCCGGTCGCATCGTCGTCACCGGCGGCGCGCAGGCCAACTTCTTCGACGACGTCTCGAATACCGGCACGATCACGGTGAGCGGCTCCGGCAGCTTGCATAGCACGGCCGTGTTCCTCGGAAGCCTGACTGGCAACGGCGTCGGCGGCGTCGGCGGCCAGGTGTTTATGGAAGGCGACATGCGGCCCGGCTTCAGCCCCGGCACGATGGCCTTCGGCGGCGACGTGAGTTTCGGCCCGCTGGCCTCGCTCGACATTGAGCTTGCCGGCACGACGCCCGGCACGCAGTACGACCGCGTTACCGTGGCGAACGACGTCGCCCTCGCCGGCACGCTGGAGGTCTCTCTGCTGGGTGGCTTCAAGCCTGCGGCCGGCAACAGCTTCGCGATTCTCACCGCGGGCGGCAGCATCGACGGCACGTTCAGCAATGAAATACTGCCCCAACTGGCGGGCGGCCTGCAATGGGACGTATCGTATTTGCCGCAGTCTGTCTCCTTGAACGTGGGCGGCGTGTTGGGAGACTATAACCTTAACGGCACGGTCGACGCGGCCGACTACGTCGTGTGGCGCAATCTGCTCAACTCGAACACCATCGTCGCCGACGGCTCGGGCAACGGCGTCGTCGACCAGGACGACTATGACGTGTGGCGAGCCAACTTCGGCAACGTCGCCGCTTCGGCGGCGGGCGCCGGCTCCTCTGCGACGATGCCGGCCGCCGTGCCCGAACCGTCGACGGCGATTCTCGCCGGGCTCGCAGCGGTTGCATCGATTCTTCTGTCCTGCAGGAAGCGGCGTTAGGCCGATGTTCCCTCGATTTCTTGCGCGGCATTGCACGAGTACAATGGCCGAATGACATCGCCAGGATCCGACTTCGAACGCCGCCCCTTGGGTAACTCGGGCTTTTCCATCGCGCCGGTGGCGCTCGGCTGCTGGCCGATCGCGGGACAGACGACGCTCAATGCCAACGAGGCCGACAGCATCGCCACGATCCAGGCTTGCTTCGACCTGGGCGTTAACCATCTCGACACGGCCTACGTCTACGGGCCGAACGGCGAAAGCGAGACGCTGATTTGCAATGCGGTGGGCAATCGCCGCGATGAAATGGTGATCGCCACGAAGTGCGGCATCCACATGGAGGGCGCAGAGTTTGTCACCGACGGCCGGCCCGACGTGCTTCGCCGCGAGTGCGAGGAAAGCCTCCGCCGCCTGGCCACCGACCGCGTCGAGCTGTTGTATCTGCACTCGCCCGATGAGACGCTGCCGATCGAGGAATCGGCCGGCGCGCTCCGCGACCTGATGGCGCTCGGCAAGACGCGGTCCGTCGGCGCCTCGAACTGCACGCTCGAACAATGCCGGGCCTTCCACGCCGTCTGCCCGCTCGCCGCCGTGCAATTGCCTTACAACATGCTGCAGCGCGACATCGAGCAGCGGACCGTTCCCTGGTGCCGCGAGCACGATATCGCGGTGATGGTCTACTGGCCGCTGATGAAGGGCCTGTTGGCCGGCCGGCTGCCGCGCGATGCCAAACTTCACGAGCGCGATAGCCGCCGCAAGTATCCCATGTACCAGGGCGATGAATGGCAGAAGAACCAGGACTTCGTCGAGCAACTCCGCGCGGCGGCCGCGCTCAGCGGCCACTCGGTCGCCCAGCTCGTCATCAATTGGACGATCTCGCAACCGGGCATCACGGCCGCCCTGTGCGGCGCAAAGCGGCCCTGGCAAATCGAGGAAACAGCCGGCGCCATGGGCTGGAGGCTGAGCGACGAACAGCGCGCACGGGTCGACGCGGCGATCGCGGCCCGCGGCCCGGCCGCCGCCAAACGATTGTTCCGTTGACATAGTGAGGGTTCAGGGTCCAGGGTTGACGATCGGAAAACAATTGCAAATTGCAAATTGCCAACCGACTGCCTTTTCCATTTTTGCTGATTCCTTATTTGCTTGCGTTTTCTTCTCTTTCCATAACTCGCGGCATCAAACTCTCAACTCTCAAAAAAAGAGAGGGCGCCCTCCCCGACGCGATCGACGGCGCGATTGCCGTCGACCTCGGTCTTTTGCGTGCGACTGCCTGGACATCCTCCGGCGGTCACGTGCCCAGGGACATAGTTAACTGGTATCACCACCGGTGCCCGTAGGCCGCTCGGGGCGTTTTAAACAACCGCCGCCGTTTCCAGCGACGATCAAGCGCTTGCCCCGCGCGACCTGCTGACGAACCAGCTCGGCAGTCAACACGCATCGAACCGTTCGTTCGCGTGTGAGCCTAGCACAGGTGGTGGCCCAATTTCTACAAAAAAGTTTTTTGGAAAAAGGTGGGGAGTAGTGTAGACATCTCGCTCCGTTCGGCTGGGCTCACGGCTCAAGCCGCGACATGAAAATCCCTCTCGCGGAGCGAGAGGAGTACGCTGGGTAATGCTGTTCGATTGGGGTGTAAGTTGTTAGATTGGCGACGTTGGGGCCGGCGAGTCCGACCATCGCTCCGCGATGGTGCCCGCTCGTGGCTATTAATTTGTCCGAAGCGAAATCTGTGCGATGGCCAAGAAAAGCGACTTGACAACGCCGGAAACGATCGCCGCGCCGCGGGCGATTCGCGAGCTGGTCGAGAAGTTTGCGGAGCATTGGGAGACGTACCACCGCGCGGGGTACAACGAGACGCAGTTGCGGCAGGATTTTCTTGACCCACTGTTTACTGCGCTGGGGTGGGACGTTTTCAACCGGCAAGGATTTGCCGAAGCGTATCGCGATGTGGTTCTGGAGCAGGGTCTGGTCGTTGAGAAGTCGGTGCGAGCGCCCGACTATTGCTTTCGCGTGGGCGGGACGCCGAAGTTCTTTGTCGAGGCGAAGAAGCCGGCCGTCGACATCAAGAGCGATGTGGGGCCGGCGTTTCAGTTGCGGCGGTATGCTTGGACGGCGAAGCTGCCGCTGTCGATCCTGACCGATTTCGAGGAGTTCGCGGTATACGATTGCCGGGTGAAGCCGGACAAGGATGACAATCCAATACTGTACAAACGTCTCCGAAACAATTATCCTGTCATATCATCCTACCTCGCATGCCACGAAAAGAGATTAAGCTCATGACAGCTCAGGTCGCATTACAACGGCATAACGCTAGTGACTTAGGTGGTTACTTTCGTGGACGCTCCAGCCGTCCGTTGTTCATTTGCGGCGAGACCTTATGCGTCTTGCGGGAAATGTCATCGGATTCAGTCGATTGTGTTATGACAAGTCCGCCTTACTGGGGACACCGACAATACGCGGCGACCGGAATTGGTTTGGAAAAGGATTTCAGGGATTACGTTGAACACTTAGTGACAATCTGCGCCGAATTGAAGCGCATCGTAAAGGATGCCGGTTCATTTTGGTTGAACATTGGCGACAGCTATGAAGAGAAGCGATTACTGGGCATGCCATGGCGAGTTGCGCTGGCTCTGACGGATGGCCAGGGTTGGCTTTTGCGCAACGATGTCATTTGGAACAAGGTCAAGGGCGGGCCAGATAATGCCAAAGACAAGCTGCGAAACGTGTATGAACATGTATTTCATTTTGTTAAGCAGAAGTCGTACTACTATGACGTGGATGCTATCCGGTCGAATCCAAAAACGAGTCGAGTACTAAATGGATCCGTCGTGTCGGCAACCGGCGTGAGTGGAGTTCGATATCGCAGGCAGATTGAACTATCGACTGAACTCGGCGACGAGGAAAAGCAGAAGGCGTTCGCGGCATTGGAAGCCATTCTGCAGGAGATCATCGATGGGAAGTTGGCCGACTTCCGGATGATCATTCGGGGACAACAGCGAGCGACGCACTCCGATTCCGAAAGCGTTTCTGGCCGCGCAAGAGAGCTGCGTGAAAAGGGCTTCTACTTCATGAAATATCATCCGAACGGGAGCAAGCCCAGCGATGTTTGGGACATCCTGCCAGAAGATACCCAAAAGCGGGAAACCCATTTCGCTCCCTATCCCGAAGACTTATGCAAAATCCCGATCCTGGCCACTTGCCCCGAAGGTGGAGTTGTCCTCGACCCGTTTTGCGGTACTGGAACGACGAACCTCGTGGCATTTCAGCTCGGACGGAAGTCGATCGGAATTGATCTTGCCGATCAGTACATCGAGTTGGCGAAAAGTCGTTGTCGACTTCTTCTTTGAGGCGGGAAGCGGTACTCGAAATGGCGCACACAACCGACAACAAAGTACTAGAGCTATTCGGCTATTCCACGCGCACCGATCACGGCTGGAAAAGAATTGTGGAGCGTCAGTGGTGCCCCTTCTCGAACACAAAGTGCTTCAAAGTCCGAAAAAGCGATCCCGACGTGTCGATAGGAACGTGCTCCGTCCGCTACGGCAAGGATCGACGGGACATAATAATCTGCCCAAATCGGTTGCTTGAGCGTCGTCAAGTTTTCGTAGATTGCATGCACCTACTGACACAGCATGATCCTGGCAATGAGCTGCACGTGGTTTCGGAGGTTTCCATTCCCGGCGGCAGCGTCGATTATTTCCTGGTATCGGTGAAGGCGGGCAAAGTAAAGGACTTCGTGGCCATCGAGTTCCAGACGTTGGATACGACGGGAACTGTTTGGCCGGAACGCCAACGCCTTTTGAAAGCGCTCGGTATTCGCACCCGAGCGAAGGGCCCTGGACTGCGGAAGGCATTCGGAATGAACTGGAAGATGACGGCCAAGACGATTCTTGTGCAGCTTCATCACAAAGTGGACACACTCGAACACGTTGGCAAGCATTTCGTGCTAGTGATTCAAGATTGTTTGCTGGACTACCTGCGCCGAGAGTTCAACTTTTCCCATTTGAAAGGCGTCCGTATCGGAGACGCCATGCACATCCATTCATACGCGATGGAAGAACGTGACGGCGAGTTCAGGATGCAACTCGACACTCGATTAAGCACGGATGCAGCGGGTGTAGCCAAGTGCTTGGGGATTCAAGCAGACACTAAGATCGAGTTGGAAGCGATTATCGGCGAGCTGGAGAAAAGGATATCTACCAAGACTGTTTTCAGCATCGAGTCGCCGATTCTGCCGCCTGGAAAGGTGTTGACGGAATAGCTTGCGCGACGCTCGCATGACGAACCGACCATATTCTGACGGTGATCGAACGGCAGATTGAGGCGACGGATCGGGAGATTGATCGGTTGATGTATGAGTTGTATGGGCTGACGGAGGAGGAGATACGGTTGGTGGAGGCGGCGACGAAGTGAGGGGGAAGGTGGAGGGCGGAAGGGGGAAGGTTGACGATGGGAAAGCGGAAGCGAACGGCGTTGATTCCAGGCGAGCGGATCGAGCGAGCAATTCTCCTTGTCCGCGGCCAGAAGGTGCTCTTGGACAGTGATCTGGCGAACCTGTATGGCGTAGAAACCAAGGTGCTCAATCAGGCTGTCCGCCGAAACCTGGCCCGCTTTCCCGCTGATTTCATGTTTCGACTGACAAAAGCTGAACTGGAGAAATGGAGGTCACAATTTGTGACCTCCAAACCGGGTGCCAAGATGGGACTTCGCCGGCCGCCCTATGCGTTTACGGAGCAAGGCGTGGCGATGCTCTCGAGCGTACTGCATAGCGACCGGGCGGTGGCGGTGAACATCGAAATCATGCGGGCGTTTGTGCGGTTGCGGGAGATGCTGGCCGGCCATGCGGATTTGTCGCGGCGTCTGGATGACTTAGAAAAGAAGTATGACGGGCAGTTTCGGGCCGTGTTCGACGCCATCCGGCAACTCATGGCGCCGCCAACCTCGTCACCGAAACGTGCAATTGGATTTCATGTCCGCCCCGACCGGGGAGCGTCCGCACGGCGGCGATCGAGCGGCGAATAGAGGCGACGGATCGGGAGGCTTCAACACCTTCAGCGAGCTCAGGGCGGGCAAGCTCAGCCGAGCGATTGATCGGTTGGTGGTTGAGTTGTATGGGTTGACGGAGGAGGAGATTCGGTTGGTGGAGGAGGCGGTGGGGGAGTCGGCATGACGAAGCACGAATGACGAATGACGAATGACGAATGTCCCTCACCCTGGCCCTCTCCCGGAGGGAGAGGGGATTGGGTGCAGGTCTGACAGGCCGTGATGTGACAGGGTATGCGATGCATTGGAACACCATGCCCTGTAAGGGCGGGATACGAGATCGCCACGAATGTATTCCGCCCTTTCAGGGCTGGTGGGCGTGATGGGGGATTGTGTCCCAGGGCGGCGGACACGCTCGTGGAACTCGCGTGGTCTTGCCCTGGGCTGTCGTATTACGCTCCTTCGGAGCATGCGGAAGGAAGAGCCATCACGAGCGGACGGTGATTGAGCGTCAGATTGAGTTGACGGCACTGGCGGACTTCGGCGAGCTCCCCTCGACA
>JBIOWO010000090.1:0-9876 GCA_044868555.1 Lacipirellulaceae bacterium | reverse complement strand
CCTCTGCATTGACCGTCACAAAATACTCGTGCCGCACCGGCACGATCGGCAATTCCAGGCCGACGCTGCGCGCGATGTGGTAGGCATGCGACCCGGCCGCGTTCACGACCATCTCGCAACGGATCGGGCCACGATCGGTTTCGACACCCGTCACGCGGCCATTGGTCACGACCACTCGATCGACGGCCGTCTTCGTTTGAAACCGCGCGCCGAGCCGTCGGGCGTGGGCAACGTACGCCATCGTCAAGTCCGACGGCTGCAGGTATCCGTCCGTCGGGCACCACAACACGGCCAGGGCCCGCTCGAAATTCATCAGCGGCCATTTCTTTTCGGCACAACTGCTGTCGATAAATTCGGTTTCCAGGCCCGATTCGTCGGCGACGGCCTTCATCCGCTTGAATTCCTCGACCCGCTCCGGGCAGAGGGCGATCCGCAGCGAGCCGACCTGCCGCCAACCAGGCTTGACCTGATCGTCGCGTTCGAGCTGAGCGAACGTCTTGACCGACCACATGGCCAGCCGGGTTCGTTCGACGGAGTTACGCACCTGGCCCACCAAACCGGCGGCCTGCGGCGTCGTGCCGGCCGCGACGGTCGGTTCCTTCTCCAGGAGCAGCACGTCGGTCTTGCCGGCCTTGGCGAGACTGTACGCTACCGCGCAGCCAACGGCGCCGCCGCCGATAACGACAATCTCAGCATGTTGTTCACCGTTGTTCATAGGAGGGGAAAGCAGAGAGCTGAGAGCGGAGAGCAGAGTTGGACGGCGAAAACTGTTTACTCTCCGCTCTGGGCTCTTTGCTCTTGGCTCAGTCGGTACATGCACCACCGCACGAACGCGTCCACATTGTATTCTTTGTACTTCGAATAGGGGCCGGGGACGTAATGCGACGATGCCACGCCCCGTTGGGCCTGTTCGCACAACAGCCAGTCCTGCTCGGAGGTCAGTTGCCAGAACGGCATGATGTCTTCCAGACGGTAGTCGCGGCCTTCCACCGCCTTTGCATCGACGAGCCAGGTAACCCGCACGAGCGTGTGCTCGCGGCCGGCCGGTAGCAACCGCGTGGTCACCGCATGATCGCAGCTCGCATGATGCCACATGTTGGGCAACGTGCGAATCCGCAGCGTGCCGACGTCGGCTTCCGTGTAGTCGCCCATCAGCGGAGCGACCTGGCGGCCGTCCATCGTCTCGCTGACGTAGCCCTCGACCAACGGTGTGCGATTGGCCGCGTACCAGCCTTCGGCACCGATGCTGGGAAACTCGGTCATGCCGCTTTGGCGATGGCTGACGGCCAGGCCGGCCGCGGCCCATTTCTGTTCGCTGCGGGCGACGGCTGCCTCGATCCGCGATCGAATTCTCTCACTCGTATCGTCGGCGTTGTAATGATCGAAGTTGGCCTTGATGTATTGTGGATGATTGACGTTGCAGTGGTAGCACTCGCGGTTATTTTCCCACACCAGCTTCCAATTGGCGGCCACTTCGTAGTCGACGATCTTGGCCACTTTGGCGCGATCGAATCCCTGCGGCCTGGCAACCGGTCCGATCCTCTCGCTCGCCCCGGCGAAGTCGGGCGGCTCGTCGCACAGCGACACGTAAATGAAGCCTTCGACCTCGCGCACCGGCGCGTGCAATAGGCCCAGGTCATCCTTGTCGACGTCATCCTGCATGCCACGGCACGTGAGCAGCGAACCGTCGCGACCGTAGGTCCATTGGTGATATGGACAAACCAGACGACCGACGCGGCCCCGCGGCTGGTCGCAAATCTGTGTGCCGCGGTGCCGGCAGACATTCCACAGCGCGTTGATGCGGCCGTCGTCGTTCCGGATCACGATCAGCGAATCGGATTCGACGGCGAACGTCAGATAGTCGCCCGCGTTGGGAATCTCGCACGTGTGGCCGACAAACAGCCAGTCGCGCTGCCAGATCCGCGCGATTTCCGCGCGATACACGGAATCCTTGGCATAAAACGCGCCGGGCAGACTGTGGCCCGGCGTGCGCAATGCAATCAGTTCAGCAATCGCTTGCTGATCATCGGCCGACAACGAGGGCATAGCACTCAGCCCCTGACAAGTATCTCTGTTCGCGGTTGACCGTGGTGCGCGGTCCGCCCCAGGTTGTGAATCGCTCACGACTTCATTGTGATCGACAAATACAACGACTTTCACCCAGTTTTTGCGCAACGCTTTTGTGGAAAAGCGCCCGCCGGACGCGCGTTCGCTCGCTAGCGCTTGTCGGCCAGCGCGCCCGGCGCCGGCGACAACGCCAGCCCGCGTTCGTCTTTGAGGCCGATCCCGCTTAGCCGGCGCCGCAATGCTTCGGCGATGAGGTAACGAATCGTCTCCGCGGCGGCGGCGATCGGCAGGCCTTCCGGCCGAATGTTCGAGACGCAATTACGATTCGCATCGGTGTTGCCGGGCTTCGGCCCATAAACCAGATAAGCACCAAGGCTATCGGGCGAACCCAGGCCGGGCCGCTCGCCGATGAGCATCAATGCGAGCTGAGCGCCGAGCAATTGTCCAACTTCATCTTGCAGCGCGACTCGGCCAAACAGGGCGAGGACAATGGGAGCGAGCGTCACGCCGTCGCCACGCAGCTCTGGCAATAGCTTCGCCAACAGGGGCGGCACTTGTCGATGGACCGCCAGCGCCGACAGCCCGTCGCTCACGACAATCGCCAGCGTGGACTGTGTATCCGGCCGTGCAAATTGTTGCAGCCGCTGTTGCGACACGTCGTCCAGTCGCCGTCCGAGGTCCGGCCGCTGGAGAAACGTGAGCCGATCGCGCGCCGCACTATCGACAATGATGGTCCCGACGCCGGGTGCGGCAATCTGGCCGGCAAGCTCATCCGCATGGAACTCATTGTGCACCGCGTCGCGGGCCGCGGCGTGGGCCGACTTGAACTTGAGCCACTCCTCGGTCGGCAGGCTGCCTCCCGCCCGGCCCAGCGCGATGCGGGCCGGCGTCGCCCCGCGGAGTTTGTTCCAGCGATCGGGAGTTACTGGCGAGTTCGACATTATTTGCGCGGTGACGGCTCCACGGCGTCAATCAATCGATGCTGCGGATTGATCGGCAACAACCGCGTCCCTTCGCTGGCGATCCGCATGTCGTCGAGCCATTTCTCAAACTCCGGCGCCGGCCGCAGGCCGAGGACTTGCCGCAGGTAGTGGCTGTCGTGGAACGAGGTCGATTGATAGTTGAGCATGATGTCGTCGGCCCCCGGCACGCCCATGAAATAATTGCAGCCGGCCACTGCGAGCAGCGTGAGCAGGTTGTCCATGTCGTCCTGGTCGGCCTCGGCGTGATTCGTGTAGCACACGTCGCAGCCCATCGGCAGCCCAAGCAGCTTGCCGCAGAAATGATCTTCGAGCCCGGCCCGAATGATTTGCTTGCCGTCGTACAAATACTCGGGCCCAATGAAACCGACGACTGTATTGATCAAGAGCGGTTCGAAGCGGCGGGCAACGGCGTACGCGCGTGCTTCGAGCGTTTGCTGATCGACGCCGTGGTGGGCCTCGGCCGACAGGCACGACCCCTGCCCCGTCTCGAAATACATCACGTTGTTGCCCACGGTTCCGCGGCCGAGCGATCGGGCCGCCTGCATCGCCTCGCCGAGCAGCTTCAGATTCACGCCGAAGCTGCGATTGGCCGCCTCCGTGCCGGCGATCGATTGGAACACCAGGTCAACGGGGGCCCCCTGCTCCATCGCCGCTATCTGTGTCGTCACGTGGGCGAGCACGCACGACTGCGTCGGAATGTTGTAGCGGGCGATCAGCTCGTCGAGCATCCGCAGCAGGCGGATCACGGTGTCGACCGAATCGGTGGCCGGGTTGATGCCGATCACCGCGTCGCCGCAGCCGTACAGCAGGCCATCCAGAATCGACGCGCCGATGCCAATCGGATCGTCGGTCGGATGATTGGGTTGGAGCCGAATCGAAAGCCGGCCGGCGAGACCGAGCGTGTTGCGGAACCGCGTCACCACGCGGCATTTGCTCGCCGCCAGAATCAAATCCTGATTCCGCATCAGCTTGCTGACCGCCGCGGCCATCTCGGGCGTCAAACCGGGTGCGAGTCCGCTCAGCGTATCGGCCGTCGTCTCGTAGCACAACAACCAATCGCGAAACTCGCCGACCGTCAGCGACGCCACCGGCACGAACGCGGCCGCGTCATGCGTGTCGACGATCAGCCGCGTGACCTCATCTTCTTCGTACGGAATGATCGGCTCATCGAGAAGCTGTCGCAGAGGCACGTCGGCCAGCGCCATTTGCGCGGCTACGCGCTCTTCATCATTCTCCGCTGCCACGCCGGCCAACGCGTCGCCACTCCGCGCCGGCGACGCCTTGGCGAGCAGCACCTTCAGCCC
Source organism: Lacipirellulaceae bacterium (assembly GCA_044868555.1). Taxonomy (GTDB): domain Bacteria; phylum Planctomycetota; class Planctomycetia; order Pirellulales; family Lacipirellulaceae; genus JABDGM01. Next base: position 5,522 of record JBIOWO010000090.1, on the reverse strand, counting down.
ATCGAACACAAACGTGTCTCTGCCAACGGTCGCGCGGAATTGAGTCATAACGTGCGTCGCGAGGCAACGGCTTGATCAAGTACGACTACGAAGTCGGCGGCTTCACCCGCCATAGCGGCAGTAGAATTATCGCGGATAGCACGATGCCCGCCAACGAGATCGCCAGAAACAGGGTCCAATTCTTGGCGTCGGTCATGATGCCCGGCAAATAACCGCCCAGGATCGCCCCAATCGAACCCACTCCGTTGACGAAACCGGTTGCCGAGCCGGCGCCGCGCTTCGTCCCGAAATCGATGGCCGCCGTCGATGAGATCATCGAATCGGGCCCGTACAGGAAAACGCCGATCAGGAAGAAGTAGCCGCGCATGATCCACAGGTTGTCGATGTGCCAGAGCCCGACCAGCATCACGGCCGCCGTCGCCAATAGCGACGTGACGATCACCGGTGCCCGCCGGGCTTGAAACAGTTTGTCGCTGATGTAGCCGCTGGCAATGATGCCCACCATCCCGCCGATCGGCATCCACGCGGACGTGATCGTGCTGGTCAGCACATCGGTGCCCAGGCTTTCTTTGACGAACATCGGGCCCCAGAGATAGAGCGAATAGCGCGACAGCTTGACGGGAAAATAGGCGATTGCCAATAGCCACACGCTGGGCGTCGTCAACACTTCGCCGATCAACTCCCACGAGCCGGTCGGCGGCGGATGCACGGCGTCTTCCTCGCGGATCAGCGAGTCGGGCTCGCCGTGATACTTCTCGATCGGCGGCAGGCCGAGGTCTTCCGGCTGATTCACCAACAGCAGCCAAGTGAGCCCCATCACCGCCAACAACACCAGCGCGGGACCCCAAAACGCGGCCGGCCAGAACGGCACGATGCCATGTCCGGGCAAGCCCACCGGCACGTAGCGACCCCACACTTCCATCAGCCAACCGGCAAACGGCGTGGCCACTGCCGCGCCCGCCGTGTAATGAGTACACCACCAGCCGAGCACCCGTCCGCGCTCGCGTAGCGAAAACCACGAGCTCATCGCCTTGGATGCGGCGCTCCAACCCGTCGACTGCGCAACGCCCTGCAGCGCGGCAAAAGCCAGAAAGGCCCACAGGACCGTCGAGAATCCGGATCCCACGGCGGCCAGCACGCTCAGCCCCATGCCGAACAGCAGAATCTTTCGCGGCCCAAATCGATCGGCCAGAGGACCACAAAAAAACTGGCCCAGCGAATAGACGGCCAGATACGTGGCGTCGATCCGCCCCAGTTGCTCGCGCGCAAAACTCAAAGGCCCGTCGGCCAAAACCACCTTGGCGGCGTTGAACGATTGCCGCGTGAGATAGAAGCTGGCGTAGATCAGCCAGGTGATCCCGAAGGTTTGCCAGCGCCAGCGTTCGTATTGCGGATTCAACGGCAGCTCCGATTCGGCAAGACGAAGTATTCGCCCGGGAACGAGTCCGTACGGCGGGCTCCCCTCTGATGATAACGGCCGTCAATGGCGCCGAGAACTACCGCACATAAATCGTCGATTCGGATGCGCGTTTTTTCCTTATGGAGCCCTGCCGCGTACCATACAATGCGTGTTGATAATCGGCGGTCCGGACAACAAAGTGTCACAGACGGCGCCTTGGCCGCCGTTAAGTATTGCGAAAGGATGACCATGCAATATCCACGGGTTGGAGAAGCGCTCGTGCGAGGCGAACGGCATCGGCTGTCGGCCGCCGAGCCGGAACTCATCATCGGCGACCTCAACGGGCCGGTGGGCACGGCCTTCGCCACGCTACTGGGCGGTCAGGTCGAGGGCCATTCGCGGGTGCTGGCCCTCTTGAACGGCGACGTGGCCGTGAAGCCGGCCACGTTGATGGTCAGCAAAGTGACCGTCAAAAAGTCGAAGTACACGAACATCCTGATGGGATCCGTGCAGGCCGGCATCGCCAACGGCGTCTTGGACGCGGTCCGCGACGGCACGATTCCCCGCAACGAGGTGGACAAGCTCGGCATCATCGCCGCCATCTGGCTGTACCCCGAAGTCATCGAGGCCACTGACCTTGACTTCAAAGACCTGTTCGCCACGCATCGCAAATCGATGCACCTGGCCATCAAGAAGGCGATGTCGGGCGAGCCGACGATCGACTGGCTGCTCGAGAACCAGGAGAAGATCGTCCACAGCTACCATCAAAAGGGCCTCGATGGAAAGCTTTAAGTCGTTTCGCCAATAGCCACGAGCCAACGGCTCGCCGGTCCGAGCAGCGCATTTTGCCAGTTGTTTTGCGCCCGCCAGGACTATGGAAGTCCTCCCACCGGAACTACATTGAAAGTTCCAGGCGAGTTCGCATTGGCTCACGGCGTTTGCACCATGTCTCCATCCAACACCGCGGACGTCATCATCATCGGCGGCGGCGTGGCTGGCCTCAGCACGGCCATGCAGTTGGCCGGCCGTGGCGCGAGCGTGCAGATTCTGGAGCGCGAACGCCTTGGCAACGGCTCGACCGGGCGGGCCGCCGGACTGCTGGGTCAACTCCGCGGCAACGCCGAGCACACGCGAATGCTCATCGACGGCGTGGCCATCGTGCGCGAGTTCGAGCGGCTTGCCGGCATTGAAATCTTCGTCCAGACCGGCTCGCTGCGGATTGCCGAAACGCCGGAGCGGGCCGACGAGATCACGTCGCTCGTCGAGATGGGCAAGTCGATCGGCTTCGACATCGACCACATGCCGATCGGCGAAGTCGCCCGGCGCATGCCGTACATGCGGACCGACGACCTCATCAACGCCTGCTACTGTCCTACGGACGGCCATCTGCAGCCGGCCGAACTCGTAAGCGCGTACATCAAAATCGGCAAGGAACGTGGCGTCCGCTACAAGACGAACACGCCGGTGACTGGAATTCTGTTGGATGGTGGACAAGTTCGCGGCGTGCAGACGGCCGATGGCGAATATCACGCACCGGCCGTCGTGAACGCCGGCGGACCGTGGTCGTATCTGAATGCCGAGCTGGCCGACGCGGTGCTCCCCACCGCCGCCATCGGGCACTACTATCTCACTACCCGTCCCGATGCCGCCCATCCGGTCGACCGCCTCAGCCCGGCCATCCGTAACCGGCACCACCGCATCTACACACGCCCGGAGAGCGGTGGCCTGATTGTCGGCATTTACGACTCCGAGCCCGACCAGCACGACATGCGGAAGCTGCCGGTCGACTTCGACATGTCGCGGATGAAGGCGGCCCGCGATTCGATCCAGGTCGCCCGGCTCATCGACGCGGCCCAACAGCGCTTCCCGTGGATTAACGAGCGCACGCCGATGACGATTACCACCGGCATCATGACGTTCACGCCCGACGCCCGCCCGTTTTGCGGCAAGATGCCGGACATCGAAGGGCTCTATCACTGTGCCGGCTTCTCTGGCCACGGCATCGTGCAAAGCCCGGCCATCGGACTCATCATGTCGCAGCTCATTCTCGACGGCTGTAGCACCTACGACGTGAAGTCGATCGAGGCCGATCGCTACTTCGACATGCCCGGCTATCTCGAACGGGCCGATATCGAGGCCAAGTGCTTCGACATGGCGGGCAACTATTACGGCAAGGTCGAGCGGCCGACCGCAGGCAAAACCCTCTCCCGGTCCCGGTGAGGGGCCGGGAGAGGGTGAATGCACGCCAGGCAGTGATCGAGAATTCATCAAGTATGAAAATCCTCGTCCCGACCAAGCGTGTCCCCGACACCGATCAGAAGATCGTCGCCACGCCCGATCGCAAGAGCGTGGCTATCGACCACATCCCGTTCGTGATCAATCCGTTCGACGCGATCGCGCTGGAGGAGGCCGTGCGGATCAGCGAGCGATCGACCGACCCGGTGGAGGTAATTGCGGTCGGCATCGGCGGCGACGGGTACGAACAACAACTCCGCTCGGCACTGGCCATGGGCGCGACCCGGGCGATTCACGTCACCTGCTCACAACTGCTTGACCCCTGGAACGTTGCCCGGCTGCTCCAAGTTTTGATCGAACGCGAGAAATCCGAATTGGTGCTGATGGGCAAGCAGGCCGTGGATGACGATGCGAATCAGACGGGCCAGATGCTGGCCGGCCTCTTGGATTGGCCGCAGGCCACTTTCGCCTCGAAATTGGAGCTGGAGGGCGGCGAGCTTCGCATCGAGCGCGAGACCGACCACGGCATTGAATCGTTGCGATTGCCGCTGCCGGCCGTGGTCACGACCGACTTGCGGCTGAACGAGCCGCGTTACGCCTCGATGGCCGGCATCATGAAGGCCAAGAAAAAGCCGCTCGACGTCGTCGCCGACGCCGAATTAGGGATCGTGATCGAGCCGCGCGTGGAAGTACTTCGGTTCAGCTCGACGGACAAGCAGCGCCGGTGCGAGCGAGTGAAAACGGTCGACGAGCTGGTCGAGCGACTGAAAAGTGTGGCACGTCCCTGAGCCACCGGCGAAGGGCGTGGCGCGCTGGTACGACGCCAGCCACGCCCATTGCTTCAAGCTCTGGGCGTGCCACCCCAATTGAGAACCAGAGAATGCGAATCTTAGTTGTCGCCGAACACGATGGAGCCATGCTGCGGCCGGCAAGCCGCTCGTGCCTGACGTTTGCCCAGCAGGTTGCCGCGGCGACCGGCGGCGACGTGACGTGGCTGGTGCTCGGCGACAAGGTGGACGGCGTCGTCACCGAGGCGGCGAACTACGCACCCGCATTGGTTGTCGAATCGGCCGCCTTGAACCAACCGCTGGCGGAGCCACTTTCACGAGTGATCGCCACGGTGGTCCGCGAACGCAAATTCGACCTGGTGTGCGCCGCCGCATCGACGTTTTCCAAGGATTGCCTGCCGCGGGCCGCCGCGTCGCTCGGCGGCGCTATGGCCAGCGACGTCACCCGGCACGCGCTGGTCGATGGTCGACTCGAACTGGACAGCCCGCGCTACGCCGGCGCCGTCACGGCGACGCTTCGGCTCATCGGCTCACCACAAATCGTTACCGTTCGCGCCTCAGCGTATCCGGCCACACAAGCGACCGCTTCCACCTTTCCCGTCGAGAAACTCACATTCGACGCCGCCACGCTTGCCTGCCGCGGCCGCTCCGCAGGCGTGAAATCCAAGCACAGTTCCCGGCCCGACGTGACCGAAGCGCGGGTCGTCGTCTCCGGCGGCCGGGCCCTGAAAAATAGCGGCGATTTCGAGCGTTTGGTCGGCGGCCTGGCCGACGCGCTCCGCGGTGCGACCGGCAGCTCGCGGGCGCTCGTGGACGCCGGCATCACGCCTAATGAGCTGCAAGTCGGCCAAACCGGCAAGATCGTCGCCCCGGAAATCTATATCGCCCTGGGCATCTCCGGCGCCGTGCAGCACCTGGCCGGCATGAAGAACTCGCGGACCATCGTCGCCATTAACAGCGACCCGGACGCGCCGATTTTCGACGTGGCCGACGTCGGCATGGTAGGCGACGTGTACGCGATCGTGGCGACCATCCTCGAGGGGCTGGCGAAGCGCCTCGAGGACGTCGCGCGAAAACTCGGTCAGCTCGTCGAGGAACAG
>JBIOWO010000089.1:0-2626 GCA_044868555.1 Lacipirellulaceae bacterium | reverse complement strand
CGACCGTCACAAATTCGATCTGAAAAGAATTTGGACCGCTGCCGAACTCGTCGGCCCAACAGGAATTCGCCGTTTGCGACACAGCCAGGAGCAGCCATGAGCCGAGTACTATGCGTTTCATGAGCGCCTCCGTGGAACGACTCCTCGAAGGCAAAAGCGTACCCTGCCCGAGGGGGGAGTTACAAGTACGACCTATAGGATGCGAGCGAGGCAGGCGTTTGACGAATCTGCCCCCTTTTCTCCGCGGCACTCTCCATCGCACCTGATCAAGAATGGTTGCTGAAGCTCTCCCCAACTTCTGTCAAGCTCGCACGTGGAATGACCGACAGGCGCAGCTGCGGTAATACTCGCCGCCGGTTGTCCGTGGGTAGAAGCGGCGCGACAGGTCGGCTTGCGACCGGCCGGCGCGTAAATCGTGCTGTCCGCGGCTGCCGGCGACCCCCAGGGGATCTCAGCGCACCGCCCGGCGGCAGGAAGTGACCGAACCAACCAGTTCGCCGTCCGGGTTTCCCGGCCGCGCTCTGGCCTCGGTCCCAGGCCTGAAGGGCCCTTTCATTTCCTTTTTTTTCAAGTCGCCACGCACCACCAACCACCGCCCAAGGATGCTGCAAATGCCCTAGAATGCGAGGTTTATGAAACACTCAACGGCATGAATAGCACGAGGACCCATCACTGCATCGGTGCGTGAAACGCCTCACGATCAGTCGCTTGTGATTGACTATAATGTCAGTCGAACCGGAACAACGATTGGGTGGCAAGACCCACCCAGCCAAACTGGCACAGCACTCCAGCGCCGCACAACGAAGTGACCACCAGTCGGATTCGTCGACGCCCCAGGGCGTCGATAGTCGTCTCGCCTTCTTTCTCGACCAACGGCCGTGCCATGGGAATTCGATTCACGTGCCCTAACGGACACAAACTCAACGTCAAGGAGCACCTGGCCGGCAAGCGTGGCGTTTGTCCCAGTTGCGGCGCCAAGGTCGTGATCCCGGCCGCGAGTGAAGCGAACGGCGGCAGCGCGACGGCCCCGCCCTCAGCCGTCGGCGCGGCGACGGCTGACTTTCCCGTCATCCGCGACGCGCCAACGATCGCGGACACGGGCGCGACGTCGGTGATCATTTCTGTCGAGCCACCCATCCCGCCAGCCCAACCGCCCGCAGCATCGATCCGTCCGCCGGCCGCACCGCCGGCCTTCGACTTTGCGACAGTCCCCGCCGCGCCCGCGCCATCGCCCGTCTCCAACTACGCCATCCGCCGCGCGCGCAATCGGCGCCTGCAAATGCAAATCGCCGTCGTGCTGCTCCTGGCCGTGATCGTGTTGGCGATCGTACTCGTTTGGGTTCTCAGCCACGGGCCGACCGAGCCCGCGCCGGCCCCCCAGAGCACAACTCATCTTGCACGCCCGGCTGCGCAGGCGTACGTTGCCGAAGCCGTTGCTTTTGCCTTCACGCCGCGAGACGACCAGGTTTCATCGCTGTGAACGAAGAACGACTTTGGGCACCTTGGCGGCTGGATTACGTGACGGGTGGCGGCGCGTCGAGCGCCGAACCGCCGCTGCCCGAACCGCTCGCCTGGCCGGCCGGCGCCCAGCGCGATTGCTTTCTCTGCCGCGACGCGGCCACGTACGATCCAGCGACCGGCGCCGACCGCCGCCTGCTCGTCGCCGACCGCGGCCTGCTCACGATTATCGTCCTCAACCGCTATCCGTACAACAACGGCCATTTGCTCGTCGCCCCGCGGCGACACGTGGGCGAGCTCGCCGACCTCGCGCGCGACGAACACCTCGAATGTCAGGAGCAGCTGGCCCGCTTGACGCGCATCTATCGTCAGTTGTTGAACGCCGACGGCTTCAACATCGGCCTGAATCTGGGCCGCGCCGCCGGCGCCGGGCTGCCGGGCCACCTCCATTGGCATCTCGTGCCGCGCTGGTCCGGCGACAACAATTTCATGCCCGTCCTGGCCGGCACGCGCGTCATCCCCCAATCGCTCGATTCGCTGTGGGAATTACTTACGGAAGCGCTCAGCAAGAACGCCAGCTAAACCGCAAGCGATCCGCGGCATTTATTCCGCACTCCACACTTTCCACCGCCCATGTCCGCCGACGCCACGACCGAACGCGAACGAGCGCTCTTGGCCCGCTACGCCATGCACAGCGCCGACTCGGCCGGACGACGTTATCCTGAACCGCCGCACCCGTACCGCGGCCCGTACCAGCGCGACCGCGATCGCATTCTGCACAGCGCCGCCTTTCGCCGCCTGAGTCAAAAGACGCAGGTGTTCACCGGCGAGATGGGCGACTACCACCGCACGCGTCTCACCCACACGCTCGAAGTTGCCTCCGTCGCCCGCACCATCGCCCGTGCACTTCGGCTCAACGAAGACCTCGTCGAAGCGCTGGCCGTGGCCCACGATCTGGGCCACCCGCCCTTCGGCCACTCCGGCGAAGACGTGCTCGACGAATGCCTGCGCGATCACGGCGGCTTCAACCACAATCAGCAGGCGCTCCGCATCTGCGAGCTCTTGGAAACCCGCTACCCCGAATTCCCCGGTCTCAATCTCTCGCACGAAGTGCTCGAAGGCCAAACCCACCGAGCCAACAAGGCAGGGAGCACGGAGCAGGGAGCAG
>JBIOWO010000088.1:0-22530 GCA_044868555.1 Lacipirellulaceae bacterium | reverse complement strand
GTGGATTTGGGCCTTCACCACGCTGAGCGGGCCGCCCAATTGTTTGTGCGCCGCGTGATCATCGAGGCCGGCTGCGACATCGCCCGCGAGCTGTACCTTGGCATCGTCATCGACCGCGCCGCCGCGATGCCCGTTCTGATGGCCTCCAGCGCCGGCGGCATGAACATCGAAGACGTCGCCGCCAAAACGCCCGAGTTGATCTTCAAGGAGCCGTTCCACCCCGACGCCGGCCTGCAGCCCTACCAGGTCCGCAAGCTGTGCGCGAAGCTGAACATCACCGGTCCCAGCGTCCGCTCGGCCGACAAATTCATGCGCTCGCTGTGCAAATTGTTCGTCGACCTCGACTGCAGCCTGGCCGAAATCAATCCGCTGGTCGTCACCAAGAGCGGCGAGCTGATCGCTCTCGACGCCAAGATCAGCTTCGACGACAACGCCATGTTCCGCCACCCGGCCCTCGCCGAGCTCCGCGACCTGGGCGAAGAAGACCCGAACGAGCTCCGTGCTGCGAAGGCCGGCCTGAGCTATGTGCAGCTCGACGGCAACATCGGCTGCCTGGTGAACGGCGCCGGCCTGGCGATGAGCACGATGGACCTCATCAAGCTCCACGGCGGCGAGCCGGCCAACTTCCTCGACGTGGGCGGCGGCGCCAACACCGAGCAAGTCACCGAAGCGTTCCGCATCCTGCTTTCCGACAAAAAGGTGAAGGCCGTGCTGGTCAACATCTTCGGCGGCATCATGCGCTGCACGACCATCGCCTCGGCCATCGTCGAAGCCTACAAGCAAGTCGGCTTCAACGTACCGCTCGTCGTCCGCCTCGAAGGCACCGAAGTCGAAGAAGGCCGCCAAATCCTGGCCAAAAGCGGCGTGGCGATTATCAGCGCAACGGATTTGACCGATGCCGCAAACAAAGTGGTCACCGCCGTGCGATGACCAAAATTCATTTTGCCACAGAGAACACAGAGTTCACAGAGAAGAATGAAGTCGGAGCGACCGCTAATTGACGCTAATGAACGCTAATCGTGAAATGCCATACTTATTCAGTTTATAAGCGAATATTAGCGCACATTAGCGGTTCTATTCCTTCCTCTCGGTGAACTCTGTGATCTCTGTGGCTAATTCAGTTCGGATTGAACCATGAGCATCCTTATCAACAAAAACACCCGCGTCGTCTGCCAAGGCATCACCGGCAAGGCGGGCGAGTTCCATTCCAAAAACTGCCTCGAATACGGCACCAAGCTCGTCGCCGGCGTGACGCCAGGCAAGGGCGGCCAGACAGCGCTTGGCGTCCCCGTCTTCGATACCGTTTACGAAGCTGTCGAAAAGGAAGGCGCCAACGCCGCGATGATCTTCGTCCCCGCCGCGTTCACCGCCGACGCCATCCTCGAAGCGGTCGACGCCGGCTGCAACGTCGTCGTCGCCATTACTGAGGGTGTACCTGTATTGGATATGGTGCGCGTGTACGACCGCATCAAAAGACAAGGAGACAAGGAGACAAGGAGACAAGGAGAATCTTCATCATCTCCTTGTCTCCCCCTCTCCCCCTCTCCTTGTCTGCATCTCATCGGCCCCAATTGCCCCGGCGTGATCACGCCCGAGGAGTGCAAGATCGGCATCATGCCAGGCTACATCCACAAGAAGGGCCCCGTCGGCGTGATGAGCCGCAGCGGCACGCTCACCTACGAAGCCGTCTGGCAACTCTCCAACCTCGGCCTCGGCCAGTCGACGTGCGTCGGCCTCGGCGGCGACCCGATCGTCGGCACCTCGTTCATCGACCTCTTGAAGCTGTACCAGGCCGATGGCGAGACCGAAGCCATCCTCATGATGGGCGAGATCGGCGGCACGGCCGAGGAGGAAGCGGCCGCGTACGTTAAGGAGCACGTCACGAAACCGGTGGCCGCGTTCATCGCCGGCCGCACCGCCCCCAAGGGCAAGCGGATGGGCCACGCCGGCGCGATCATCGCCGGGGGCAAAGGCACGGCCGCCGAAAAAATCGCCGCCCTCGAAGCGGCCGGCATCGAAGTCGCCCAAAGCCCCGCCGACATGGGCACGGCCATGCAACGAGCGATGCGCAAGAAGTAGCTGAATTCGCAAGAATTCAGATTGGCAACGAAAAATGTAGCTGAATTCGCAAGAATTCAGACAAGTCAGAATGTAGCTGAAGTCGCAAGACTTCAGATGAGTCAGAATGTAGCTCAAGTCGCAAGACTTCAGACAAGTCGGTCGTAAGTTCCGTAGCTGAATTCGCAAGAATTCAGATTGGCAACGAAAAGTGTAGCTGAATTCGCAAGACTTCAGATGAGTCAGAATGTAGCTGAAGTCGCAAGACTTCAGATGAATCGGTCGTAAGTTCCGCAGCTGAATTCGCAAGAATTCAGATTGCAACAGAATGTAGCCGAAGTCGCAAGACTACATGTAATCCAATCATGAATTCGGAATTCTTGCGAATCCCGCTACATCGAGCGCAGAGCGATGAGCACGACGCATCACGACTATCTCAAGCGCCTACCAGCGGAATACTATTGCGGAAACGCATACGTCCACTGGTCTCTCACGATGGAAGACCGAAAGTCCGGCTGGCTGATTCCGATCTTCTACTATAAATACCGCGAGATTCTTACGCACGCCGCGTTCCGCTTCGGATTCTGTTGCCCAATTTACTGCTGTATGCCGGACCACATCCATCTACTCTGGGCCGGCATCCTCAAATCCTGCGACCAGCGACTGGCGATGCGATACTTTCGGAAGCAGCTTAATCCCGTTTTGGAGAAACTGAATGTGCACTTCCAACATCAACCGTACGACCACGTGCTTCGCGACGACGAGCGCCAGGAAACCGCCTTCGAAGCCGTCGCCGAATACATCGCCCGCAACCCGGAGCGACGCGGATTAGTTCCCGCCGACGGATACGCAGAATACAAATTCACCGGTTGCCTCGTGCCCGGATATCCGGAACTTAAACCGTTTGAGCCCGGATATTGGGACCACTTTTGGCGCATTTACTCGCATCTGTCAAAAAACGGACTGCATCGCCCGTAGCCGAATTCGCAAGATTCGAGTAGCTGGATTCGCAAGAATTCAGTCGCGCACCGCCCGTAGCTGAATCGCAAGAATTCAGCCGCTTGCTTAAGGTTTTACGCACGAACCACCGAATCCTGAACTCTTGCGAGTTCAGCTACGACTCATGTTCCTCATCCGCCAGCGGACCGCCATCCTCCTGTCGCTACTCCTGTTGGCGATCGGCTTCATCATTTGGTGGTGGACTCGCAATCCCATCGACCGGGCCTTCGGCAACTTCATCGGCAACGTCACCGCCACCTGGAGCGACGACGGCCGCAACATGACGCTCGAACGCGACTTCACCTACGTCGACCCGCACGGCAAGCAGTGGCTCGCCCCGACCGGCGCCGTGATCAACGGCGCGTCGATCCCCCGCCTGTTCTGGTCCGTCGTCGGCGGCCCGTTCGAGGGCACGTTCCGCAACGCCTCGGTCCTCCACGACTCGGCCTGCGAGTTGCAGAAGGAACCGTGGGAAGACGTGCACCGCATGTTCTACAACGCCATGCGCTGCTCCCGCGTCGGCGCAGGCAAGGCCCAAACGATGTACTGGGCCGTCTACCACTTCGGCCCCCGCTGGCAGCCAGGCACAATCGGCACGGCCGCGGAAATCCCCGAACAACCGCCAGCAGAAATCGTCGCCAAAGCCGAACGCTACTTCAACAAACAGAGCTTCACGCCGAAACAAATCGAAGAATGCACCGTCGCCGACATCGAAAACGAAGTCGCCAAATGGGACGCGGCAAAAGACGGCAAATGAGATGGGGAGGATGCGGGATGCGGGGCGCTGGGAGCAAAGTACTGTGCCAAATGGTGCGTGAAACACCCCTGTCGTCGGCTCCAACCAACGCCTAACGACCAACGCCTAACGACTGCCTTACAAGCCCGCTTTGGCCAAGATGACGATGGTTCATTCTTTCGTGCCTTCAGCGAAATCGATGCAGGCCCAAGCCCCCGCTTCATTTGTGGGGGATGATTTCCCGATCACCAATGTTATGGCGAGGCAGCCCGAATTCGCAAATCCTGCAGAAAGGTGATTCGCTGGGTGTCACTGGTTCCGGCAGTGGAAGCGTGGTGCAGACTTGTTTTTGCGCACGCGAGTCTGCACAATACGCGCTACGATAGTCGGAAAACGAGCTGCTGGGCAAGTTAGCAGTCGCACTGAGATCCCGTTCTTACGCTCGAATCGCGATTCCTTTTTTTGTGCTGGCGTCCGAAAACCACGCCTGATCAACCATGAACGCGTTCAGTCTGCAAGGATTGCTTGAAGCTGCTGGGAAACGCATGAGAGCTGATCTTGCCGAACGCCTAATTTCACATCCGGGCGAACTCGGCACAGATCGGGAGGAAGTAATACGCGCGTTCTTACGTTCATATCTTCCAAGTCGCTTTGACGTTTCGACTGGCTTTGCCTTTGACGTGCACGGGGGGGTGAGCAACCAACTGGACATTATAATATCGAACTCGCTCGTATGCCCTCGCTTCGAAACGGCTGGCGGCACGCGGTTCTATCCGTGCGAGTCGATTGTTGCTGTCGGACAAGTGAAATCGTCCCTTACGACGGTTGACGATTTCAACAATTCAATGAACAACCTTGCGTCGGTGCGGACACTTGACCGCTCCGCAAACGGCAAGGCAATCGACCAATTCTATAATGAACCGCTTGACCATTTAGAAAATCATCTGCATCAGGTCTTCACATTTGTACTTGTCACTGGCAGAGCGCTAGCTCGGCAAACACTACACGAGCACCTTCAAGAGTACGTGCTGTCCACACCCCCGCACCTTTGGCCGAATGTAATCTTTGTCCTGGATAACTATTTGGCAACCTTTTGCTGCGAACGCGGGATCTGTCCAAATCCGATGGACGCCCGTGGAATTGCAATTCAGCCAAATACAAACGGTGACGAACTATTAATGAAATTCTATCTTTTGATAGGAGGTGCGATTGAAGTGACTCGGGTGAGCGGTTTCCCCTATTGGGAATATCTCAAGCAAGTGAATTCTTGGTCCGCAACAATATGGCACGCGTGTGACGAGGGTGATTTTCCTCCACTTCTTGCTTCCATTACGTCCGGCTGACGGCTGTCACTTGTTACTTTGTCGCAAAAAAGTGGAATGTTTCACGTTATGCAAGGATTGGCGAGCAAGAATCGCTATGCCGTTTGCTTCGAGCGTTTATCAAACGTTGACGATACCGCTTGGAGACTCTTTTCGACCTCTTTAATCATTGCGAGTCTATCGCTTTTCGACCGCATGCGATAAATCGATCGTTCCGGCATATCGTCAAACGTCCGGCCATCTAATGTGCGACCGGTCTCGGATTTCCGAACACCACCCCACTGTTTGAAAAAGAAGGGCACGCTTGCACGTTCGCACTGTGCCTTTATACTTCTCACCCACGAAATATCCATCGGGCGCGCACCAGCACCACTCTCGCCGCCAACGATTACCCAGTGAATGTCTTGCAGGTCTAGCTCACCGACATCATCGATCAGCGGCTCAATGGAAAGAAATCGAATGCTCGCCGGAGTCTGTCTCAATAGCTCTATTCTAGGAACTCCGTACTTCTTGTCCTCAACGCTTACGCCCCACCAAATATGCTTGAGCTCCGCTACAAACGATAGCTTTGTTGTCAATAAGCTGCGAAGGCGCTCGGCACGCTTAGTGAGCACTTGATACGTGTGCCAGTTCGCAAGCTCCATCACTCGAACAGCCTGTTCAATGTAAGTGTCCGAAACGCCATCTTGGAACAAGTCGCTCATTGAATTGACGAATACGGTCTTAGGCGCTGTCCACCGCAAGGGTTCCACGAGCTTCTCTGGAACGATTCGAAGATCAAATCCCTGTTCGTATGGATGACCGGGCACGCCACGAAAACGTTCCGCAAACGTCTCCGCGTAACAATGTTTACATCCCGGACTTATTTTCGTGCAGCCACGGACCGGGTTCCACGTCGCGTCGGTCCACTCTATTGTTGAATTTGCGCTCATCGTTTTTTCCTCTTTTTTGGAAATGTGAATTCCACGTGATTCGCGCACGTAATCTCACCCTTTCTCGTCGGTCGATTGTCGTATGACGGATCCCCCGTAATCTTTCCATCAACCTCCAGTTTGGTTAGCACGTCTTTATAGTTCTTGTCGATATAGCGCCGTCCGTAGTTATGCTCATCGTAAATCTGTTCCATCGTCAGCGTTTGGCCGGCAAACTCGTCAAGCAACATCTCTCCTAAATCGTCTAGCGGTCGGGATAGCTCAAACAACAGCGGTTGCCTTTCTGTCGCAGGGCTATACTCGAATGAGGGCACGCCTTGTTCGGCACTCGAACTCTCATTCGCCATTACCCGCTTCATAATCTTATACCCGAGCGGATGCTTACTCACGAAGATCAAATGATGCTTTGTCCTCGTTCCCGTTGCATTCTTAAAGCCGAATGGAAGGGTGTACTTCCCACCCATTTCGATCAGCGCTTCGCAAATCTCTTCTACAATGGTGAGCTCGCGTTCCTTCGGCGACATTGGCTCAAGGCGTTCTCTTAGCTCTTCTCCTCTCTCCTCGCCAAAAAGGGCATTCATGTGTTCCCTGACGATTGGATTCGCCAACCCCATATTGATGCGGCTGTAATTGAAGAAAAAAATACACTCACAAGCCCAGTCTTTCATCACGGAATTGATCAGTCGTAGCGAAAGGCCTTTGTAACCCCAAGGATCAACAAAGAACAACGTCGGCACGAGGCTCATTTCTTCAAAAAGTTTTACGATTTCCTCACCCACCTCGTCAGTTCGAACTTCCGGCTCAAACTTGAGTTTCCTGACATTTGGTAGTTTTTTGATCGCCTTGAGCAGTGAACTCGAATTTTCCGAATCCTTGTCGTTGAACATCGTGACAAGATTTCTCCGTAGATTCGGATCCGCTATGGCGTTTTCCAGAATTAACAACGGCGTTGACTTCGTTCCATCCTTGTAGCGCCCTGGCCCCGCAAACAAGTCAATGTAAGCGATCCGCTTGTCTCTCTTGTCTTTTAGGTATCCGCAAATAACGTTCGCCCACGCCGAAAAGTACTTCGTCACTATGGCAGTTTTTACATGAGATTGGTCCGCCTGCTCTTCGAAAAAATCATCGTTCACCGTGCGCCCCTTTTTCGTTCAGAAGAGGTTTGGTTAATTGTAGTGATCGTATGTACAGTTGGCAAGTTTTAGGTTACGATAATAGAGCGAATTAAGGTAAGTATGGAGGTGAGGCGATCGTGTCGCAAGCCAATCGTTCGATTAGCCAGCCTCGACTCCTTACCCGCGCACCAGCGTTTCATGTCAATGTTCTCGCGCGTGGCTTTCGAGTAGGGGCAGATCGTGTGCGCCTTGGCGACCAGGAGCTCAGCCTGCTTCTGACCAAGTTAGCAGTATTACACAATGTTGAGCCGGCAGTGACTCCTGGATTCTCCCTTCTGACAATTTCCCCAACATCCGCTTCAGCGCAAAATGCCAATAGCTCTCGAGCGCGAGCGCGCCGATCTCACCCCAATCCTGCTCCTCTTCCACATCCAGCTCGATCCAGCCGCTGTGGCTGGACGGCGAGCTGAGCAACTAGATTGAGGCCCCCTCCCACCACCTTCCCATTCGCCAGCAGCTTGAAGTATGGTCGAGGGTCTAAGGTCGAGTGTCGAGAGCCAGAGAAAACGAGCCACCAGTTCTCAGCCGTCCGCATTCAGCGCGCAGGCAGACGGTGGCCGTCACCTTGATTTCGGCCATCCGCAGCGGGGCTTTCGCCTGGCTGGCCGCGGCCGGTTTGGAGCACACTCATAGCTGAACTCGCAAGAAATTCAGTCCTCAGGCAAGAACCTGAAGTCTTGCGACTTCAGCTACCCCTTCCGCCTTCCCCCCTTCCCCCCTTCCCCCTGACCCCCGACCCCCGACCCCTGACCCCTGACCTCCGACCCCTGACCTCTGACCTCTGACCCCTCCGCGGAGAATCCGTTCGGGGGTGGCCAAAAATAGTTGCTGAACCGGTGTTCACTATCTGTTAGGCTGAGCGACGAATGATAGGAGTTCGTCCAGCGACCTGGCTGGGACTCAACCGCGGTGTGACCCCTCCGGGCGTCACTTGGGCGGGGATGTGTCGACAAGGGTAGTTAACTGGCGGCGCAGAACGCGTCTGGTTGGTGAGGCCGGCAACCTGCGATCCGCCTTCCGGAAGCCCCCCCAGCGACCCCCCAACCCCCGTGGGCGAGGCCCGACAGGAAGCCGATACGAACCACCGGGTCGCGCGTGTACGTCAGGCGTTCCGCCGGACGAGTGTTCGCGTCGCGCCGTCACGACGACGGATCGGCCAGAGCACCCGCGCGATATCAGGGCTTGGAGTGGGCCCACTCACCTTTTTTTATGACCAACACCCAACACCTGACACCTGACACCTTGGACCTGACAAGCACGTTCATCAATCAAAATTCCTCATGCCGTGCGGACAAACAGAAAATGTAAACCAACAACAACCGACGACCAGAAAAGAGCAACGTAGCCGCCCCACCGGGAAGGCCTCGGAATTTCGCATTGGCATGGTCCATTTTGCATTTTCCGCCCCGCCTTCCCCGCGCTACCGGTCCGCCCCGACATACCGGAATTTCCCGCCAATTCCCCACTAGCGTTTCCGCAAAAGTGAAGTGACAATCGAAGGTATTCATAAGACTCTGGAACATCGCGGCACCATGCGTGACGCTCAACCATCGACGGCCGATTCGCAGACATTTGTGCCGCCGCATCCGGGCTCTCAAAATATGCCCCGTTGGGACGCGGGCGAGATGCCGCACGCGCCCCGGCTGACGCTTCGAAGTTGGGCCCTGCTGTTGGGCCCCGGCCTCGTCGCGGCCGGCTCGGCGGTCGGCGGCGGGGAATGGTTGGCCGGCCCGCTGACGACCGCCCGCTACGGCGGCGCCATTCTCTGGCTCTCCACCCTCTCGATTCTCGCACAGGTCTGCTACAACCTCGAAATCAGCCGCTACACGCTCTATAGCGGCGAACCGATCTTCACCGGAAAATTCCGACTCCTGCCCGGGCCGATGTTCTGGCTCGTGCTGTACCTGTTCCTCGACTTCGGCTCGGTGTTTCCCTACCTCGTGGCGAACGCCGCGACGCCGCTCGCGGCCGTGGTGCTGGGCGAGATTCCCAGTATCGAAAAAACGTACGACCTGTGGGGCGTCGTGCTCAACGGCAAGACGCTGCTTCAGTACTTTACGTACGTCGTCTTCCTGCTGGCGATGGTGCCGCTGGTGGTCGGCGGCAAAGTGTACAACTCGCTCAAGGCCGTCATGACGTTCAAGATCGTTGTCGTGTTCGGCTTTCTCTTGCTCGTCGCGGCAACGTATTCGTCGCGCACGACCTGGATCGAGATCTTCTCCGGCTTCTTCAAGTTCGGCAGCGTGCCCGTGATGACCGACGGCGCCAATTCGATCCCGGTAATCGATAACTTCTTCGCCGCCTGGTGGCAAGGCCGCGACCTGCCCAACATCGACTTCACCATGATCGCCACCTTGGCCGCGCTGGCGGCTATCTCCGGCAACGGCGGACTTACGAACACCGCCCTGAGCGGCTACACGCGCGATCAAGGCTGGGGCATGGGCCGATTCGTCGGCGCGATCCCCAGCGCGATTGGCGGGCAGAGCTTCAAGCTGTCGCACGTCGGCAGGGTCTTTCCCATTACGCCCGAATCGCTCCAGCGGTTTCGTGGCTGGTATCGATTCATTCTTCGCGATCAACTGGCAATCTGGATGCCGGCCTGTTTCATCGGGGTGGCACTGCCCAGCATGCTCTCGGTGCAATTCCTGCCGCGCGGGACCGATGTCAAAAGCAATTGGGTCGCGGCGGGGATGACCGCCGACGGGCTCAGCCAGGCCGTCGCGCCGCAATTCTCGTCCATCTTCTGGCACATGACGTTGTTTTGCGGCTTCCTCTGTTTGACGCCGGCGGCCGTGTCGACCATCGATGGTGCGCTCCGCCGCTGGGTTGATCTGTGCTGGACCGCCGTCCCGTTTGTCCGCAAATGGGAAGCGCACCAGATTCGCTTTCTGTATTTCGGCGCACTGTGTGCCTACGCCACGTTCGGCCTCACGGCGCTCACGTGGTGGGACCCCCGGCAACTGCTGGAGTGGGCCACGAACATCTACAACTACGCGCTCGGCTTCAGTTGTTTCCACGTGTTGGCCGTGAATCTCATTCTGCTGCCGCGCGAAATCCGGCCGAACTGGTTCATCCGCATCGGTTTGGCGCTGGGTGGCATATTCTTCACCGCGCTGGCCGTCGTTTCGACCATGAAGCTGTTGGGCCGAATCTGAACGCTGCCTGAACGTGTGGCACGTCCCTGAGCCTCGGGCGAAGGGCGTGGCCGGTCGGCGCGGCTTCCGTTCACCACGCCCATCGCCGGAAGCTCTGGGCGTGCCACCCATATTTGGTAGTGAATTCGCGGACCGACTCAATTACTCCAGCACCGTCAGCTTGATATTCTTCCAGCGGACTTCGAGTGGATCGCGCTTGCCGCCAACGGCGTGAACTTGCAGCGCGATGATGCCCTTTGGCACGAACGCCTTTTCATCGTTGTCGGTGAAGTCGGCGGCCGGCACGCCGTTGATCCAGGTTTGAATCCGGCGACCCTTCGCCACGATCTTGACGTGATTCCAGTCGCCCAATTTGCGCGCCTTTTGCGCCGCTTCATTCGCTTTGAGATCGTTCAGCCAACCGGCCTTTCGCTCCTTGCTCCCGCCTTCGAAGTAAAGTCCGGCCGTCCAGGGACGATCCTCTTGCGTATCGATCTCCACCTGGTATCCGTACACTCGCTCCTGGTCCTCGCCCTTCACTTTCTCCGGCCGGCTGTGGCTGCGAATCTGGATGCCGGAATTGAAGTTGTCCTTATTGTCGATCTTGAAATCCAGTTCGAGAATGAAGTCGCCGTACTCTTTGTCGGTCGTCATGAACGTGTTGGACGTATTGGGCGCGCTGCGGCCGATGATTACGCCGTCCTCGATTCGATACGTGGCCGCACCGCCGCGCTTCGTCCACCCGGTAAAGTCCTTGCCGTTGAAGAGTTCGACCTCCTGGTCGGCAGACGCGGGGGTGATCGTTGCCAACGCAGCGAGAAGTGTGAACGAAACGGCAGCGAATCGTCGCGCGCTCATGTTCATGATCCGTGGTATCAGGGAATTGATTGTGACCAGTGTACTCATCTCGCTCCGCGAGATGCATCGTCTCGCGCGGAGCGAGAGCAGTCCATTTAAGTGGCAGGTGGCCCCATTTTCAATTGCCGCCCCGCGTCTTGCAATGAGAAAACGCGTCAGCAGATGGGATCACCTGCGGCACGATCGCCGGCGGCGGGCGACGAGCGATAGCGCGGCGATCAGGGCCAGCCAACTTGTCGCCGGCTCCGGCACGGGCGTGTAAACCACGGTAAAGATGAGGTTCGACGCCGAGGAAATTGCCGGCGGGTCGCCGCTGCGGGTGTGCGGGCCGTTGGCCATCAGCCCGCCAAAGATGTATCCGAGCACGGTTGGCCCCGTCAATTCGTCCAGCTTGATGACGCCGTTCGCGAACGTCGGAACGCCGTCAGCCAGGAAGAATTCGGCGTTCGCCCCGAACCGCAGCCGCTTCAGCTCCGTGTCGTTGATCACCGGAAACTCGTTCAGCCAATGCTGGCTGTAGTTGCCGGCCGAATCGATCACCACCGACGTGATGTCGTTGATGAACGGCAAGTCATTGTCGGTTTCGGTTTGCATTGTTTGCGTGTTCATGTATTGCAGGCTGATGCCGCCGAACAGCACCTCGTGCATCGACTCGTCGGCCTCAGAGAACATGCCCAGCTTGGCCGAGTGATAGCCGTTGTATCCTTGTTTGAACGTGCCGGGCAGGTTCGGATCGGCCATCGACGGAATTCCGTCGGCGTCGATTTCGACCGGCACGGTCCACGCGCCGAACGTCGGCGTGAACACGCCGGACAGCACCAGCAGCCCTTCGTCCAGTTGATTGCCGGCGCCGGGTCGCATCACGGGCACGACGTTCAGATCGCGGCGGCGGTAATTGTCGTCCATCGGCGTCGAAGTGATGTTGGCGATCGACAGCGTCGTGCCGTCGTCGACGATGTCGAAGCTGCGAACCTGGTTGGTGTACGAGCCGTTCTTGTTGGGATTGTAATTGCCGGAAAAGCTCTGGCCGAACACCAGGTGCGTGCGGCCGTCGATCTCATACATCGCCCCGCCGGTCACGCGCAGCGTATTGTCGGTGATCTGGCGGATGTGATCCTTCGCCACGCCGGCGCCGGTCATCACCCAGTTGACGATGCCCGGCAAGCTGATGGCCGACAGTTGATTGAATGTGCCGTTGATCGGTGTGTCGCCTTGCATCGATTGCACGCCGTAACCACCGGTCATGTAGAGACGATCACCGCGTTGGTAGAACTGATTGTTCGTGGGCGTCAACGAGTTCAGCTCCGTGGTGGTCAGGCCGCCGCCGGCGCCTTCCAGCGAGCGACGCCAACTCTGCTTGGCCACCGGGTCGATGACCCACACTTCGCGATTTTGAGTCTCCGGCGTAAAGCCGTTGGGGCCGGTGGTGTCGAACGTGTGCAATCCATTTGTCTTTCCCGCGAAGAGGATCCACTTGTCGTCGTAGTGGGCCGCGGCATACGAGTGGAGCGTGGGCAAATCGGCCGCGCCAAAATCGTACTTCTGCACGGAAATGTTGTAGGGCAATCCGCCAATCGACACCGGCGTCAGCGTGTCGGTCTGATGCGCGGCCCAAGCCACGTGGCCAATGTGCGAAAGCGCCGCCATGCACAAACACGCGGCAAATATAGAAATGCGTAGGGATTCGCTCTTCATCGATGAAAACTCAAAGGATGTCGTGTCGTCGTGGGGTGGGTCGAGGAACGAGCCCCACCAATTGTCGGCGCCGATTTGCGCGCCAAAAAAACAGAATGGTCTCGCCAGAAAATCGCCGCCTCAGGACGGCGCAACCGAGACCAATTACGACATTAGGCGCTCTGGAAAAATGCCCGCGGAAGGAAGCGGGAGTGAACCCGCCCCGTATCAGAATTGTTGCCCCATCCCAGTATAAACACTCGCCGCGGCCGCCGCAACGATTTGCCGCGGCCGGATTCCGTCGCCCGGATACGTTCTTGCGGCACGACGGCTAAGAGCAGGAAATCAGGAGCGAAAAGCTCTCCGTCACTCAACCCTCAACCCTCAACCCTCAACCCTCAACCCTCAACCCTCGACCCTCAACCCTCAGTACACCACACCGACACGTGCGAGCAGCGTGTCGTCTAAACCGACTTCCTGCGGCCCGTTGCTGGCGATTTTCATGTCGCGGTTGAAAACCCAACCCAGCTCCACACGGTGCGATATTCCGCCCACGACCTTGTGTTCCAGACCCATGATGAAGCGGAAATCGCGGTAGGCCAGCGTATCGGGCGTGCCGTCGTCTTGCTCGAAGGCCCAGATCGAGTTCGCGAATTCGCCGAGCAGATAGAACCAGTAATCGTCGCGGCCGGGGACGGGCGAAATCGGCAGCCGCCACGCCACGCGCGGACGCGGAAACACGGCTTCGTACTTCACATCGGGGTTCGGCTCGTAGACGAAGCCGGCGATCGGTACGATCTTGTCCCACGAGCCATTCACATACTGCACGCCCAGCAGCCACTTCCACTCCGGTGACGGCACATAGACGGCCACGCCGCGACCGTTGATGCGGCACGCGTCGCTGGAGTCGAAGCTGTGGTCGTCGGCAAACAGGCCGGGCGTAACGGCGAAGTCGAAGATCCACGAGTTCTCGTACACGCGAAACACGTGGAAGTCCATCGTCAAATCGTTGAGGCGCGGCGGCAGGTCGAAGCCTTGCGGCCGATCGAGAAAATGCCACTCGTAAGCGGGCGTGATCAGGATCGGATTCTCGCGCGTGAAGAATGGCAACGCCGTCATCACTTCCCAACGCAAATCGGTCCAACCCAAACTGTCGTCGTTGAGTTGCGGCAAGTACGATGCCTGAAACCGGGCCTTCTGGAAGAAGCCGTCACGGGCGTCCGGCGGCGTGAGCGAAGCGCGCAGGTCCCAGGCCTGCGGTGTCGGCGGATAGATCGGCTCTTGAATCGACAAGCCGGGCGCGATGGCGGGGGCGGGAACTGTCGCCGGTGCTCCGGGATCCGGATACGGTTGCCATGCCGGGCCGGCGATTGGCGCGGCGGGGACGCCGGGCGACGACGGCAACGGAACCGGGTTGGCGAGCGTGTACGCCTGGCCGGCCGGCGGCGCGGGCGTGATCACGACCGGGGCTGCCGGCGGCGTGAGCGTCGGTTGATACGGCACGGCCTGCGCCACCGTGTATCCGCCCCAAGCTTGTGACGGTGCCGCGGTTGTCGGGTAGGAATTCTGTGCGCGTGCAATACCATCAGCGAAGCAAAGCAACGAAGCGCCACAAACGATCACCACGCTAAGCCGCGAGCGGCATACGGAGCGAAAAGTTGTCATGGCCGCGGCTCCTAGAAGTCGATGCCGCCGCGGAACATGATCGTGTCGTCCAGGTTGAAAGTGCCCGGTGAACCCGAACGGAATAACAGCTCGCGGTCGAAGACGTATCCGACTTCGAGGTGGCCGCGAATTTGCGACTGCGTTTCAAACTCCAGACCGCCGCTGACGCGAATGTCGTTGTAATCGAACTGATCTTCAGCGACGAACTGCCGTTGCACGGTCCACGTGCCGCCACCATATTCGCCGGCCGCGTACCAATACCACTTCGTGTTGCCGATGGCCGAGATGAAATTGCGGATCTTCGGATTGGGGAACACCAGGTACAAGTCCCACTCGGGCGACGGGCGATAGTAAACGCCGCCCGCCGGCAGCAGCTTCACATCCAGCCGATCGAGATATACTGCTCCGAACAAGATGTCGAGCTGCGGCGTAAGCGAGACGTTCGCCAGCCCGCGGCCCAGGAAGCGGATCGAATCGGTGTCCCAGAAACTGAAATCGCTCCACACGCCGGTGCGGAATCCGAGCTCGCCGCCCAGGTACGGCGTCACGCGCGGATACCACGCGAAGTCGAGGTACGCGTCATACACCTGCGGCGGTAGATCGGGTTCGCCCGGCATCCCGTCGGTGGCCGGTCCTTGCAACCAGTTGAAAGCGAAGCCCGGCGTCACCAACAGCGGCGTCTCGATGTTGTACCACAACGGAATCGCGAACGTGCTCGATGCCTCCGCGCGCGTCCACTGCAAATCCTGCGGATCGGAATGCTTGCCGTACAGATACGTTCCCTCGACACTCAGCTCCTGCAGGAAGCGCTGGGTCTTTTCCCAGTAGCCTTCGCCCGGCGTTGTCGGCGCACCGTACGGCGCCGGCTGCTGATATTGAAACGGCATGCCGTTGGGATACAGCGAGTTCGGCGCGGCGGGCGGCGGCGCAACGGGCGGCGGCGTGTACGAATACGGCATTGCCGGCGGCGGCGGAGCGGCAACCGTGTTGCCCACCGCATACGGATCGAACGCCGGCGGCGGGCCGACGGCCGGAGCGGAATACGGCATCCCGGGCGGCGGGAACGGCGACGTGGGCGCGGCCGGCGTGACCGCGTACGGCGAAGCGACGCCCGGCGGCGGACTCACCGGCGAGCTGAACGCGGGCGGTGCGGGCGCCGTGAACGGACTCGACGGCGCTGGTATCGTCGCCTGCACCGGCTGCGCCGGCGTCGGAAACTGCACGCGCTGCGCGACGGTCGACGGCGCGACAATCGCCACGAGCACCATTGCGATAAGACAGGTGATCCGGTTCAACGGACAATCCGAAATCGAAAAGTCGACGAAGCAGATAAGACCCGGCAGCGCGCGGAGCGTGCGCGGGAGTCGCGTAATTAACGAGGCAGCCACGCGAGGTCAACAGCAGTCGCCGCCGCCAACCCTGCTAGCGTCCAGTTGGCCGCATTTAGCGGCGTCGCTTGCGACGCGGGCGATTAGACTCGCACGACGCTACCGCGACGTTTTCGACAACGGGCGCACGGCGGGAAGATCGGCCGCGGTGGGCACTCGCAGGCTACTCGCTGGCACGGTGACCACGGCGACAGTGCGTCCGGTCATATCAAAGAATTCGACGCTGTAACCGACCTCCGCAACACCCGGCACTTGATGACGCTCAACCACTGTGCCAACATCGCCCGCGCGCAACCCTTCGGCAGCCAGGTCGACGGTAAGAATCGCGTCTTTGTAGAGTTCTAGATCGGGCATCGCTTACTCCGGATACATTGTAATCAAACGCGGGTAGTCTGTGCCAAGATCAATCTGCCAGATGCTGCGAAACATTACGGTGTCGCCGGATGGACCTGTCAATGGAGCGACAATTTCGAAGCGCCTGCCCCATGACGTTTCTCGCTGATCAATTACCTCGGCGATAAGATGCTGGCTGCGAAGGTCGTGGGCAAACCGCTGCCAATGCCGAACCTCGTAACCGAGCGAGAGAAGCAATTTTGCTTTGCTACCGCCGCGTCGATGCCCTATGTCGAGCAAATAAGCAGTAAGTTTGTCTTCCGAGAC
Source organism: Lacipirellulaceae bacterium (assembly GCA_044868555.1). Taxonomy (GTDB): domain Bacteria; phylum Planctomycetota; class Planctomycetia; order Pirellulales; family Lacipirellulaceae; genus JABDGM01. Next base: position 5,929 of record JBIOWO010000088.1, on the reverse strand, counting down.
GATGGCGTTCTCGGCGTTGGGGAGGATCATGATGTCGCACTCGCGCCGATATTGCCGAGGCGCTTCGCCGAACTGTTACGCTCGATTGGAAATCAACGCATCCAGTTCTAGCTTAAGCCGCGGCAGGATTTCATCGTAGCGGAACTGCCCCAGCGTCTCGCTGCCGCGTTTGAGGTTCACGTAGTTCGGTCCGCACCACAGGCCGAGGTCGGCTTCGTCGGTTTCGCCGGGGCCGTTCACGCGGCAGCCCATTACGGCGATCGTGATCTTGTGTTCGCGGGCGTAGTCGGTCATCCGCTTGACGTCCTCGGCCAGCTCGACGAACGCCTCGTTCTCGACGCGCGAGCAGCTTGGGCAACTGATAATGTTCAGCGTCGACAGACCGTAGTCGACGACGGAACGCACGCGCCCGGCCGCGATGTCGTCCAAAATCTGCCGGCCGGCGGCAATCTCATCCGGCTTGCGATGGTTCGGCACGGTGAGCGAGACGCGAATGGTGTCGCCGATGCCGCGGCTGATGAGCTGCTCGAAGGCGATCCGCGTTTTGATGATGCCGTCGGGCGGCAGGCCGGCCTCAGTGACGCCCAGGTGCAGCGGCACGTCCGGCCGCGCGGCAGCGAAGCGGCGGTTGACTTCAATCACGTCCCGCGGATCGGAATCCTTCAGCGACACGCAGTACCGCGTGAAGCCCAGTTCATCGAGCAGCCGGCAGTGATCGAGCGCGCTGTCGAGCATCGGCGACAGTCGATCGGCCGGATCGTACTTGGCCTGCTGGGCCGGATCGACGCTGCCACAGTTGACGCCCACGCGCATCGCGCAGTCGTTGTCGGCGGCCACCTGCGCGAGGTAACGCACTTTCTCTTGCCAGGGCTTCGTTCGCTCATGGTGATACAAGTGGCCCGGGTTGTAACGCAGCTTGTCGACGTGTGGGGCCAGCGACTCGGCAAGTCGGTAGTTTTCTTGCAGATCGACCACCAGATTCGCGGTCGTCTGACGCCGGATTTCGGCGACGGCTTCTGCTTCGGCTGCGCTATCGACGGCGATCCGTACAACATCGGCCCCCGCCGCCGCGAGCGCGTTCACCTGCGCGACCGTCGCGTCGATGTCGCGCGTGGGCGTGGCCGTCATGCTCTGCACGGCGATCGGTCGGCCGGCGCCGATCGTCACCGTGCCGATGCGCACCGAACGCGTTGGGTTGCGAGTGATCTGCATTTCATATAGCCGGGCCATCCTGGCCCGGAATGATTGTTATGTCGTTTACCTTACAATCGACCAAGATGGTCGGGCTATATATCCCAAAGCAATGATCCCACGCGGACGATCGTGGCGCCTTCACGGACTGCTATTTCGAAGTCGCCGCTCATGCCCATCGACAGATCATTCAGTGCGACGCAATCGGGCGCGTTGGGCTTCAACCGATCTCGCAGCACGCGCAGCGCTGCGAAATTGCGGGCGGCGACGGTGGGGCCGCCTTCCAGCGCCGCCATCGTCATCAGACCACAAATCCGCACGTGCGGAAAGCGCGGCGCGGCGGCCACGAGCGGCTCGACCGCGTCCGGCACCAGGCCGTGCTTGGCCGACTCGCCCGACGTGTTCACTTCTAATAATACGTTGCACGGCGCGGCGCTGCCACCGGCTGTTTCGGCGTGGGCTTCGTCGATTGCGGCCAGTAGCCGTTCGCTGTCGACGCTGTGAATTAACGAGACCAGCGGGAGCGTGCGGCGGACTTTGTTGCGCTGCAGGTGGCCGACGAGGTGCCAGTGGATGGGGTCAACCGGGGCCGAGGACGGCCCGGCTCGCTGGAATTCTTCTGACTTGTTCCACAGTTCCTGCGGGCGGCTTTCACCCAGGTCGTGGCAGCCGGCGGCGACCAACTCCGCCGCTTCGCGCGGGCCGACGTACTTCGTCACGCCGACCAAGGTGATGTCGTCGGCGATGCGACCACACGATTCAGCCGCGACGGCGATTCGCTCGCGAACGCGGCGGAGATTGTCGGCGATGGACATGGCCGATGCGGCGCGGTAGGGACGTAGCTAAATTCGCAAGAATTTAGTCTTGGAAATGACGGACGAAGCTGAATCTTGCGAATTCAGCTACCGTAATTCTACACCGCTTCAATCTCGAGCCATTCCTTGACCTTGCCGGTGGTAAGGAAGCGGCCGGCGGCGAACTCGCCGGCGATATTGTACCCGACCATCGTGCGGTTGCCGGCCGGGCCGAGCGAGCGGTAGAACACCCATTGATCGCGGCCCGATTGCGCGCGGAAGCCGACGGCCAGGTCGCGCGGCACGATTTCGAGCGACTCGGCGACGGTCAATTGCCGCCACGTGCGCTCCAGTTTAGCTCGCCTCGGTTTGAGGTCGAGCAAGAGCGGGCAGCACAGCGCCCGGCCCATCGCTTCTTGCGTGAGCACGAGCTGCCCGGCTTCCTCGGCCAGGTTGCCGCCGCGTGGATCCGCGCGCCATTCGTGGAGCGCGAGCGGCAGCACGGCGGCGCGGCGCCTGCCGGCGGCCAATACGCCGTCGCGCGTCTCCTTTTCCGGTCGCCACGCCACGCCCGGCGCGAGCGGCAAGCGAATCGAATGACGCAAGTGACGCGGAGCCTCGTTCGACGATAACACGGCATCGGCCAGAAAGAGCACGCGGTCGTCGCGCGCGAGCAGTAGTTGCCGCTCAAGCCGCAAACCGTCGGACAGATCGACGCCGAGCTCAATGTAGTCGAATCGCTTGTCGGTTTCCCACGACGTTTCTTCCCATTCGCCGACCACGCGCACCGGCGCACCGTCGCATATCGTGTCGCAGATCCAATTGCCGACCAGCAATTTGTCGCGACCGACCGTCAACTCAATGTGTACCGGATCATCCGCAAACGCCAGGGCCAGGCGCGCCGCGGAGCGCGACCAGCCGTCGGCCAGCACGGCGATGCCGGACCAATCGGATTCCAGCGATCGCGCGGGCAGATCGTCGTCGTCGACGCGGACGCCGCGTGGAACGACGCGCGCAGGGAGCGCGGCCGCGGCCGCCGCGCAGTGCCTGCGGTCACCGACCAAATCGAGCGCCGTCGCAAACAGGTCTTTTGGCCACGCCGCCGCCTCGTCTTCGCGCTGGACGAGCATGAATTGTCCGTCGCTATCCGCCAGGCGCAGCGCGTGCTGCAGCAGCCATTCGTATTGGACCTCGGCCGCGCTCGACCAGCAGCCGCCCTTCAGCCGCGCGCCAAGCCAGCGAGCGCGGGTCCAGCACGCGAACAGCGGCGCCAGGACCGGCAACAATCGCGCGTGCGGCAGACCGCAGCCGTCGGTCAGTTCCAGCAAGGATTCGGAAAGCATGGCGCGGGCACTTTTGCGGAGGCCGCGGAGCGCGCGGACTTCCGGCAGCAGATGGCCGAGCGCGAGCGGCAATTCGCCGGCCAGCAATTGAGCGCGCAGGACGCCCTGCGGATCGCCCGGCCAGGCGATGCGCTCGGCGAGCGCGTCGCCGGCCACGTCGTGCAGCCGCTCGACGAGCTGCCACCACGTATCGCCCGGCAGCTCGCCCGAAAGTTCGGGGAGCGAATAGGCCAGCGTCAGCGTCTGCACCGCTTGCGGCAACGCGAGTCGATCGGCCGCCGTCGGCTCGGCTCGGCTGAGCTCGCCGAAGTCCGCTTGCGCGGCCGCGAGAAGTTCATCCCCATCCAGGCTGGGCAACAGCGGCGGCACGCGCGGCGCCGTGCGACGGGCCAGATGCTTTTTCCAGGCTGTCCAGCCGCGCAGCGGGTCATCGGCCGGACATTTTTCCACGAGCCGGCGCGGCGCGGTTCGAGACCAAAGCGGTTGAAGGTTCGATAAACGAGCGGGCGATTCTTCCGAAATGGCAAAGGCCATAGATTTGCTGACGACTCTTCCGGTGATGCAGTTCGAGATAGAATTACGTGTGCCAGTGGTGAGCAAATAGACGCTCGGACCAAGTGTCGGTATCTTAAGGGGTCGAGGGTCACTCCAGCAAGGAGCCACGGCAAGGAGCGAATCGGCCATGCGAAACAAAATCTCTTCAACGGCCTTCGTCGCGGTCGCCGTTGTACTTGGCATCGGCCTGGCACTAGCCCAGGATGCAGCGACCGATTCGGCTGCGACCGATTCGAAAGCACAAGTCGCGGCGGAATCCACAACGACAGAGTCGACGACGATCCAAGCGTCTGACACGCAGGCGACGCCCGCGGCGCCGGCCCGTCCCGCGCCGCCGAAGTTGCCGGAGCCCAAGGGCGCCAAGCGGCTGTCGCCCGACTTCGACGTGTGGGTCGACCCGAAGGAAGGCGTGGTGATCGTCGATGGGCAGATCTGTCTGCGCGAGGGCATGCTGGAGATGTTTGCCTGCACGCGCAACAGCAAGGAGCACGAGTCGATCGTCTCGGTCAATTCGAAGGCGTATCTTGTCCACGTCGGCCTGCTCGCGCTGGGGGCCGTGCCGGGCCACCCGGTGCAGTTCGTGCCCAAATACAAGCCGCCCACCGGGACGGAAATCGACGTGCTCGTGCAGTACATGGACGAAGACGGAAACGAAGAAACGGTGCGGGCCCAGGATTGGATCAAAGACATCCGCACCAACAAGGCGATGACCTATCCGTGGGTATTTGGCGGCAGCACGTTCTGGACCGATCCGGACACCGGCAAGAAGTATTACCAGGGGGAGCGGGGCGAATTCATTTGCGTATCGAACTTCGGCACCGCAGTGCTCGATATTCCCGTCCAGAGTTCGGCCGAGGAAGAAGCGCTCGGCTTCCAGACGTTTACCGATCGCATCCCGCCGCTGGGTGCGCCGGTGCGATTGCTGCTCAAGCCGAAGCTCAAGAAGCAGGGAGCGGGGAGCAGGGAGCAGGGAGCACCGAACCCTCCGCAGCCCGAACGGAAAGCGGAAAGGTAGGCGCGCGTTCATGAAAGTGCTTGTCGGTGTCGATGGTTCGTCGAACTCATTTGCCGCGGTGCGGTTTGTCGGCCGGCTGCTGTCGCCGGAACGCGACGAGCTCGTGCTGCTGTACGCAACGCCCGAGTCGTCGTACCTGAGCGAAGAGCATCTGGACGAATCGGTGCTGGTGCGGGCCCGCACGTCGCTGAGTCGGGCCGTGTTCGACGAAGCCATTTCGCGGCTGCCGCCGGCGTGGCAAGCGAAGCTGACGCCACCCGCACCGATCGGCGACAACGGCGCGCCGAGCGCAGCGCTCCTGGAGGCCATCGAAGCGCATCACGCCGATATGATCGCCGTGGGCTTCCGCGGCACGAGTCTGTTCGAGCGATTCGTATTGGGCAGCGTGAGCCGGGCGATTGTCCACTCGGCGCCGATCCCGGTGCTGGTCGTAAAAAGTGAACCGCCCGGCGACTCCCGCGCCGAACAGCCGGCCGGCGCGGCCCAACCACCGTTCCAAATGTTGGCCGCGTACGATGGGCCGCAAGTCGGCGCGCAGATCGCCCGCGTCGCCAAGCAAGTTTCGTGGCCCGACGGCGCGGTGGGAACCGTGATGACCGTGGTCGGGCCGATGAGTCTGACCCAGCTACCCGATTGGCTGCAGACGAAGACCCGCGATCCGGACGTGGCCGCGATGGCCGAGGCGTGGCGGAAAGAGCACGAGCAGAGCGTGCAGGCAGCTCGCGATGAGTTGAAGCAGTTCCAAAAAATGTTGCCGGCGTGCTTTGCGAAGCGCGAGCCAATCGTCGCCGAGGGTCGCCCGGCGGAGAAGCTGTTGGAGAAGCTGCACCAGGCGCCGTTCGACCTCGTGCTGATGGGGAGCCGCGGCAGCGGGCCCGTCGCGCAGCTATTGATCGGCGGCACGTCGTCGCAGGTCCTGGCCAAGGGGCCGTGCTCGGTGCTGATCGTGCGGTAGGTGGCCTACTTCGAGGCGCTGGTCCAGCCGGCGGCGTCTTGTTGGGCCTGGGCGGCCGTGATGCGACCGGTCGAAA